>CAZJTM010000007.1:33794-65880 GCA_964548925.1 uncultured Verrucomicrobiota bacterium | reverse complement strand
CTGCCATCTGGGGCTTGATCCCGGAGTTCATCGCCTGGGGCATCGCCCGGGCCGACGCCGCCCCCTGGACTTACGCCGACCGGGCCGAGGGGTTCTTCGACGACACGCAGATCGAAGTCCACGATCCCAGCTTCGAGGGCGCGAAGCTCAATTACAACGCCGACCGGGCCTTGTCGTGGGAGACCTTCTGGTTCGGGCCGTTCCTGCTGGCGGCGACTTGGGGTCGCCCGGCGATGGGAGCGCGGCGTGGTCGCCCGGGTTGCAGCAGCACAAGAAGTTCTGGAAAGACCGGTCGAGCGATTTCCTGGCCGAGGCCGACAGCGGGTCGAGCAGCGCGGTGCAGTTGCACGACATTGATGCGGCGGGCTTCCCGCACTGGAGCGTGCCTGCAGAACGGGGGGAGCGTTCTCGCCGGCGACGCACCCCGGAGGCCCCCGCTTTTCATCCCGATGAACGCGTCCCGAACAGTCCTCGCTCGCGTTCGCCTCGGGCGCGCAGCGGGCTGGAGCGCCCGGGAACCCGGAGCGGCCGGCGGCGCGAAGGTGGTTGCGACAGCGTCCGAGGCTGCCAATAGGATTCAGTCCGAAAACCAACTTTCTAAGCCCGACAGGCTGCTAGGATATTGCGCCATAAATCATGTACCCTATGCATGAACGGCGCGTCTGATGGCTCATGCGCCGACCCTTGAAAGTCACTATGCCCCCCACTGATCAAACCACGCTCCAATACTGGCTGTGATCCCACACCCTGCCGGTACGCCAAGTTGAGCGTCCGCGGATCATTCTGGGGGCCGCCGCCGGGCGCGGGGACAAGGATTTGGCCGCCGGTTGGGCGGCACTCGCCAACGCTGTGCCCGCACGCGGCGGCGCTTCCAAGGGGGCGGCGTGATCGCATTGACCTGCGACGCGCCGCGTCCGGGACGCCCCCGCAAACATGATCACGGCCAGATGGCCCAGTTAACGACGCAGACTCGCCCCCCCCCAACGCTACCGACTGGAGCACGCGCTTGATGGCCGGGCGATGGGGGGCCCGCGCCTCAACCGTGCGCCGAGCTTGGCATGCGCACGGCTTCAAACCGCATTTGACCCGCGGCTTCCAGCTCCGTCGGGATCCGCGCTTTGTGGAGAAGCTGGAGGATCTCGTGGGGTTGTATTTGACGCCGCCGGAACACGCGCTGGTGCTCTGCGGTGACGAGAAAAGCCAGATTCCAGCCCTGGAACGCACCCCGCCCGGTCGGCCCTTG
Organism: uncultured Verrucomicrobiota bacterium; assembly: GCA_964548925.1. Classification (GTDB taxonomy): domain Bacteria; phylum Verrucomicrobiota; class Verrucomicrobiia; order Limisphaerales; family MWDV01; genus MWDV01. The sequence continues at coordinate 64,637 of CAZJTM010000007.1, read as the reverse complement.
CGGCAGGGCCACCAACGCACCCAAACCCACGACTACAAGCGGCACGGCACCACCACGCTCTGCGCCGCCTTGAATGTGCTGGAGGGTCAGGTCACCGGCTGTTGTGCCCCACGCCATCGGCACACGCACTGGCTGAAGTTTTTGCAGCAAGTGGACGCGCAATCGCCCGAAGACCCGACGTTGAATGTGGCGGTAGAGAACCAGTGAGATTTGTGTGGCCGACCGGAGGCCGTCGCGCCGCGCAACCGTCTGCAGATCAACCCCACCTTCCTTCAACGTGCGAAAGTCAGGCTAGAGGCACCACCGGAAGCTCATCGCACGAAAACCGACACGGAAACTTTTCGTGCCCACCGTCACGAGAACGTGCGGCAATTCTGTGTGCCATGGGCCACGCTGACGCCACTACAGCGGGGAGAAACCCAAGTCCGAGTGAACCGCTTGAAGCGCGCCTGCCCGGACGTACATGTCCCGCGCTGCTGATTCGGAACTGCCCATTGCCAATTGCCCGAACGAGTTCAACCACGTTCGCCGGTTGGCCGGGCGATTCACAGATTGGCCGCAGGATGCGATGCGCCATTCCTTTGCGAACTACTACTTGGCCAAGCACCGCAACGAAAACCACACGGCCCAAGAAAGCGGGAACTCGTCACAGGCGATCCATAGCCATTACCGCGAGCTTGTCCGGTCGGACGATGTGGAAGCGTGCTTTGGCATCTACCGGGCAACGTGGCCGCGCCTCTGACGCAACGCATCGGTCGAAGGCCTGCTGCTCCATTTCCAACTTCTATGAGCCGTTTCACAAACAATCCCGAAAGGCATGAAGGCTAGCCCTCCATGGCAGACAAGAATGTCCGCAGTCCTGGAGAATCCTTTCAGGATGCGACGACGCAGGAAGACAGCACCGCAGGGAACGCAGGGCGACGCGGATGCGGGCGCAGCCAACCGGTTCGTCCCGAGGCGGATGGCTTGGCAACCAGCGGCGGAGCCGGCGGACTGAATACCCTCCGACTCGCACCAGTCGAACAGGATGGCAAACAGCGAACATGCAATTCTGGACCAACCAGAGTAAAGTGGAACAAGTTATGAACACCCGGCTTTTGCAAATGTGGCGCGCGAGCCTCCTCGCGACGGCAATCCTCGTCGCGGGCGGTTGCGTGCAGAACGCCTCCAGCGACACGGCCAAGTTGGCGGCCACCCCCACCAACACCCCAGTGGCAACCAACACCGTGGTTGAACAAGACCGCCCGATAGTCGAGCTCTCGGAGAACGCGCCGGCGACGGAACGCGTTGAACCCGCCCCTGGCAGCGACGCCAAACCCGTGCCCGCCGACCTCAAGCTTTCGCCGGCGGCGAGCGAAATCGTCAAACTGGCCCAAGCGGGCGTCAGTGAGGCCGTAATGCTGGCGTTCATCACAAACTCCACGCGCGCGTTCAGCCTGGGCTCGGAGCAGATCGTCTATTTCAACGACCTGGGCGTTGCCAGTGACGTGCTCACCGCCATGCTGGAGCATGACCGGTTGCTGCGCGAGGGCGGAGGCGCGTTGCCGGCCATCGCGCCGGCGCCCGCGCCGGCTGCGGTTGAGGTTCCGGCAACCCAACCTGACGCTGCCGCCATTGCCGCCGCCGCCGCACCCCAGGCTGCCACACCGATGCCGACCACACCTGGTGAAGCCCCGCCCGCTCCCGCCACGACGGAGGCCGTGCCCGCCCCCCCGGCCAATGTCACCTACAATTATTTCTACGATTCGCTGTCGCCTTACGGGACGTGGATCGAGGTGGACGGCTACGGGCGATGTTGGCAACCCAGCGTCGTCGTGCTGCAACCCGGCTGGCGGCCCTACTCCCACGGCGGCCGCTGGATTTACACGGACTACGGCTGGTATTGGCACTCGGATTATTCATGGGGTTGGGCGCCGTTCCACTATGGACGCTGGTTCCGGCATGCCCGCTGGGGCTGGTGCTGGCGACCGGACACGATTTGGGGGCCGTCCTGGGTGAGTTGGCGCTACACGGATTCTTACTGCGGCTGGGCGCCCTTGCCGCCGGCGGCGGTTTACTCGCCAGGATTCGGCTTCACTTACTACGGCAGTTCGGTGGGCCTGAGCTTCGGCTTCGGGTTGGGCTGGGACTGCTTCTCTTACGTCTCGTGGAGTCATTTCCGTCATCACCGGCCGTATCTTTTCTGCGCGCCGCCGCATCACGCCCGCGACATCCACCGGAACGCCGTCGTCGTCAACAATATCATCGTTGGCAACAACAGGATCATCAACCGCGGCATCACGCCGGACCGGGTAAGCCATTTCACCAAGACGGAACTCCGTCCCGTCCGGGTGCGCGAAGAGGGAGTGGCCGTGAACCATCCCCGCATGGCCCCGGGCGACCGCCTCGAACGTGGCGGCCGGGAACTCGTCATCCGGCGACCCCAAATCCCGGAGATGGCGGCCCCGCCGGTAACAGTGAAATCTGGCCGCACCGAACCGCGCGCCGCCTCGGCAGCCTCCTACTCTGATCGCCGCGCGGCCATCGAAGCGCGCAGCGACCGCAGTTTGCCGCGCTCGGCAGCCCCGGCCACTCCAGTCGGTGGCGCATTGGACAAGCCCGGCACGCCAGCCAGCGGTGTTGCGCGCGGGGATGCTCGTGGCGCCGTGACCCCAAGGGAGATTTCGCCGCGCACCCGCGATTTCTCGCCGGCCCGACTGACGGCCGAGTCTCCCCGGCCGGTCTCGCCACCGGAGGTTGCGGCACGTCCTTCAACGCCATCCGCGCCCGCCAGTGTTGAAACACCCGTGAAGCGCCAGGAGAGTTCATCACCGAATCCCGTAACCACGGTCGGTCGCCGCGAGCCCGCAGCCACGACGCCCGCCAATTCAGCGGGCCGCACGACAGCACGCAACATGGAAGACGCAGCTCGTCCGAATACCACAACGACATGGACCCGCCCCACTCCCCGGCAGCCGAATGTGGCCGCGAACAGCGCTCCCTCCACTCCGGTGGCGACACAGCCCAGCCGGCCTTCATCTGCCCCGATGGCACAAGCGCCCGCGGCGCCTGCAATGCAACGTCCGGCCCCGCCGACCCCGCGCAGCACTTACTCCGCGCCGACTCCGACCCCAAGCGTGCGCTCGGAGCAACGCTGGTCCGCGCCTGCTCCGTCCGCGCCGTCACCGGTTGCCCGTCCCTCCAGTCCGCCGGCTTACAGTCCGCCCGTGACAAGGCCCGCGCCCGCTCCGTCTCCCGCACCGGCGCCGAGTTTCGCGCCGAGGCCCGCGCCCTCCGCTCCTCCTGCCGCTCCGTCTGTGGCGCCGGCACCGCGCAGCGCGCCGTCCCCTGCCGGTCCGCCCAGTTCCGGCGGTGGACGCTCTCCGGGCGGACGCGGTCAACAGGAACGGTGAGCGTTGCTCTCATCATGTCCAACGCGAACCGGTAACCTTGTCGCTCGCCGGCTTCTGATGCACTCGACTGCCTCCCGACAAGCCTTGTCCATGAACCCGATGAGAAAGCCAGTGAAATCAAACCACCTCGCTCGTTGCCTCGGAACATTGTTCGCCGGCCTGGTCGCCGTATCCGCTCCTGCCGAAACCAATGTGTTCGCGACGCGCTTCGAAGCGGTTGAGGGTTACGACGGCGCCTTCACTTTGGTCGGTCAGCAGGGCTGGCTCGGGGAAGGCACGGGTGGAAACGGCATCGTCACCAATTTCATCGCGGGCCAGGGACAGCAGGCTTACATCGGCTACTTCCCGCCGACGGACACCAGCGAAAGCGATTTGTTCGTCTGGCGTCCCATCAACTTCCGTCCGCTCGCGGCCGGGTTGCCCGTCGTGAAGTTCTCCGTGTTGATGAACATCGTGGATTCCTCCTTCGGCGCGTGGGATTACTTTCAGTGGCGCGTTTACAACCTTCAAACCAACCGGCTGTTCTCGCTGGATTTCGACAACGATTCCTGGGTGATCTCCTACCAGTTGGACGGCACCAATCAACTGGTGGCCACGCCGCTCACCCTTACCAACGACCAATCCTACCTGCTCACGGTCACGATGGACTTCGCGTCCAACCGTTGGAGCGCCACGCTGAATCAACAACTCCTCGCAACGAACCAACCGCTCACGACCGTCAACGCCGACTTGAGCCTTGGGGACATTGACGCGGTGTGGTTGATCGCGAATCCGGAATTGCCGGGCGACAACTACATGCTCTTCGACAACTACCAGATCACCGCCGAGAGCAGGAGCCCGCTTCGCCCCCGGCTGCAATTGCTGGGGCGCACGGGCGACGGCCAGACGCTCTTGCGCCTGACCGGCCCCTCGGCAACGCGGTTCGCCATTGACGCCACGACCAACTTCACTTCCTGGACGCCGCTCAAGACCAATGTGACTTCCGACGGTTCCTTCGACCACATTGACACGTCGGCAACCCAGTCCCCCCAACGGTTCTATCGCGGACGCTGGGTGCCATGAGGCGAAACCAACGCGCCGCGCGCCGGGCTTTTTGCTTTTGAAGCCGGGCCAGGGTTGGCAACTTCGGGGCGTGGGCATCACCCCGCAACAATTCAAGCAGATGCAGGCCCGGTTAAGCGGCGGGCCGCGCACGGCGTCTCCAGTTCTTGACGCCAAGCCGCGCGCCAACGTGGGCCGCGGTAGCGTGATTCTCGGTCTGGATCCTTCCCTGCGCGGCACGGGCTATGGCGTGATCGCACTCGCGAAGCCGCACCCGCGGACACTGACGCATGGCACCATCGTTTGCCCAAGCGCGTGGCCGCGCTCGCGCTGCCTCGCGAAGATTTCCCAAACGCTCCGCGACGTGGTGCGGGCGCACCAACCGACGCTCTGCGTCGTTGAGGGTTTGTTTTACGCGCAGAATCTCCAGACGGCGCTGATCATGGGTGAAGCGCGCGGGGCGGCGCTGGCCGCGGTGGCGGAAGCGGGCTTGGAGGTGGTGGAGATCGCCCCACGCAAGGTGAAGCAGGCGGTGGTCGGCCACGGCGCCGCGCAAAAGGAAGCCGTCGCCCGCATGGTGCAGCGGATGTTGGCGCTGGCGGAACTCCCCGCGCCCGACGCGGCGGACGCGCTCGCGCTCGCGCTCACTTACACTCAAGAAACGGGGCGCTACAGCCTCACTCCGCGCAAACGCATTTGAACCATGATCAACTTCCTCCACGGCAAACTGGTTGACGCGCTCCCCACGCAGGTGACGGTGGACGTGAACGGCGTCGGATACGAAGTCCTGATTCCGCTCTCGTCGTTCAACAAGTTGCCCGCGCCCGGCCAGGAGGTGCGGCTGCTCACGCACCTGGCGGTGCGCGAAGACGCCCACGTGCTTTACGGCTTCATGACCGCCGCGGAGCGCGACTTGTTCCGGCTGCTCATCAACACCGTGAGCGGCATCGGCCCCAAGATCGCGTTGAACGTGCTCAGCGGCATGAGCGTGACGATGTTTCGCGGCGCGGTGGCGGGCGCGGACGTCAAATCGCTCTCGCAGATCTCCGGTGTCGGGCGCAAAACAGCGGAGCGTATTGTCGTCGAGTTGAAGGACAAAATTGGCGTGGCAGCGGCGTGGGAGGCGGCCAGCGCGGAGCGCGGTTTGTCGGCGGCGGATCAGAAGATCAACGACGCGGTGCTGGCGCTCATGGCGCTGGGTTTCAAGCAGGTGGAAGCCCATGAAACGGTGCGCGGGGTGGCGGCGGCGCTCGGTTCCCAAGCAACCGTCGAGGACTTGGTGCGCGCGTGCTTGAAGAAAGGTGCTTGATGGATGCCGCCGGCGGACAACCGCGAACCCGCCCGCGTCAATCTGGGGTGGTGGTCCCGCACCGAACGACCTTCGCCCAGCAACTCGGCGCGTGGCTGGTGTTCCTGGCGCTGCGGGGTCTTGCCCTGACGCTGCGACGGCGTTGGAAGGACCAGTCCGGCTGGTTCACCCCGGCGTCCACTAGTCAGGCGATCTACGTGGTCTGGCACAACCGACTCGCGCTTTGTTTGGAGGTTTTCTTCGGTTACGTCCAGCCGCGCCGTCAGGGGAAAGGACTCGCCGCCATGGTCAGCGCCAGCAAGGACGGGGGGTTTCTGACCGGGATTCTGGAGCGGTACGGCGTGCAACCCGTGCGCGGGTCCTCGTCCCGGCGGGGGCCGCAAGCGTTGCTGGAACTCACGGGTTGGGCGGAGCGCGGTTACGACCTCGCAATCACACCCGACGGGCCGCGCGGGCCGTGTTATGTCGTGCAGCCCGGCGTCATTTCGCTGGCGCAACTTACTGGCCTGCCGATCATCCCGGTGTCCTATTCGCTGAGTTGGTGCGTGCGGGTGAAGAGTTGGGATCGCTTTTTGGTCCCGCTGCCGTTCGCACGCTGGGAGACAGTGTTCGCGGCGCCCGTGCGCGTGCCGCGCGAGGCGTCGGATGCCGAGCGTGAGCAGTTGCGGAAGCAACTCGAAGCGGCGCTGCGCGAAATCACCCGGGACTGAGCGCTTGCTCTCACCGTCGCCAGGACGGGCACGATGTCACGCGGCGGCAAGGGTCACCGCAAGAAATGACATTACACCCGACCACCAGCCCCGCCGCCCTGTGTGTTGGTCCCGCTCAGGTTGCCGGCTCGACGGACTTGAGGATTGCCCTCGCCTGCTTCCTCGACAGCGGCACCACGGCCCTTCCCCCAACGTGCCTCACTGCGGCCAACGCTCCCGCCGCGCACGTGCTGGTCAGCCCACGCATCCCAGTCGTCGGTTGCACGTTGGGCTGGCGGGCAGGCGCTCGGCGTTCTGAGCATTGCGGCATCCGAGGCTCCGGTTCCGCCTCAAGTTTCCGGGTTGGCAGCCGATACTGGGTGTGGCGCCGCTCCGGGACGGACCCTGGAGGACGTTGGACTGTTCCATGTTTGTCGCGCGAAGGGTCAGCAGGATGCTGAGGCAGGCCATTGCCCTGAGATTCGGGGCGGGGCCGGCTGTTCTGGCCGTCACCTTCCTCTCACCCCCCCTCGCGACCGGAGTTCCGTCTCCGGAAACGGTTTATCAATCTATTCTCCCGGCGGTGATGACTTTGGAAGTGGAGCAGCGCAATGGCGCCAAGACTGTCGGCTCCGCGTTCATCGCCCTGCGCGAAGGGCTCGCGATTACCGCCTGGCACCTCGTGCGAGACGCCAAGACCGTGACCGCCCGTTTTTCTGACGGAACGGAACGAGCCGTCACGGGAGTGCTGGACTGGGACGAAGCCAAAGACGTGGCCATCGTGAACGTAGAAACCGTCCCACGCCCCTTGGCGCGGTTGTGCCTGACGCATCCGCCGGTCGGGGCCAGGGCTTACGCCATTGGCGCACCGCAAGGGTACGGCTTTTCGTTCACCGACGGCTTGGTCAGCCAGGTGCAGATAGTGGATGGCTTCACTCAATACCAAACCTCCTGCCCGATCTCGCCCGGCAGCAGTGGCGGGCCGCTCCTCAACGCCGAGGGCGAGGTGTTGGGTGTGATCTGCTGGAGCCGGGAGGGGGCGCAGAACGTGAACTTCGCCACGCCCGCCTCCTGTCTCGAGGCACTGGATCGCCAAGCCCCGCCGACGCCCTGGAGCCACCTCTCTCGGATTCGCCGGGCGCGGGAGAAGAGCGCGGCCGCCCCGCAGCGGAGCAACCGCCGTGAAGCGGCGGCGACGGCAGGCAACCAGGTGTGTGAACTGCGAACTGCACTCCAGCGCGCTGTGGGGCGCGAGATCAAGGTGACCGTCCAAGATGGACAACAGGAGCGCAGTTTCACTGTGAGACTGCCGGCTGACTTTTTCCCGGAGCCGCCCGTCAGGTAAACCCGCCCACGGGAGGCAGTTTCAAAAACTTGCAGCAGCGGATGTCAGTCCGTTCAAACTGGCCGGAATATGGAGCGGACTCACGTCTGCTGCCACAGGTTTGAAAGAGGCCCACGGGTCAGGGCTCGTCGCCATTTGCCGATGCGTGGAGTGGTTGTGGCTTGTGCCACCCAGTTCTCCGGCCATCCGGCCCCGCGTCCACCGCGGACTCATCAGCCGTCGGGGTGGGCGCGAATGCCGGCGCCGGTCGGGCAAGGCACAGCAATTCTCACTGTGGCACGGGTGCGGCGAGTGGGAGGAGAGGTCTCCAAATCGCCGCCCGGTGGCGGGCGTTCTCTGGAGGACAAGCCGGGGACAGGCGTCGCCAACCCGCTGGCGGCCAGGAGTCGGAACGGCGGCAATAGCCATCACCCGCCTCCGTCGCCCGGCGTCGAAGGAGCCTCACGTTCGACCCGCGTCTCGGCGATTCCGATGGACGGCGACCCAAGCAGTGCTGAGGGGCAGCCCGGCCAACCGAGAGACGGGCTGGTCCGCGATTCTCCATTCAAGCTTTTCCCGCGCCTGCCGATAGAGAGTAGGAACGTTCAGACCCGGTGCAGGACGTTTGGGTTGCCATCTGTGTCGGCAGTCGCCTCCCAGACTTTCCGCGACACCCGTTCAAGGACAGTTCTTCGAGAGACCACAAGACACGAATGGACAGCGTATCAAACATGAGCCGCCGCGCAGGAGTTACCTCCGTAGCATGGCCAGTCGTCACCGCGCCGAAATCCTGGCGAGTCGTGGCGCGGAGACGTCGGCCCGATTCTGCGAAGCGGTCGTCCCCCAATCCTGACGCCCTGAAGCTGTTCGCACCGGAAACGAACGAAACCCTCCCATGAAACTTCACCACCGATTGAGCCTCTCCCTCGCGGGGGGGATTGCCTTGACCATCTGCGCCACCCAGGCATTTCAGTATTTCAGGGTTCAACGTCTCTTTGCCGAGGTGGGCGAGGGCAACACCCGGATGATCCAGCAGCGGCTGGCGGACAACGCGGACAGCACCCTGCGGGCGCTGGAGTTTGGCATCCGGCAATCCATGGCCAACGGCGATATGGACGCCTTCACCAAGGCCGGCAAGCTGCAAAAGGACATCAAAGGGCTCAAAGAACTGTCACTTTACAACACCAAGGGGCTTGTCACCTACTCGTCTGATTCTGGGCGACTGAAGCAGCCGTTGGATCCCAATCTGAAGCACGCATTGCTCAGCAAGCCAGACCGGGTGCAGCGCACGGCGAACGGCTGCTTGGAGGTCTTCCAGCCGGAGGTTGTCGAGAAGTCCTGCATTGAATGCCATAAAGACTGGGCGGAAAACTCCATTTGCGGCGTGATGCTCTACCGCTTTTCCACCGACGCCATCGCCGAGGCGGAAGCCGAGAGTCTGGCCGCCACCCAGAAGGCGCGCCAGAGCGGTTTGTGGCTCGCCGCGCTGGGCATCGGTGGCAATCTGGCCGTGGCCATTGCGCTCGTGATGCTCATTACCCGACCCATCACCACGCGCCTGGGCAAGGTCACTGACACGTTGAGCCAGAGCAGCGATCAGGTGAAGAGCAGCGCCGCGCAGGTCACCACGGCCAGCCAGTCGTTAGCGGAGGGCGCCAGTGAGCAAGCCGCGTCCCTCGAGGAAACCAGCGCGTCTCTCGAGGAGATGGCCAGCATGACCCAACGCAACACGGAGACGGCCGAGCAGGTCAAGGAACTGGCGACCGCCGCCCGTCAGGCGGGCGACGCCGGCGCCGCCGACATGCAGGCCATGACCCAGGCCATGAACGAGATCAAACAGGCCTCGGACGATGTGGCCAAGATCGTCAAGACGATTGATGAAATCGCCTTCCAGACCAATCTCCTAGCGTTGAATGCCGCCGTTGAGGCCGCCCGCGCGGGCGAGGCGGGGGCGGGCTTTGCCGTTGTTGCCGACGAGGTGCGCAGCCTCGCCCAGCGTGCCGCCGCCGCCGCCAAGGAAACCTCCGGCAAGATCACCGACTCGGTGGCCAAGAGCGCGCACGGCGTTCAAATCAGCGGGAAAGTGGCGAAGAGCCTCGCGGAGATTGTCCTCAAGGCCCGGCAGGTGGATGAATTGGCGGCTTCCGTGGCGAGCGCCTCGCGCGAACAAAGCCAGGGCATCACGCAAGTCAACACCGCTGTCAGCCAGATGGACAAAGTCACGCAGGGCAACGCCGCCAGCGCCGAGGAGAGCGCCGCCGCCGCCGAAGAACTCAATACCCAGGCCGGGGCCATGAAGGAAGCCGTCGCGGAATTGCGGAGTCTCGTGGACGGGGTGCAGGTTGCTGCTGAGACCGAGGCACGTTCCTCCGCAGGCGGTCAGCGTCCGGCGGCGTCAACCCGTCTTGGCGACGCTCCCGTCTCGGTCGCGCCTCGCATCCACACATTCCGTCCGCAACCCGTCCCGCCCCGCACCACGACTCCGTCATCGGACTGGTCCGCTCCCGCGCGGTCCACCACGCCGGCCACTGCGGGGGACGAACTCCCCATGGTCCCGGTGGTACCGCCCCTCAAGGGGCAAGGCATCATCACTTGGGACGCGACCCGCATGAGCACCGGAGTCGAATCCGTGGATTGCCAGCACCAGGAGTTGATCAACCGGATCAATGCCCTCCACGCCGCCTGCGTGGCCGGGACGGCGAAGGCCGAATTGATCACGATGGTTCATTTCCTCGGACAATACGCCAAGGATCATTTCGCCCACGAGGAAGGCATCATGCAGCAACACCGCTGCCCAATGCGCGGGCAGAACAGGGCGGCCCATGTGCAGTTCTTGAAAGACTACGAACGCCTGGCCGAGATTGTGGAACGGGATGGAGCCACCACCACACTGGTTATCCAACTCAAGGAAATGTTGGGCAACTGGCTCACCAACCACATCTGCAAGGTGGACACCAGTCTGCGCGCCACCACCGCCGCCAGCCGCCCGGCTTGAGCTGCGGGGCGCAGGCTCCCGGGTGCCGCCACGGAGGGCGAATGATGTTCAACTTCTGGTTTCGCCAAGGCGCTCGAAGGCTTGCCCCGACTGCACTCGCAATGTGGACAGCTCCAGGGCGCTCTCGAGAAGAGCGGCTGGTGGCTGGCCCAACCGGCATCCGCGTGCCACTCCGAGCAAACCCATGACGGCATGAACGAGAACATCCAAGGCGCGCAAGTGGTGGTCGTCAACGATGATTCGACCCAACTGCGCGTTCTGATGAACCTGTTGGAGAAATCCGGCCACCGCGTCTTCGGCTACCCAGGCGCGGAAGCCGCACTCGCGGCGCTCCACGCCGGACTCCGGCCCGACTTGATTGTGAGTGACCTCTACATGCCGGGTGTGGATGGCTGGCGATTCTGCCGCCTGCTCCGTTCGCCCGAGCATGCCGCCTTCAATCACACCCCCATCCTCGTGGTTTCCGCTACGTTCTCCGGGGATGAAGCGGCGCGCATCACGACGGAACTCGGGGCCAACGCGTTCCTTCCCTGTCCCGTGAACGGACCGCAATTCATCGAGCAAACCCGGCTGCTCCTGCAAGGGCGCGTGCCGCAGGCCGCCTCGCGCGTGCTGATTGTGGAAGATAGCGAGGACCTCTTGAGCCTGCTGGAAAGCGCGTTCGAGGGGCAGACCTATTGCGCCGAAACCGCGCGAACCGGACAGGAGGCGCTGGCGCGACTCGAAGCAGGCGAGTATGAGGTGGTGATCCTTGATTACCACCTGCCGGATGTCAGTGGCGATCAGCTTCTCCGGCGTTGCCGCGAGCGCCGGCCGGCCGCCGCCGTGATCATGGTGACGGGCGACCCCAATCCGCAACTCGCCCTGGAGTGGATGAAGCAGGGCGCGAGCGGATACGTGCGCAAGCCGTTCGATCTGTCTTACCTGCTTCGCTTGTGTGAGAATGCCAAACGGGAGCGGGCCTTGCTGCGGGTGGAGGATTTGCTGGAAGCGCGGACCCGGGAGCTGCGGGAAAACGCGGAGGTCCACAAGATCGTCGCCAACTTCACGCACGATTGGGAATACTGGCTCACCCCCGACGGCAAGTTCCGGTACGTCTCGCCCTCGTGTGAGCGGATCAGCGGGTATCCGCCCTCGGCCTTCTTGGAAGACCCGGGCCTTTTCCTGCGACTGGTCCATCCGGAAGATCGAGCACTGGTCGCCTCGCACCTGCAAGCCGCCGGGTGTGGTGTTACTCACACGCAGCAACTTGACTTTCGGATCCAAACACGGCTCGGCGAAACCCGTTGGATTGGCCACGTGTGCCTCCCGGTCCACTCGGAAACCGGGGTGTTTCAGGGCGTGCGCGCCAGCAACCGCGACATCACGGAGCGCAAGCAGATCGAGGCCGAGCGGCGCGACATGGAGCAACGCCTCCTCCACGCGCAAAAACTGGAAAGCCTCGGCGTGCTGGCCGGAGGCATTGCGCACGACTTCAACAACCTGCTCACCGCCATTCTGGGCAACCTGGACCTCGCCCTGTACGAGTTGCCGCCTTCGGCAGGCGTGCGCCATTCCATCCAGCAAGCCATTCAGGCGTCGCATCGCGCCGCCGATCTCGCGCGGCAAATGCTGGCCTACTCCGGGCGGGGGCACTTCGCACTGCGGCCGATGGACCTGAACGAACTGGTGCGCGAGAATGCGCAGTTGTTCCGCGCGGCGATCGCGCGAACCGTGACGCTGCATCTGGAATTGGCCGAGGACCTGCCCAGGATCGTCGCCGACGTGGCGCAGGTGCAGCAGGTGGTGATGAACCTGATCACCAACGCCGCCGAGGCGATTGGCAGCCACCCCGGCGTTGTCAAGATTATCACCCACCTCGTGGACGCCGATGCCGCAAGGCTCGGCCGCAGCCGTTTGGCAGAGAAGCCGCCGCCCGGTCGCTTCTTCTCGCTCGCAGTGGAGGATACCGGGTGCGGCATGGACGCCACCACGCTGGAACGGTTGTTTGATCCGTTCTTCACGACCAAGTTCACCGGGCGCGGGCTGGGGATGTCGGCGGTGCTGGGCATTGTGCGGGGGCACAAAGGCGCCATCTTCGTGCGGAGCGAAGTTGGGCGCGGCACTTCCGTTGAAGTCTTGTTTCCAGTCCCAGAGGCCAGCCTTGAATGCGAGGCGCTGAGAGACGTGACCGTGGGGTCGGCAACTCCGAAGCTGGAAGCATCCCGGTTCGGCTCGATCCTCGTGGTGGACGACGAGACTCCCGTGCGGAACCTCTGCCTGCAAATCGTGCGGCGGTTGGGTCACCGGGCGGTGGGCGCGGCGGATGGAGAAGAGGCACTGGCACAATTGGAGAAACAACCCGCCGGGTTTGACTGCGTGTTGCTGGACCTGACGATGCCGCGCTTGGACGGATTGAGCACTTTCCAGGAGATGAAGCGCCGGCAAGCCGATCTCCCTATCATCTTGTGCAGCGGGTACGGCGAACAGGATGCCACGCGGCAGTTCCCGAGCCACGGGCTCGCGGCGTTCGTCCAAAAGCCATATCGCCTGGAGGACTTGAAAGACAAACTGGAAACCGTGCTGGCGCGGGCGCGGCGGGGCAATCCCATCTGGTCAGCATGAAGATTCTCATCGCCGACGACGATTTAACCACGCGACTCATGTTGCGAGGCGTGTTCAAGCACTGGGGGTTCACCGTGGACGAAGCCTCCGATGGGCACGCGGCCTGGGAGCAACTCACTGGCGTGGACCCGGCTCCCCTCGCGGTGTTGGACTGGATCATGCCGGGCCTGAACGGGCCTGATTTGTGCCGCCAGCTCAAGCAACGCGATGGAACTGGCCTGCCCTACATCATTCTGCTCACGGCCAAGGGCGAGCGGCAGGACATCGTCGCCGGCCTCGATGCCGGGGCTGATGATTTCATCGTCAAACCCTACGACCCGCAAGAACTCCGGGCACGCGTGGGGGTGGGGCAGCGCATGGTGAATCTGCGCAGCGAGTTGATTGCATTGAATCAGGACCTTGAACGCCGGGTCTGCGAGCGCACCGCCCAGGTTGAAAGGCTTCTGAAATACCAGCAGGAGCTGACTTTGCGTCTCGGTCACGATTTCAAGACCCCGCTGACACCCATGCTCTCGCTCCTGCCATTGGTGCTGCGCGTGGAGCAAGACCCCGTTCGACGGGAGATGCTCGAACTCGCGCTGGACGGCGCCCGCAGCATTCACGCCGGCATCACCCGGGTGCTGGAACTCTGCCGGCTCCAACTTCCGGGCCAGACTCCCAATTGTCAGCCCAAGAACCTGCGCGAACTCGTGGATGACACGCTGTCGCTTTGCGTCAGCCCACTAGGTCGCAGCGGTGACCGCACTCTCTCCAACGAGGTGCCGGACGAATTGGTGGTGTCCGTGGACAGCGCCCAAATCCAGCAGGCGTTGGGACATGTGCTCGGCAACGCCCTCAAGTTCACCCAACCGGACGGGCGCATCACCATCCGCGGCAACCGGCAAAACAGTTCCGTAACTGTGGTCGTAACAGACGACGGGCTGGGCCTCGAAGCTCAACACTTGGAGCGCATCTTCGAACCCTTCTACAAGACCGACCCTTCGCGGCATCTGCATGGTGAACCTGGATTGGGCTTGGCCATCGCCCGCACCATCATCGAGCGCCACGGTGGAAGGATGTGGGCTGAAAGCGCCGGTTTGCATCAGGGCACCACGCTGAATTTCACGCTGCCGGCCGCCGGCGAGGAGAACGAAACCGCATGCAGCCCAGAATTCTAATTGTTGACGACGATCTTGGGATCCTGAAGACGGTGGAACTGGTCCTGGCCTCGCGGGGTTACGCTGCCTTGAGAGCCCCCAACGGACAGACCTGCCTGGAAGCCCTGCGGCAGGGGTTCAAGGGGGTGATCTTGATGGACATTATGATGCCGGGCCTCAGCGGTTGGGAAACCATCCGCGCCATCCTTGCCGAGCAATTGCTGGGAGATAATCTGATTTGCATGCTCACCGCCCTGCCGGAACCCGGTCCCGAAGGCGAGGGCTTACAGGAGTACGTCTTTGACTACCTGCCCAAGCCGTTCGACAATCAGCAACTCCTGCAAATGGTCGAGAACGCTCTCGGGTTTCTCAGCGCATGAACGGTTCTGCCCAATCGCCGGTGACAGGGGCGCGCTGTCTGGTGGTCATCGGTGCTTCCACTGGCGGCACCCAGGCTGTCTCCGAGATTCTGCGGGCGCTGCCACCCCTGCCGGCCTGCCTCGTGATCGTCCAACACATGCCCAAGTTCATCAATGCCTCGCTGGCACGCACCCTGAGCCGGAACGCTGCGGCCCCGGTGCGGCTCATCGAAGAAGGCGATCGCGTAAGCGAAGGCAGGGTCTTTCTGGCTCCCAGCGAGATGCACTGCACCCTCGTGAACAACCGCTCGTTCCATCTAGCAGCCGGCCCGAAGGTGAACTATGTCTGCCCGTCAATTGACACCGCCATGCAATCTGTGCAGCCGCCGGCGGCCGGCACCGCGCTGGTTGGCGTCCTCTTGACAGGGATGGGCAAGGACGGCGCCGCGGGCCTGGCGCACCTGAAACGGTTGGGCGCGCTGACTCTGGTCCAGAATCAGGCGACTTGTGCCGTGTATGGCATGCCTGCGGAAGCAGTCAAGCTAGGCTGCGTGGATCGCGTCCTCCCGCCCCGGGAGATTGCCCGTGTGATCTCTGAACAGGCGTTATTGCAGAGTAGCAGCCGGCGGGGACCATTGGCCCGCACCGCCCGGTAACGGAGTCGCAGCGGCGCACGCGCTTTCAAGACAGCCGCGCCGCGCGAACCCTCCATCTTCTGGAAGCCGGGGACTCACCCTGAGTTTGGCGTCCGTAATCCCCCGGAATTGCAGCCATTGCCAACTTCGGCAATAGTACGGGCGACACGCGAAACGAGAACGGAAAGCACTATGAGAATCGCAGCACTAGCTTTGTTGGCCGCCGTGACCGCCTTCGTCCTGACCGGATGCGTCAGTCAACAGGCGCGCTTGGATTCGGGCAAGATCCGGACGGCTTACACCACCCCGGCGGACGAATCCGCTCCAGTGGAATCAAACGTCTGGGCGCTTAGCCCGGCCATCGAACCGTAAGCGGTTGAAACGGCGTCCGCTCTGCTCCCCCGTCCTGCCTGGCCGATTCGGGGATGCGTGGAGCGGACCGCGGCATCCTCGCTGGCGCATGACGCGCCGCATGTACCGGCGAGTCCGGGCCAGACCACGCCCGGGAGGGTTTCTTGGACACGGCCGGAATGTGACGAAGCCATGCGGAAACCCGCATGGCTTCGTCATTGAGCGTCAAGCGACGCCCAACCCCACGACCTCAGAATTTGAAGACCGCGCCCAACCCCACAACCTGTCGGTCGAACTCCCGATACTTTTCCATGTTGGCAGGGACGGCATCCTCGGCGTTGCGACCCAAGTCCAAGGAATAGGTCAGGTTCAGCGCGAGATTGGCGTTGACTGCGTAGTTCAGACTCGCGGCCACACTGTACTGTTGGTCAATGCGCTGGGCGTTCGGCAAAGAACCGGTGGTGTAGTCAGCCTCCAGCATACGCGCACCGAGTTCGGCGAAGAAGTCCTTCGAGAACTTGCGCCGATAAGTCAAATCGAAGCTGCTGTCATAGTAAGGGATTCTCCCCGTGCTCACGACCCATTGCCACTGCCGGTACTTGAAGGTAACGGTGTCGTTGGCCGTCGCGTTCACGACGAGGTTTCCTTCGCCGTAGTATTTGACGGGATCGGCGTCCTTGACCGAGGCGTCCGTCGCGCTCTCGTAACTTCGGAAGTCCGGTCCGGCTTGGAAGGAAACCGTCAACCATTTCCACGGCTTGCCTTCGATGCCCAGGAGGGCGCGGTGGTAATCGTTGGGCGCGTGTTTGGTCGGGCTGAAGAAATAGGCTTGCTGGTATTGATGGCCGTAACGATAGCCGAGCGTGACAGCCAGTTGGGGGTTGATGCGATAGCCCAGGTCCGCCCCACCGTTGACGTCGTACCGGTCGGCGTAGTTCTGGTATCCCGGGAGGTTCTTTTGGCGGGTCAGCAGATCGTAGTAGGTCAACGCGGCCGTGGGGCGGATGAACCACTTCTCCCAGTCGTATTGGAGCGCAACCTTCGCGCGGTCTTGGACTTGTTCACGCCGCTCGCGGGGGAAGCCGGTGGAATAGCCAGCGCGGGTGCTGTCCGTGGGGAAACTGTAAACCGGGCTCTCGCGGTCACCGTCCACGTAGGCGACGGCATTGTCGAAGCTGAAGGAAAAGGCATCCACCTTGCCCTTGAGGACGGTGGTAAAGCGATGGAGGTTGAAACTCTCATGCGAGAGGTTGGTGCCGATCGTGTCGTTGTGATACGTGACGAAATCCGGGGCGTAACCGAAAGAGAAGGTTTGAAGGGACTTCGGCTTGCCGAACAGGGGCAACAGATTGAACCCGAGCTTGGGGGATATGGTCGTCACCCACGAGCCCTCGGTCCGCATGGGGCCGTCGCCGGAGACGCCAAGCACGTTGTCGTCATATACCTCCTTGATGCCGATGGAAATCTCCGTCAGCCAGGCGGGTTTGGTGATCGTGGCGGGAGCGGCAGGTTTGTCCGCTCCGAGCGCGGGGAATGCCAGAACGAGCAGCGCGGTGACGAGGATCAGGCGCAAGGGTGCGTTGAGCTTTTTGTTGATCATGATTTTCTTTGGGAGTTTGAGTTTGCGGAATCTCAGTGATGAAGCGGATGGAGCGGATGGCTCAAGTGATTGCGCAGTCGGCGTTCATGGGGACTTCGCCGTTTTCCGCGGGACGGTTGGCTCGCGCGATCGGAGTGGGAAGCGTTGGAGTCAGAACCTCGCGACCGTGGCCGTTGGTCGCCTCTGATCGGCGCGGAGTCGGCTTGAGGGCCGCGGTGGAGCGGGCGCTCGCGGCGGGGGCTGTTTCCGCGTTGTCGCGCCGCACTCCCCCGACCAATCCAAGCAGTTCGCCCACCACGCTCTTCATCGTTTCGGCTTGGGCGTTCAACTCCTGCGCGGCGCTGGCACTTTGCTCAGCCGTGGCGGCGTTGGCCTGGGTGACCTTGTCCATTTGGCTCACGGCGGTGTTGATCTGAGCGATGCCCTGGGTTTGCTCGCCTGAAGCCTGGGCGACTTCGGCGGCCAGTTCATCCACCTGCCGGGCTTGCGTGACGATCTCGTGCAACGCCTCGGCGACCTTGGCGCTGATTTGCACGCCATGGGCGGTCTTGGTGATGGCCCCCTGAATCTTGTCACTGGTTTCGCGGGCGGCTTGGGCGCTGCGTTGGGCCAGGGCCCGCACTTCATCCGCCACCACGGCGAACCCCATGCCGGCCTCGCCGGCGCGAGCGGCCTCCACCGCGGCATTCAGGGCCAGCAGGTTTGTCTGGAAGGCGATCTCGTCAATGGTCTTGATGATCTTCGCGATGTCGTCGCTGGACACCTTGATGGCCTGCATGGCGGTGGACATGGTCTGCATGTCGCTGACGCCTCGGTCGGCAGCCACGCGGGCGGCCTTGGCGAGTTCGTTGGCCTTGCGCGCGTTCTCCGCGTTGCGCTGGGTCATGCTCGCCATTTCCTCCAATGAGGCGCTGGCTTCCTCAATCGAGGCGGCCTGCTGGCCGGCTCCTTCGGCGAGCGTCTGGCTCGCGCTGGAAATGTGTCCGGCGGATTGCGCGTTCGTGGCGCTGGTTTCCTGTAACAGCCCGGTCATGCGCCGCAACGGACGCAGGACGCCGCGTTGCAGGGTCCAGACCGAGAAACCCACGACCGCGAGCAGTGTGACAAGGCTCAAGACGATGCCGGCATACGTGTTGGTCGCCACCAATTTCAGGATCTCCGCCGGCTTCTCGTCCACGAGCGCCAAGGCCCGCGTGGTCGCCTGAATCGCCGTCTCGTTGAGCTGGGCATCCGCCGGGCTGAAGGTCTTTTGCAGCGCGGTCAGCGCGTCCGCCTGTTGAAAGCCGATGGCCAGCGCGAAGACGTTACTGGCTGCGGCACGCTGAGCCGGGGAATGCGTCTTCAGCGCATTTACCAAACCCGCCAGTTCCGCATCGCTGGCCAATCCCGCAAGCGTCTCATAGGTTTTGTCGAGTTCCGCGCTGAGTTGGCCGAACCGCTCCTGGTCCTTTTTGATCACGGCAATGTCCGGCACGCCCGGGGCGCCGCTGGCCAGCAGGCTCTGTTCGCGGAGCAAATTGGACGCCTGGTAAAGCGTTCGCGAGGCGGCGAGACTCACCTCGCGCATGGTGGCGGCCGAGCGCTTGAGGCGCAGGCTGTAGAAGACGTTGGCGCCGGCAACGAGCACCAAGCCCGCGAGTGCCAAGGCCACGACTCGATAGATCAGGGTGGTGATCGTAAGTTGCTTCATGTGACTTCTCTGGAACGGGGCGGACTGGTTTGAGCCAGGCCTCGGTCGTAGCAGTTATGGTCGGGTCATTTGATCGCACCTTTGACGGCGTCCACCACTTTCTTGACGTCGCCGGCGGGTTCGCCCTTGGTGACCAGTGAATTGGGCATCATCAGTTCTTTGTCACACAAAACGGTGGTCAACCCCTCGGCATTCTTCGTGGAGAGGAAGGAAATGGAACCGGCGAGTTGCGTGATGACGGGGGGAATATCTTTGCTGCTGTTGCGCACAATGGCGTCCTTGGCAAAGTCAGCGCCTTTGAGAATGTCCTCTTGCACGGTGACGCGGGCGCCGTCGCCGACGAACGGCAGCACAATCTTGATGGGAACGTCCGCCCCGCCCACTTCTTTCCAGTTCGTGACCTTGCCGGCGAAGACGTCCCGGGCCTGGGCCTCGGTAAGCGACTTGACCCCGTTCGCCGGATGCACGACCAGCAGGAGCTTGACGCTGTTCACCGGCGTCTCCTTCATTCCTGTGATGTCCACGCTCCCGGGTTTCTCCTTGTTGACCGCGTCGGCCACGCCTTTCAGCGAACCGGCAATGATGGCGACTTCCGCCTGCCCGGCGGCCAAGTCCGCCAAACCGCGGCCCGAGCCGTTGCCAACCACCTGGAGCTTCACGCCGGTCTGGCTTTCGAGGGCGGCCTGTTGATCGGCGATCAGCTTGGAAAGGGTGACACCGCCGTGAAGGCGAACAGTCTGGCTGATGGCAGTTGCCGGACCCGCGCACCACGCCAACATTGCGGCCAACACCACGGGTACAAACGACACAGGATACGATTTCATGCCCCGCTTATCGGCAAAACGCTGTGGCGCTTGAGTGTTTCTTTCGCGGGCACGGGTTGGCAGCCACGCAAGACGTTGGCAGGCGCGCACCGCACCCAGTGCAAACAAGGACTCCCAAAGGAGTCTGCGACGCCAGCTTAAGAGGCGCGAAGCATCACCACGCGCGGCGGCAAGTCCGCGAATGCTGACCTGCAGCCCGTCTGCGGTTTCCTTCCCGCGTCCTCACGAAATGGTGCGGCTTGGCACAGACGGTTCCCCAGGAATTCAAAACGATCATGGATGGGAAGGACACCCAGCCGTCGCTGGGGTGGTTCCGTGTTGAGAGGTTATTGGGAGGCGACCGTCAAGATCAACACGGTGTCCTTGCGCGGGGCAGCCGCTGTAACTTCGAGCGTCTTGGCTGCGGACGACCATCCGGATCGGCTGGGGGCGCGGCTCAGTTTGGCCTCGTTCCCCCTAAAGCTGACCGACTGGCCATCACATTTGAGTTGAAGACCCGGGTTCGCTTGGCTCCGGCCCTCCGCAGTCCGTGACTCGATGGTCACGCTGTATCCCAACGCGCTGTTGTTCTGTTCCTGCACCACCACGACCGTTGGCCCGTCCACCAAAGCCTGGGTTTGAACCGCCGCGACCCGCTGTTTCGGGGGCACGTAGCCACCGATGGTCAAGCGACCGCTCTCGCCCGCGAAGGCAAGGGCGGGCAGCAGGCCCAGCGCGATCAATCCGCGATGAATCACGTCCAGTTGGTTCACTCTGCTATATCGGTCAACTTGCCAGACGGGTTTAACCCGGGCTGGCATGGGTTTGCTACAGTACGGGACATCCTCGCCACAAATAGGACAGAAGGGAAGCCCAATGTAGGAACGCCGACGGGAGGCTGTAGGACGAAAGCGGACGCTCACGTCGGCGTTTTCCGTGCGCAACTCGTTTGGAATCAGTTTGTTTGTCGAACTCACCCCGCCTCACAATCCCTTCAGGGAACGGAGGTGGTTTCAAGAGCGACCCCGCCGTTTTGCTGACGGCACGCCGGTTGCAAAGGGGGGGTGCGATACTGGGCACAAACAAACAAGAAAGACACGCGGAGTGTTGCCCACGCACTCCAGGTTCCGACAGTAAAACACGGCAAGCATTATGAAGAAGTACATCGTAGTCGCAGTCACACTGGCCGCCACGGCACTCACCGGATGGGCGCAAAGCAGCGCGAACCTCACCCTGAGTGGAACGGTGGCCAACAACACCACCATCGCCGTCGTCCCGCAGGCGGGCCACAACGCCTTGCCTGTGGGAACGGGTTGCACTGACCAGTTGGTCGCCAATGTGACCGAGAAGAGCAACAACCGGCTCGGGTACAAGGTGACACTCACCAGCGCCAACGCCGGTAGTACCTCGCAAGCCACGCTCAAAGGGGCGGAGGGCAGCAACAACGACGTCGTGAACTACTCGATGAAGTATGGCGGAACCGAAGTCACCCTGAGCAGCGGATCCGCCCAGGTTACCACCTCCTCCGCGCGGACGGCACAAGCGGGCGTCGTGAAGGCGCTAACGGTCACCATCCCGGAGTCCTGGGTCAACACGGATACCTACTCGGACACGCTGACCTTGACGATTGCGGTGAACTAGCCCAGTCTGCCCGGCCTGAGAGGAACGCGAGCCGCCCATCCGGGCGGCTTTCGCGTATCAGAGCCTTGTTATGCGATTCGATTGCCGCCTCCTGATGTTGGGACTGGGCCTCTGCGCGGCGACCAGCC
Source organism: uncultured Verrucomicrobiota bacterium (assembly GCA_964548925.1). Taxonomy (GTDB): domain Bacteria; phylum Verrucomicrobiota; class Verrucomicrobiia; order Limisphaerales; family MWDV01; genus MWDV01. The sequence continues at coordinate 42,940 of CAZJTM010000007.1, read as the reverse complement.
CCGCGTTTACCCTGTCTCCCATGTCCACCACGCTGGACTCGAAAGGCAATGGCGCCGTTCGCAGCTTCCGGGTCGAAAACGAATCCTCCAACCGGGTGGCTTTTCAAATCACCGTCCTGACCCGCGAGATGGATGCGGAGGGCCGGGAAACGAACCAACCCGCCGCCGATCTCTTCACCCTCTTTCCGCCGCAGGGCACCATCGCGCCTGGCAAGAGCCAAACCGTGCGGCTTGTGTGGAAGGGGCCGGAGAATCTCGCCCGGGAACGGGCGTTTCGCCTCGTGGCGGAGGAACTCCCGGTCAACTTCACGCTGGAGAAGGACAAGGCCCAGATCAAGGTGCTAGTGCGCTACATGGCCGCCGTCTATGTGCGACCGAAGAACGCCAAGCCCAACCTTCAGGTCACGGGTTTTGCGCGCTCGGAAACCAACACCTACGTGCTGACGGTCACCAACGCCGGTACCGCGCACCAACCGCTGAGAGAGCCCGCGCTCGCGTTGACGGACGCGCAGGGCAGGAAGCGCGAAGTGTCCGCCGACTCATTGGCCCCCGTCGCCGGGCAGAATGTGCTGGCTGGGCAGGCGCGGCAGTTTGTCCTGACCCTGCCCGCTGATTTCCAGGAGCCCGCGTACCAAGCTCGTTTGACGGCGGATGAATGAGCGGGGCGACAGCCCCCTGTGCCGGGCCGGCCCGCAAGCCGCGCCCGGTTTCCACGCCGCACGTTCCTTGGTTGCGTGGACGCGATTCGCGCTGGCGCTCTGGCTCACGGCGAGCCGAGTGGTTGCCGAACTCCAGACGATTCCACTGCCAACCACCTTGAATCAGCAGGACATCGGCGAGGTGAACGCGCGTCTGAGCAACACCGAAATCGTTAGTCTGGACGTTCGCTCCATTCGGGCGCGCCTGGAACGCGTTCTGGCGTCGAGCCAGTTTGCGAAGCTGCCCGACCCGGGCACGCCGTGGGTCACGCCGGCTCAACTTGAGGCGGCAGGGCTGCGGGTGCGGTTTGATTTCGAGAACCTCGCACTGCACCTGACCGTCCCGCCCGAACAACGGCGCACGGAAACGCTCGATTTGTTCGGCACCCCCATGGTCCAAGCCAATCGCACCGTGTTGCCCAACGATTTTTCCGCCTACATGAACGTGCGGGGCGGCGTGGATTATGCGGAATCCAGCCGTGGCGCGGCGGAAGGTTTCAGCGACCCGCGGGTGGCGTTGGAGAACGCCTTCAACCTGCGGGGCTGGGTGCTTGAGAACGAGACCCTGATCAACCCCGCGCCCGAGAAGACTTGGGACAAGCGCGACACGCGGCTGATTTGGGACCTGCCCGAACGCCGCTGGCGCTGGACGCTGGGCGACCTCAACCATCCCGTGACAGGCTTTCAGAGTTTTCTGCCGATGGCTGGCTTGTCTCTGCACCGCGAGGACAGCCTGCAACCCTATCGCGTCACCAGCCCGCTCGGCCAATCCTCGTTTCACCTCAAGGAGGATTCCAAGGTGGAGATTCTGGTGAATGGCCATACCGTTCAAACGCTCCAACTGCGGGCGGGCCCGCACCAGATCCGCAACTTCCCGCTGACGGGCGGGGCCAATCACGTGATTCTGCGCATCACCGATCCGGTGGGGCGGGTGGAATACGTGAACGCGACGTTCTTCTACGATCCCGGACTGCTCAAGGGCGGCGAGTCGGAATTCAACTACGCTGCGGGCCTGCCCAGCCGGCCCGACGCGGATGATCCCATTTACGACTACCAATCCGAGCCCGCCGCCAGCGCGTATCATCGCTGGGGATTGACCGACGCCTTGACCGTGGGCGTCAACGGTCAGGCGACGCAGCACGGTCAGCAGGCCGGCGCGGAAGTCGTGCTCAACACGGCCGCCGGGGTGCTGGATTTCGATTCCGCATTCACCCACAACCGCGCGGTTGGGTCCGGCCATGCCGAGCGTCTCCAATACCGCTACTACGCGCCGCGGGAAAGCGTGTTCACCGACGCGGTGCTGAGTCTGGCCGTTCGCCACGCGAGCAGCGACTTCGTCCCACCCGATCCGTTTTCCACCGCCGTTTCGCTTGGCGAGACCTGGGATTTCCAGGCACGCTATTCGCAACGCCTCGGGGAGTACTTCAGCGCGGGGTTGGGTTACAGCGAGCAACTGCTGCGCGGCGACACCAGCCTGCGAACCTGCAGCCTGACCGTGTCGCACCGCTGGAGACGGTGCAACACGGACGTGACCCTCCAACGGAGCGACGGCCCGGCCCGATCCGGCGAATGGGCGGCGTTCTTCTCGCTCATCATCAACCTGGGCCGCGGCACCACGGCGTATTCCAGCCACGATACCAGCACCCATGCCACGCGGGCGGAAGTGCAATACAGCCCGCCCAACCACATGGAAAGCTTCAGCGGCGCCCTGGGCGTGCAGACGGTGTCCGGCGAACAGGACTTCTATGGCAACGCGCGCTATTTTGGCCGGCGCGCGGAAATTCTCCTCAGCCAGGATTCACAAACGACCGGCGAAAACCGCACCAGCCTGCGCTGGGGCACGGCGGTGGTTTATGCGGGCGGACAATTCGGCCTGTCCCGCCCGGTGCTGGATTCCTTCGCGATCTTTGACAGCGCGGGAAGTCTCGGCGAGGAGGGCGGAGTGGGGGTGCAACCGCAGGGCGGCCGGTACGCCGCGCGCGAAGACTGGCTCGGCCCCGCCGTGCTGCCGGAATTGACCGCCTACTACAACACCCCCGTGATGATCGAACCCCGGCGACCCGAGGCTGACTTCGATCCGCAAGACGGCGACCTCCTGCTCAAACCCATCTACCGCAGCGGCACCCACGTCCGCATCGGCCGGCCGGCTTCCGCCAACGTCACGGTTACGCTGGTCTGGGCGGACGGAAAACCCGCGGCGCTCCAATCCGGCACGCTCACGGCGCCGGATGGCGCCACGACCGAGTTCATCACCAACCGCGAGGGCCTGGCCTATCTGCACGGCCTACGCGCGGACAATTACCGGGGAACGCTCGACCGCCATCCGAACACGCCCTTTACCCTCGCCATTCCGACTGACAAGAACATCAACATTGACCTGGGGACGATCCAGGTCCCCACTACGGAGTAACGATGCGCCGCTTCATCCTTGGCTGGTTCCTGCTCGGCACGACTCTCGAGGTCGCCGTCGCCCAGTATTCGCTGCAAATCGGAAACGTGACTTGGAGCGGCAGTCCGGGCGGCTACAACTGCTTTTCGAGCAGCGAGTATCCAAACACGGTCAACTTCACGATTACCAAGACCGTGGCCGGAAACCGGAATTACGCCGTGACGGCCGGCCCGTCCGCCACCACCGGCACTTACACCCGGCAACTGCGTTCCGGCGCCAGTCGGCTCAACTACCAACTCTATACCACCAGCGCGCGAAGTTTTGTGCTCAAGGCCCCCACGAGCGCCACAGCGAACGAAGTCATCAGCGGCAGCAGCAACGCCGGGGTCGGCACGGCCATTCCCCTTTCCTTCACGTTCCACATTCCGCCCGATCAACTCGTCCTGCCCGGCACTTACACCGACCAAATCACGGTCAGCATTTATCGGAGTTACAGCGACACCCGCGCGCCGATAGACACTCGCACCATTACTTTCACCACAGTGGTGGTCCCCGCCGCGATCCTTTCGCTGGTGACGAGCGGGTCCGGTTTCAGCGGCAGCACGAGTCAGAATCTGAACTTCGGCACCCTCACGCAGGGCAAAAGCCTGGGCTGTGACCTCTTGGTCCGCAAGAACACCGGATGCAACGTCACCTTCAGTTCTCTCAACGGCGGCGTGCTGCGGCTCATTCCCTCGCCAACCACCGACGCGGTCGCGTATTCCTGCACGGTCAACGGCACCCTCCTCAACCTTGCCACGCCCGCCCCATTGAGCCTGCCCGCAGGCCTCTCTCCCTCGCAGGATGGCAACCGCCTGCCGATCCAGATCACCATAGGCGACCCGGCCAACGCGGCGGCGGGGGATTATCAGGATCAAATCACCATCACGGTTGTGGCGCTCTGAGCCGCCGCCGGACTGTTGGTACTCGCCACGGCGGCAACGCCCCGCCGTCTTCACCCGCTCGCGCGCCGCGGAGGCCGGGGCGTCAGTAGCCCGCGTAGTTCGTGCGCGCCGAATCGGTCACGGCCCACAGATTGATAGGCGTGAGCGCACGGCCGAACTTGAGGAAGCGCACGCTGCCGTCGGTAAAGGCGTAGTTCGAGCCTCCCGCCTGGCTGCGAATGCCTTTGCCCGCATGCCGGCTCTGCTCGACCTCGTCCACGTCGTTGCCGTTGCCCTCGAAGAAGTCCATGTAGTAATGGGGCGATGCGGTTTCCTTTTCGCCGAACGCGATCGTGTCGGACGTGTGCGGGATGAGTGATTCCTTGAGCCCTCGGGGGTAGGTGGCCGCCATGTAAGCCTGCCAGTCAGGCGGCTCCAAGGCGCTTTGAAAGTAATCGTTCCAAGCGTTGATCAGGTAACTGCGCGGGGCGGCGTCCGCTGGATAGAGGTTGGTATTGCCACCTTGGGTGGCTGGATTCTGGCCATCACTGGGGCAGCGCAGAATGGCGGTATTCCTCGCATAATACTCGTATAGCTTGTGCGGCCAGCGGCCTGCGGTCAGGCGGGGGGGGAAGAAGCCTTCGCTGTCGTCCGCATACATCTTCAAGGCCAGGCCGAACTGCCGGAGATTGTTGTTGCAGGAAATACGGCGGGCGGTTTCCTTGGCCCGGCCCAGCGCCGGCAGGAGCATGCTGGCCAGAATCGAGATGATGGCGATCACCACCAGCAACTCGATCAACGTAAAGGCCGGCGCCCGGCGGAGAGATTTCGCCTCGGCTCGAATACTCCCGGGCCGGGAGCGTCCACTCATTACCCGTATGGCTCGGAAAAACATAATTCTGGTTCTCTGTGCCGCCATCCTCGCAGGCGTCTATGTTTGTTTCTTTACCGACTGGTTTGCGCCGCCGGATATTCAGATCATGCACACCATCCGGCCCAATTCGCAGGCGGGCCGGCGCTTCGGGAAGCGTGACGCCCCCCGCCCCTCGTCCCATACCGTTTCCTTCGCCTTGAGCCGCAAGCTCACCCTCACCGAGGTCAAGGTCATTCCCGCCAGCGACGCGGCAACCAACAAACACCCGCACGCCATCTGGCACCTGATTTCGGACTCCAATTCAGTCCCAACCAAAGCGCTCGTCTATGGCATGCCCCTCCGGGGCATGCGGCCCGCCGTGAAGGGCGCCTGGGCCGACCCGCTGGAACCCGACACGGCTTACAAGCTCTATCTCAAGAGCGACGCCGGCAAACTCGAGCACGAATTCAAGACGCCCCCCGGATTCCCCGTCCCGAAATAGCCGCGGTGGCGTGCTCCAGCACTGACCACGGCTCGCCACCGATGCGAGCGGCGACGCGGGGTGGCAGTGTCAGCGCCGCTTCACGGAACAACGATGGCGCTATTGCGCGCCGCCGGGGTGATCGCCCAGAGATTGATCGGGTTGAAGGCCCGCCCGAACTTCAAGGAACGCGTGCTCCCATCCACGAATGCGTAGTTCGATCCGCCGCCACCGTTGCCTCGCGCGTCCTTCCTCGCCGTCATGTGCTTGCTCTGATCGAGTTGCAGCAAGTCATCGTAGAACTCGTAGTCCATGTAGTAGTGCGTCGAGTCATAGTCCTTCTCGCCGAAGGCAATGGTCTGCGTCGGTTCGGCAACATTGTTCTCCTTCAGCGTCAACGCGGAGGCGCCGTTGCGGTAGCTCTCCCAGTTCGCCGCGTCGGCCGCGAAGAAATCGTTCCAGCCATTGATGATGTAACTGCGGGGAGAGGCGTCAGCCACGTTCGGACTATTCGTGCGCGTGGCGGGTGAAGGTCCGTCGCTAGGGCAACGCAGAATCTTCAAATCCCGGTACCCCTCGCGCAACAGCGTCGTCCACCGGTTCGTGTACGTGCGCGGCGGGAAACGGCTGTCGTTCTCATCCACGTAAAGGCGCAAAGCGATGCCAAGCTGGCGCAGGTTGTTCACGCAGGCGATCTTGTGCGCGGTCGCCTTCGCCCGGCTCAAGGCGGGCAACAGCATCCCCGCCAGAATCCCGATGATGGCGATCACCACGAGCAGTTCGATCAAGGTGAAGGCACTCCCCTCACTGCGACTGCCGGGCGGCGCTGGTTGTGGACTTCGTTGCATTGCCGCTTCAGACGCCGGCCCGCGCCGGAGGTTACATCTGCGCCCTCCGACGCCAAGGCGGGCAATCACCCCAACAAGCGCGGTGCGCGGCGGTTTGTGTGGACGTTTGCCACCTCGCAGATCGGTCATGCGGCCATGGTGTTCCCTGAGGAGATTGCCGCAAGTCAGGGCTCGACGAACGGCTAAATCGGGCGCATGATGCGTCAAGTTCTCAAACAATGGACCAAGCATGAAAACATCTGGAACAACCGGAGGCGGCCAGAATCGGCGTGGGACAACCAAGCTGGCCTTTACCTTGATCGAACTGCTCGTGGTGATCGCCATCATCGCGATTCTTGCCAGCATGCTGTTGCCCGCCTTGTCCAAGGCCAAGCTCAAGGCGCAGCGCATCCAATGCACCAGCAACCTCAAGCAACTGGGCTATTCCTGGCAGATGTACAGCGGCGACTATAACGACAAAATGGTGCCCAATTGGATCAATGACCGGCGTGCCTGGATTGACGGAATCGGCGGCAACGTCTCCGCCTTGCCCGGTGCCACCAACATCCTCGCCGTCCGGGCGGGGTTGCTCTACCACTACAACCCAAACGTGGACATGTACCGGTGTCCCGCCGCCAAGGTCGGCCCCAGCACCATGCCGCGAACCGTGCAGGTGCGGCACTACTCGCTCCAAGGGCGCATGGGGGGCGCAGATGCCGTGGATGCCGCGAAGTACGGAGTCAGTGACACCACCTGGGTGTTGGGGGCAAAATACGTCCAATACAAGAAGCTGAGCGACGTGAAAAACCCCGGTCCGGCGGAAGCCATGACCTTCGTGGATGAAAGTGTCGAAACGCTGGATGACGGCTATTTCGCGGTGAACGCGGCGGACCGGGTCAATCTGTGGCAGAACTCCCCCACCGCGCGGCACGGGAAATCTGCGGCCTTCGGATTTGCGGATGGGCACTCGGAAAGCTGGCGATGGCTGGCACTCAACGAAGACCGAAAGTTGGACGCCCCCAAACTTAGCCCGACTGATCCGGACTTGCTGCGGCTGCAGCGGGCCGTCTTCCGGCCCTGATTGCCCGGTGGTAGCGCGTGGATGCGCTGAGCCGCAAAGGGGTGAACTCATCTGCGTCCCTCCCGTTTTTGCGGCGCCGTCGCACTTTGCTCGAAGGCATCATCGGAAACGCTTCCCCGCGCCATGCTCCGCAGCCTTACGGCCTGGCTGCAAGAGCGTGTGATGCCTCCACAAACCCCGCGCCGGCAACATTTCGCTTTCCACACCCGCACGCTGACTCTAAACATTGCGCTTTTGGTTTTACGGAAGACACCATGAAAGACATTGTTCCGCCACCGCCGCCCATCGTCCGCAACCAGTTCGAGACGATCCGCGAGCTGTTCAGCCAACACGTCGTGCCGACCTATGGCCGCTTTGACATCGCGCTCAGTCACGGCCTGGGCAGCCACCTTTTCGACGTGAATGGCCGGCGCTACCTCGATTTGGGCGGCGGCATCGCGGTTAGTTCGCTGGGCCACGGGCATCCCGCTGTCACGGAGGCGCTCATCGAGCAGTCCCGAAAGGTCGTTCACTGTTCGAACTACTATTACCACGAGCCCCAGGGCCGGCTGGCGGCGGGTTTGGTCAAGCACATCGGCTCGGGCAAGATCTTCTTCTGCAACAGCGGCGGCGAGGCGAACGAAGGTCTGTTCAAGCTGGCCCGCAAATTCGGCCACGACGAGGGGCGCTTTGAGATCCTGACCGCGTTCAACTCGTTTCACGGGCGCACGCTGGCCGGCATTTCCGCAACCGGCCAGGAGAAGGTGCGGAAGGGCTTCGAGCCGCTCGTGCCGGGGTTTCGCCAGGTGCCGTTCAACGATTTGGAGGCCGCGCGCGCGGCCCTTTCGCCCGCCACGGTGGCCATCTTGGTGGAAGGTGTCCAGGGCGAAGGCGGCATCACGCCCGCCACCCCGCAGTACTTGCTCGGCCTGCGACAGCTTTGCGACGAGCACAAGCTGCTGCTCCTGATGGACAGCGTGCAATGCGGCCACTTCCGCACCGGTCGCTGCCAAAGCTGGCAACGCATCCTCGAAGATGCGGGACCGGCTTCCAGCTTGTCTGGGCAAGGTTCTGATTGGCAAGAGGCCTGTGCCACGTTTCTGCCCGACGGCATTTCCATGGCCAAGTCCCTTGGTGCCGGTTTTCCCATCGGCGCGTTCTGGGTGCGCGCGCCGTATGCGGACTTGCTCAGCGCCGGCACGCACGGCACCACCTACGGCGGCTCGCCCCTCGCCTGCGCCGTGGCGCTCAAGGTGCTCGAAGTTATCGAGCGCGAACGCCTCGACCAGAACGCCCGGGCCATGGGCGAGCTGTTGATGGCGGGCCTCCAGCGGATGGCGGATGAACACCCGGACGTCATTGTGACCGTGCGCGGCTTGGGCTTGATGCTTGGCTTCGAGTTGGCCCCCAACATTCCGAACCTGCCGGGCGACCCGTCCAAGAGCCAGGCCGTCCGGTTTATGAACCTGCTGCACGCGGCGGGCCTGCTGGCCATCCCCGCCGGCACGCAAGTCATCCGCCTGCTGCCCGCGCTGAACCTGCGCCGCTCCGACGCGGAAGAGGGTTTGCAGATCATTGAATCCGTGGTCAGCAAGCTGGCCTAAACCCGCGCCCAAACCTAAACCCGCGCCCAAACGATCCAAGACAGCGGCTTGCCTTCCTCCGTGGCGGGCGGGCGCTAATCTCGATTCCATGATGGACGACGCCCTTCGCCAGCTTGCCGCCGCCGATCCCGTGATGCGCCGCATCATCCGCGAGTGTGGCCCTTGCACCCTCAAGCCGGAGAAACGCCGCTCGCCATTTCAATCGCTCGTGCATGCCGTGGCGCACCAGCAACTCAACGGCACGGCGGCGAACACCATTTTGGGCCGGTTCCGGCGGCTCTTCCCGGGCCGACGTTTTCCACCTCCGGAAG
>CAZJTM010000007.1:25136-33784 GCA_964548925.1 uncultured Verrucomicrobiota bacterium | reverse complement strand
GACCTGGCGGGTGTCTCCGACGACGCGCTGTGCGGCGCGGGCTTTTCGCGGGCCAAGGTGGCCGCCATCCGCGACCTCGCGGCGAAGACGCTGAACGGCGTCGTGCCCACCTCGCGGCAAATTGAGCGCCTGTCCGACGACGAGATCGTCGCCCGATTGACCAAGGTGCGCGGCGTGGGCCGTTGGACCGTCGAGATGCTGTTGATCTTTCAACTCGGGCGTCCGGACGTCTTGCCGGCGGATGATTTCGGTGTGCGGACGGGGTTTCGCATCGCGTACCGGCGGCGCGAGTTGCCGGGCGTGAAAGACCTGCTGGCCTTCGGCGAGCGCTGGCGGCCGCATCGCACCATCGCGGCGTGGTACCTCTGGCGTGTGGTGGACCGCGCGAAAGCCAAGAATAAGGAGTGACGCCGCCTCGGCTTTGCGGTATCTGGTAGTCATCGGGCTTGTTTCCCAAAACCAATTGAGTTGTGAAACATCTTTTAGGCATTGAAAAACTGTCGCCGGCGGAGATGGAAAGAATCTTCGCCGACGCCGCCGTGATGAAACGCGAACGGGGCCGGCACGCCCGCCAACCGCTGGCGGGCCAGACGTGGGCGATGATCTTCTCGAAATCGTCCACGCGCACCCGGGTGTCGTTCGAGGTCGGCATCCGCGAATTGGGCGGCGACGTGATTTTCCTGAGCGCAAGCGAGATTCAACTGGGCCGCGGCGAACCGGTGCGAGACACCGCGCGTGTCTTGGGCCGCATGGTCCATGGCGCCGTGTTCCGCACCTTTGCCCAGCGCGACGTGGAGGAGTTCGCCCAGCTCGCGAACATCCCCACCATCAACGCGCTCACCGACGAGGAGCATCCGTGCCAGATTCTGACGGACATTTTCACCATCCAGGAGAAGCGCCGCACCCCGCTGGCGAACAAGGTGGTGACGTTCGTGGGCGACGGCGCCTGCAATGTGGCCAACTCGTGGGTCTTCGCGGCCGCGAAGCTGGGTTTCGAGCTGCGCATCGCCGCGCCCAAGGCGTTTCAGCCCTGTGCCACGCTCGTCCGCAACGCGGGAGGCAAAGTGATCTGCACCGAAGACGTGAAGGCCGCCGCCGCAGGCGCGGATGTGCTTTACACCGATGTCTGGGTTTCCATGGGCAAGGAGGCCGAGTCCGCCGAACGCCTGAAGGCACTGGCGGGCTATCAAGTCAACCAGACCCTTGTGAAGCTGGCCAAACCGGGCGCGCTCGTCATGCACTGCCTGCCTGCGTATCGCGGCAAGGAAATTGACGAAGCCACCTTCGAGGCCAACGCCCAGACCATCTTCGACCAGGCCGAGAACCGGCTGCACACGCAGAAGGCGATCCTCGCGTGGGTGGTCACGTAGGGTTTTCCCGGGGCCGCGCCCGGCGTGCGCGGATGGAAGCAATGGGCTGCGGACTCACGTGCGCCCCTCTACGACATTCAGAGTCCGCCGTTCCGTTCCTGTCTGCCCTGCAGCGTGGCCGGAAACGCGCCAGGCCCAGTTTTGCCATCCGCCCCTTGCCGATTCGCGGGCCTTTGCTAGCCTGCCGGCATGGCTTTCGATTCCTTCCGCGATTTCCTGAACACGCTTGAACGGGCCAGTGAACTCAAGCGCATCTCCCAGCCCGTTGCCACCGAACTGGAGATCACCGTCCTCGCCGACCACGAGATGAAATCGCCCAGTGGCGGCAAGGCGTTGCTGATTGAAAAGCCCACGGTGAACGGAGAGCCCTCGCCCTTTCCGGTCGCCATCAACACGCTCGGCTCGTGGAAACGCATGGCCCTGAGCCTGGGCGCCAGTTCCGTGGACGAAGTCGCCAGCGAACTCGGCGCCCTCATGAAAGCCAAGCCCCCGACCTCGCTTCGCGAAGCAATGCAACTGCTGGGGCAGGCCTTCGATCTGCGACATGCCAAGCCGAAGCTCGTCAAGGACGGCCCGTGCAAGGAAGTTCTCCACAAGTTCGACGCCCCGGCAACCCGCACCGAGCCGTGGCCAAAAGCGCTCGACGTGAATGATTCGTCATTCGTCATTCGTCATTCGTCATTCGCGTCACCGACCTTGCTGAATCTGCCCATCGTGAAATGCTGGCCCTTGGATGGAGGGAGGTTCATTACCTTGCCGTGTGTGGTGACGCGCGACCCCGACACCGGCGAGCGCAACGTCGGCATGTATCGCATGCAAGTTTATGACGACTGCAGCACAGGGATGCACTGGCAGCTCCAGAAAGTCGCCGCCCGCCACGGCCGCCGTTACTACGAAAAGGGCGAACGCATGCCTGTGGCCGTCTTCCTCGGCGGCGACCCCGTGTTCACCTTCGCTGCCACCGCCCCACTCCCCGACGGCTTGGACGAGTTCCTCCTGGCCGGCTACCTGCGCAAACGATCCGTCGAATTAGTCCGATGCGTCACATCCGACCTCGAAGTCCCAGCCAACGCCGACTTCGTCATCGAAGGTTACGTTGACCCGACCGAGCCGTTGCGCGACGAAGGCCCGTTCGGCGACCACACCGGCTATTACACCTTGCCCGAGCCGTATCCCGTCTTCCACGTCACCGCCATCACGCACCGCAAGGACGCCATTTATCCCGCCACCATCGTCGGCATCCCGCCGATGGAAGACTTCTACATCGGCGGCGCGTCCGTGAAACTCTTCCTGCCCATCTTCAAGATGAACTTCCCCGAGATCGTGGACATCGCGCTGCCGACGGAAGGCGTCTTCCACAACCTTGTCTTCGTGAGCATCCGCAAGACCTACCCGATGCAGGCCTACAAAATCATGCACGGCCTCTGGGGCATGGGCCAGATGATGTTCACCAAATACATCGTGGTGGTGGACGACGACGTGGACGTGCACAACACCAGCGAAGTCCTCTTCCGCCTCTGCGCCAACACCGATCCGCAACGCGACAGCATCTTCACCAAAGGCCCGTCCGACGTGCTCGACCACGCGACGAGCGAGATCGCCATCGGCAGCAAACTCGGCATTGACGCGACGAAGAAATTGCCGGGCGAAGGCTTCAAACGCCCCTGGCCACCGCTCATCAAGATGGATGCGGCGGTGAAGGCGAAGGTGGAAAAACTCTTCCGCCTCGGCTAGTCTTGCCGCGATGAGCGCACAGGAACAAAGCGGTTCAACGCTGACGCGGGAACAAATTCTCACAGCCTTGGGCGCTTTGTCCGACGAACTTGGCAAACAAGGCGTGACGGGCGAAGTCTGCTTGTTTGGCGGCACCGTCATGGTCTTGGCTTTCACTGCCAGGCTCACGACGAAGGACGTGGACGCGCTGTTTCGACCGTCCCGACTTATCCGCGAACTGGCGCGCCGCATTGCGGAGGAACAGCGGCTCCCTGCCGACTGGCTTAACGACGGGGTGAAGGGTTACATCTCCGCGCGGCACGAAACCACGCCGGGCGAGCTGCCGCAGTTCCCGCACCTGCGCCTGGCCATGCCGGTGCCGGAGTACCTGCTCGCCATGAAGTGTATGGCCGCGCGGCTCGGCGGCACGACGGGCGAGCCGACGGACATCCCCGACATCATTTTCCTGATCCGCCAGCTTCGCCTGCGTTCCGCTCGCGAGGTCCTCGACCTCGTGGGTCAGTACTATCCGGCCAATCGCATCCCGGTAAAGACGCAGTACCTCGTCGAGGGACTGTTCGAGGAGGGAAAGGTATGAGGCCGAAGACCCTCGCGGAAGTTGCCGCGCTCGCCGCGCAGGGAGATTCCTTCGACCGCTGCCTGGCGAACTTTCTCGACGAATTCTACGTCGCGCCGAACGTCGCCGCGCTGGCTGCCACGCCCGTGCTGCTCGCGCCGCAATCCGGCGACGCGGGTCGCGTGCAGGACGCCTACCTCGCCGCCACGGCGGAGGAACTCGCGCGCCGCTTCCATCTGCCGGCCCCCGCTTGGGCCGCGAGCGCCGAGCGCGCCTTGCACCAGCCGTGGTTTGCCACGCCGCTGGCCGCGCTCCGGGCCGTGCTCCTGCTCGAAAGTCCGTCCGCCTTTCGCGCCCGCAACCTGTTTGTGAGCGAGAACGCCCTCTCCCGCGCCTGAGATGAACTGCGGCAGCAAGCTCGGCATTGACGCGACAAAGGAATTGCCGGGCGAAGGTTTCAAACGCCCCTGGCCGCCGCTCATCACAATGGATGCGGCGGTGAAGGCGAAGGTGGAGAAACTTATCAGATCGTAGTAACGCCCAACAGACAACTGAGTGGGGATTGAAGAACTAGGGTTTCACCCAAGTGCCTTGCCATCGTTTCGTTCCCTCAAAGTCCGTGAAACCCTGCTTCCATAGAATCCGATAGCCTTGATTGCGACACTCCTCGTCTTTTTGGGCAAAATCGCGCTCCGGTATCCCGTGAGTTGTCACCCAAGCCTCCACATCGGTTGTTGGCAGACGAAAAACCCGCTCGGAACACGTTGCCTGAAGTTCCAGATTTCCCTTCAACTCTTATTGGAAACAAACCCTCGTCTCTCTTTTTCTCAAAAAGAGACTGATACGCGGAGGCATCGAGCCAAGGGGAAAAATCGCCAATGTTGACCTCTGTGGGATTGGACGTGTCTCTTGGTTGAGCCGGTGCGTTAAGCCCCTCAACTACATGGCTTATGGAGATTTTATTGTTTCTGACACTTACGTAAACGGTTGTCCGATGTCCGAAAACAACATCGACACTCGCCTGAGCGGAATCCTCCCAGCTTTTTGTCGCAGTTGATTTCCAAAGTCGGTTCGCACCCAGCGGAGTGTAACCGCTGGCTTGGACTTTGAAGCTAATTCCTTTTTCTGGTTGAGTTTTGAAAGACTGAATATTGGGATTGGAAAATGCCCAGCCTTTGCCATAACGGTAGTCAGGGCCTCGCTGCCAACGTCCTGCGGCGGTGAATTCAGTGTCAACGGCCAAGTTCGGGCCGGTGCAACTATTGACGCCGACAGATACCGAGATTTGAAGTTCCGTCCTGTCGCTGAGTTCTTTCTGCGTTCGGGCGGCCTCCTCGGCGGCTCGTGCCTCCGCCTGCCTTCTTGCTTCCTGCGCGGCCAAAGCCAGTCTTTCAGCTTCCTCTTCCTCGGTCAGATTGCGAATTCTCTGTTGCAGGATATTTGCCAGCAGTCTGGTCGTTTTCCCTGGCTCGATTTTGCATCTACAGGTGGCGGATTTGCCAAGCGCCGCGACCTTGACTTGGTATTCGCCAGCCGGAATCGCATCTGCCTTCCACGTCTCTTTGGATTTTGCAAACGGTTCGGTCTGCAGTTTCGGAATTTCCACCGTTGCTTCCACGGGCACACTTTGGATGACCAAATTGCCAACCTGTCGGCTCAAATCCCCAGCGTCCGTTTTTCCTTCTTCGGAGATCTGAGTGCCCGGTGTGAGAGATTTGATTTCCCAGACGTAAATCTGGTCCTTCGTCAGTTGAATGTTCTTCTCCTGAGGATTGAAGTTCGCTTTGAGCACTTTGAGGGTATGCGTCCCAATGGCAACGTCAGTCAAAATCATGCCTCCAACATCCTCTTTCGTCACGCCTTGGAACTTTCCGTCAAGAAGCACTTGCAGCCCGGATTCGGATTTGATCTGGACGTAACCAACATCCGCCGCAGAAACATTTGCGCTGAAGAACAAGGCCAGCCCTGCAATGGCCGCGAAGCAATGGCTCATCTTCATAGGAATTCGACGATTCATTGGTCAGAACTACACAGCTTTTTCAAGCGCCCGTCAAATCGCAAAACAATCCGTTGCGTCCGCTCCACCGCCTCTTCGTTCACTCACAAGCTCGATCAACTTCATGTTGCATATGCAACAAAAGGTTGTCCTGCGTCACGCGCGGCCTGCCCCGGTTTTTTCGGGGTTGAATAGGCGTCGGCCTTCGCCTGGCTACGGCGGGACGGGCACTTGCCGGCCGGCGTCGCGCCCTGCCAAGCCGTAGCTTCAGCGCAGGTTGGGGCACTTCCACCCGCCGCCGCCACGCCTCGCGCCCGGTCGACTAGGTCGCAACGCCGTTGGCGTTGTTTCTAAATTCCAACACGCACCCAAGGTAGGCACTTCGCGCCAACCTTGGGCTGGAGGACACAATCTCGTTGGGATTGCCAGTACGCGTTTCCCTTGCCGTGACCGACTTCCTTTTGCATATCACGCGCGTCCGGTCATCATCCTGGGCTACGGGTCGTGCCATCCAAGGATCAGCACGCCGACCCGGGCCGGCATCCGACCACGCGCGGCTACCTCGTGCTGATTCCCAACTCCAACGCAACCAGCGATCACAGCCGCCTCTGCCGATGATCTGCGCAAGTGCATGGACTGGTTTGAAGCCCATGACACAAACACGAACTCGCTGTTCTTTGGCCGTATCCAGGCCGACCACGTTGGCGCCACAAGGCACTCGGCGAGTGGGTTGAGCGCGATCCTGGCCGTGGTCCGAGAGGCGCGCATTCGCGCGGTGTCGCCGATGGCCCCGGTGGACAATGGAGGGCTGAACATGACAGCGCACACCCGTGTGGCTGCCACGGCGCCTGCCACGGGGCTCCCGGAGGCTGTCGCCAAGCTGGAACCCTTGTTGGTACGCGACAATGCCGCGGTCCTCAGCGACTCACAATGATTCCTGCGCCTCCGTGTGACACAGCAGTAAAGCCGAATGAGTTTTGGGATTCGACCGCACCTTTCCAGTTCAAGAATCCCACCGGATGCTTCCGAGCATCCGAGGCGTGGTCCGTCGGGCAGCGACTAGCTTGGCGGTGGCGATTCATCAGCGTAAGATGCGCGGCGATGTCTGCGCAGGCGATCCCGAATGCTCCAGCCCATCCGCCACGGATGCTGCGGTCGCTTGTCGGCTGGCTGCTGCGTTGCTCTGCCGTGACGGCGTTCGGCGGGCGGCACCGGCCCGACCTGGCTTTCGCGGAAATCGTGCTGTTGTGGCTGGTGGTCGTCGCCACGCTGGCGGCGTTTCGGCGTGTGAGCCACGCGGCGGCGTGGCTGCTTGCCCCGTATCTCGCCCGGGTAAGTTTCGCGGCGGCGCTGAACTTCACGTTGTGGCGGTTGAATCCCTGATTTCACACCCATGAACATTCTTGTCACCGGCGCGAGTGGTTTGATCGGCGGCGCCCTGCTGCCGCGGCTCGAGAAGAACGGCCATCGCGTCGTGCCCCTGCGCCGCGTGGCAGCTATCGGCGGTGCGACTGGACCGGGTTGGAATCCGGACGCGGGGGAGGTGTGCCTCGAACCCGCCGGGCCACTCGATGCTGTGGTGCATCTCGCGGGCGAAACCATCGCCCAACGCTGGACGCGCGCCGCCAAGGCCCGCATCCGCGCCAGCCGTGTGGACGCGACGCGGCTGCTGTGCGAGACGCTGGCACGCTTGCCGCAACCGCCGCGCGTGTTGCTCTGCGCTTCGGCGACGGGTTTTTACGGCGGTCGGGGCGATGAGCTTCTCGATGAACGAAGTGGTCCGGGCACGGGCTTTCTGGCAGAAGTCTGCCAAGCTTGGGAGGCGGCGGCCGAACCGGCGCGGCAGCGCGGCCTGCGTCTCGTGCATTTGCGGTTCGGCATCGTGCTGGCCCGACACGGTGGCGCGCTGGCGAAAATGTTGCCCGCCTTCCGGCTCGGGCTGGGCGGACGACTGGGGAACGGACGGCAGTTCTGGAACTGGATTGCGTTGGAGGATCTGCTGCGCGTGATCGAATTCGCGCTGGTCGAGGGCAACGTGACCGGGGTGGTAAACGCGGTGTCGCCCGCGCCGGTGACGAACGCGGAGTTCACACGGACACTTGCCCGGACGCTACGCCGGCCCGCGGTTTTGCCCGTGCCTGCTTTCGCGGTGAAACTCCTTTTCGGCGAGATGGGCCGGGAGGCGTTGCTGGCCAGCGCGCGGGTGCGGCCGGTGCGGCTGCTGGACCGCGGCTTTGAATTTCGTTTTCCGCAACTAGATGCCGCTTTGAATCACCTGCTCAATCCGCCAGACTCGGCATCGTGAACGCGCCTTCGATTCACTGGTTCAGACTGGATTTGCGATTGGCGGACAATCCCGCCTTGCGCGCGGCCATCGAACGCGGCGGGCCGGTCGTGCCGGTGTTCATCTGGTCGCCGGAGGAGGAAGCGCCGTGGCCGCCGGGCGACGCGTCGCGCTGGTGGTTGCATCAATCGTTGCGCGCGCTGGAGACGCAACTGCGCGCTGCCGGCTCGCGGTTGGTCATCCGGCGCGAGCCAGCGCTCGAAACACTGCGGGCGCTGGTGAAGGAAACCGGCGCGGGGGCGGTGTTCTGGAATCGCCGTTACGAGCCGGCGGTCATCGCGCGCGATGCCAAGGTGAAGGAAGCGTTGAGCGGCAAGGGCTTTGTCGTCGAGAGCTTCAACGGCGCGTTGTTGCGTGAGCCGTGGACGGTGCAAAACCAGAGCGGCAAGCCGTTTCAGGTGTTCACGCCGTTCTGGCGGCATTGCCTCGCGCAGCCCGACCCGCCCGAGCCGTTGCCCGCGCCGCGAAGACTGGCCGCGCCGGCCCCGTGGCCCAAGTCGCTCGCGCTGGAGGCGCTTGAACTCGAACCAAAGATTCACTGGGTGGCTGGTCTGCACGCGGCGTGGCAACCGGGCGACGCGGGCGCGGCGGAGCGGCTCAGGGATTTCCTGGCGAACGCATTCACCGATTATTCCGAACAACGCAACC
>CAZJTM010000007.1:14512-25126 GCA_964548925.1 uncultured Verrucomicrobiota bacterium | reverse complement strand
GCCCGATCTGGCGGGCACGTCGCGGCTCTCGCCGCACTTGCACTTTGGCGAGATCAGTCCCCGGCAGGTGTGGCATGGGCTGAAGGCGGTGGCAGCAAAGCGCGGGCTGGCGGTCGCGCAATGGCGGGGATCGCCATTCCTCGCGGAGGTCGGCTGGCGCGAATTCGCGCATCATCTGCTTTACCACTTCCCGCACACGCCGGTCGAGCCGTTGCGCGCGGAGTTTGCGCAGTTTCCCTGGCGCAAGGACGCGGCGTGGCTCAAGGCGTGGCAAAAGGGGCGCACCGGTTATCCCATCGTGGACGCCGGGATGCGCGAACTCTGGACCACTGGCTGGATGCACAATCGGGTGCGGATGATTGTGGCGTCGTTTCTCGTGAAGGACCTGCTGCTCGACTGGCGCGAGGGCGCGCGGTGGTTCTGGGACACACTGGTGGACGCCGACCTTGCGCAGAACACGCTGGGCTGGCAGTGGACCGCTGGCTGCGGCGCGGACGCCGCACCGTACTTCCGCGTGTTCAACCCCACAACGCAGGGCGAAAAGTTTGATCCCCAGGGCCAGTACGTGCGGCGCTGGTGTCCCGAACTGGCGCGGTTGCCGGCGGAATGGATTCATCGGCCGGACCAGGCGCCGCCGGAAGTGCTCCGGATCGCGGGCGTGGAACTCGGGCGCAATTATCCCGTGCCGGTCGTCTCGCACGCCATCGCCCGGGAGGTGGCGCTGGAGGCATTTGCGCGCATCAAATCCGCCCAGAACGAGCGATAAATCTTTGCGCTGCGCTCGGTGCTTGATTCCCCAAGGGGTTCTCGGCAATAGCACGGTTGTGAAACGCAAATCCATCCACAACCGTGTGCGCAACCCGCGGTTCATCGCCGCCGGCGAGTGAATTCCCGTCACGAACACGGCTTCCCAAGACCTGCCGCTCCATCTCGGCGTTCTGCGTGAGCGGATGTTGCATCCCACTGATTACGAAAAGGCGCTCCACGATTTCCTGGAGGAGTTTGCCGGCGGCGCGAAGTTCATCGGGCAATCGGATTCCGACGACGCCCCGCATCTGCTGGCGGTGCTGACGCGGGTGGTGGCGGGCACGATCGGCCGCGCCGTGACCTTCGAGGCGGCGAGGGCGTGGCGGCTCTTGGAACATGGGTTCTGGCACGGCAACGCGGCGGCGGGGAGTCGCGTTGTTCTTTTCTTCCATTCCCAGGCGCCAAAACACGGGCGTGGCTATGCTGATGCCAGAGGTTCAGGGCACGACAGACGTAGCGCGATTTCCCATCCCGGCGCACGAACGATGAACCAACGGACCAAACTCCACGAAACCCTTGGCGTCTTCCGCGTTCAACGCAGGCCGCTGTTTTCAGCCGCCCGGAGACGACTCAGGCGACTTCCTCCACCACCACGTTCGGACCGCTCCGACCGACGATCTTCACCGCCCGGCCTTTCGCCACCATTTCGCCGCGCGTGATGACGTCGAGGAGTTGATCGTCGAAACGGGCCTTGCCCCCAGGACAGAGCGGCGCAATGGCCACGCCGAACTGGCCCATGCGGGCCTCCAGTTGTCCCTCCAGTGCCGCCACCGAGGCGACGCCGCTTGCCGTCTGCGAAACGAGCTGATGATAGAGCGGGGTTTGGGGCAGAAACCGGGCCAAGACCAGCGCGAGAACAAAGGACACCGCGAGCGCCAACCCCAGGTCGCGCAGGGGCAACTGCAATTGCGGGAAGGACGGCACGAGCGGCGTGCCCGGATACATGTCCACCATCCCCATGACGACGGCCACCAGCATCAGGACCGCGCCGCTGACGCCGGCAATGTAAGTGCCCGGAAAGACCAGCAGTTCCAGCAGTACCAAAACCAATCCCACAATGAAGACAACGACCCAACCGGCGGCCGAAAGTCCCGCCACGTAGCCGCCCAAAAAGTAGATGGCGAAGGCCACAATCCCAATGATGCCGGGCAGACCGAAGCCCGGTGTCTTGAACTCGATGTAGAGTCCCACGATCCCGATGATGAGCAGGAGCGGCGCGATGGTGTTGATCCAGAGGCCCACTTTCTCCGTGCCTGTGGGCCGGATTTCGACCCGCTGCGCCCCGCCGTATCCCAGTTGCTCCAGCAGCGCGCTCATGGATTCCACCGTGCCCGAGGACAGCAACGGCTTGGGCGGGTCGCCGTATTCCTTGGCGGCTTGGCGGTCGGTGAGGGTGAGGATATTCCCTTCCTTGTTGAGGACCTCGCCCTCGATGATCAACTCCTTCGTCTTGTCAATCATCGCCTCGATGACGTCAATGTTGTGTCCGTTCTTTTCCGCCTGGGTGCGCACCAGCGCGCGAATGGCCGAAGTCATCTTGGCTTCGAAAGTTTCCGAGAGCTTCTCCACGCCCCCGCCCGTGGGCGACATCATGATGGGTGCTGCGGCACCGATGACACTTTGGGGCGCCATGTAAATCTTCTGCGTTGCGACCGAGATGAACGCGCCGGCGGAAAACGCGCGGTCGTTGACAAAGGTGAAGGTCCGCCCTTTGAACTTGCTGATGATCTGGATGATCTCCTCGGTCACATCCACCCGTCCGCCGTCGGTATTCATGTCCAGAATGAGCGCGTCGGCGTTGGCCTCCATCGCCTCTTTCACGCCGCGGCGGACTACATAGACCAGTGGCGGCATGATGGCTTCCCGGATGGGCAGGATGTACACCTTGCCGCTCGGCGTCTCCGGCGAGTCGGCCTGCGCCGGGAAACCAAGCAGGCTCGTCAGCCACACAATGCCAAGCAACCAAGCGGAAACGGGTCTGAAGTTCATGCCGCAGCTTACGCCCGGACGCCCGGAATCACAAAGCAGAAACCCGCTCCGGAAGAGGAGACAAGCCGCCTTGCCGCCGTTGTCGGGATACGCCGGGTTGAGCAAATACTCCGCGACGTTCTCCTCCGTCACGATAGCCCGCTCCGCGTTCGGTAGCTTCATCGGGCGTCCCCAAGTCTCGAGTCGCTCCACCGCTCCGAAGCGGCGACCGCACTCAGCGTTCCGGCCCGCGTCGGTCTCCCAATGCCAGCGGGCTCGCCGTTCACCCTGCACGGCAACCCACCTCGCCGATTTCAGGCCGGCTGCAATTTCCGCGCGTGCGTGATTTCCCGTTTGTTGACCGGGCGAACTTGGTCAGCTTCCACGGTCACCACCGCTGCCGTATCCCCTTCCAGCGTTGTGAACTCGATTTCATACGCATGACCGTCGCGATACACATGGACAACCGTGCCGACGTCGCCCGCTTCCAGACCTTCGGCGGGAACGCCAGTCATCAACACCACCCGTTCGTGTTCTTTGATCTTCATGCACCTCATTTCCGATGCGGATAGGCTGTCACCAATCTAGCCACATCTACTCCTTTGTCCACAATCCAGACTGACCGAACCAACGCCGACCTTCCCTCCGGCGACTCAATCCGACCAACGACCACATATTTCCCACCGTGTGGCGACTGCGCCTGACAGTTCACCTCCGCCGCCTGTGCCAACCGTTGCAGGGCCGCCGCCAATGCCGTCCAGTCGTCGCGTCGGAATCCCAAATCCGTGTAGAAGGCGGCCTTGCCTCCGTTATCGGGATGTGCCGGGTTGAGCAGATACTCCACGACTTTCTCCTCCGTCACAACAGCCCGCTCCGCGTTCGGCAGCTTCATCGGGAGGTCTCACGTTTGGGATTGCTTCACCGCCTCCACACAGCGACTGCAAAGCGTGGGATGCCCGGCGTTTTGGCCCACGTCCGTTTCCCAATGCCAGCAGCGCTCGCATTTCTCGCCGTCGGCTTTGGCGACGGAGGCCGTTACCGCAGCGCCCGGGTCTTCGGTGAGTTGCACTTGTGAAACATTCAACAACTCCTGCAACGCCGCCGCATTCGCTCGGGCGTCCGCCAGCAGTTGCCCCGAGCCGTTGAACGTCAACTTGGCCTCCAGGGCTTTCCCAATGGCCTTGGCCTGCCGGGCCTTCTCCAGCGCCGGCAACGCCAGCTCGCGGAGCACGAACAGGTTTTTCCACGACTCGACTTCGGTTTCCGGGCGCGTGAAGCGCTGTGGCTTCCAGTCAGCGCCATGGACCGATTCCGTTGCCTTGCCCGGCACGAACTCCCACGCTTCGTCTGCCGTGAAGGCCAGGATCGGCGCGAGCATCTGGCACAGGCCGGTGACGAGCCGGTGCAGGGCGGTCTGCGTCGAGCGGCGGCGCGGTGAGTTCGCGGCGTCGGTGTAGCAGCGGTCCTTGATCACGTCGTGGTAAATCGCCGAAAGTTCCACGGCGATGAACTGGCTGACCTTTTGATAGACGACGTGGAATTCGTAGGCGTCGTAGGCCGCGAGGACTTCGCTTTCGAGCTTCGAGAACTCACCCAGAATCCAGCGGTCCAAGCCGGTGAGCTGGTCGTCCGGCACGGTGTGCTTCGCGGGATCGAAGTCGTAGAGGTTCGAGAGTTGGTAGCGCAGGGCGTTGCGGATGCCGCGGTAGGTCTCGGCCACCTTGGCGATGCGTTCTTCGCTGACGACGATGTCGTTCCGATAATCCTGCGAGGCGACCCACAACCGCACGATGTCTGCGCCCCACTTCTTCACGTAAGCCTCGGCGGTTTGCGGCTTCTCGTAACCGCCCTGCCCTTGCTTGCTCTTGGAAATCTTCTCGCGATCGGCATCCACCATGAAACCGTGGGTGAGCACGGTCTTGAACGGTGCCGCGCCATTGCCGGCGAGCGAAAGCAATAATGACGACTGAAACCAGCCGCGATGCTGGTCCGAGCCTTCGAGATAGACGTCGGCTTGCCAAGAGCGTGCTTCCGGCATCCTGCCGGAAGATCCATCTTCCTCTGGCTTGGCTGCGGGCGGGGAAGAGGTTTGATCTGCGGACAGGATGTCCGCAGCACGTTGAGGAGCGTGGTGAAGCTCCGGTCGCTGCATCATCACCGAGCGCGACGACGAACCGGAGTCAATCCACACGTCGAGCGTGTCGTTGGACTTGGCGACGGCTTCCGCGCCTTTCCAGTCCTTCGGCTTGAGCAGCGACCAGAGTTCCTCCGCCGACTTTTCAAACCAGACGTTCGTGCCGTGTTGCTGAACGAGGTCGGCGAAGTTGCGGACGATTTGCGCGTCGAGGATGGGTTCGCCCTTGGCGTCGTAAAACGCCGGGATGGGCACGCCCCAGGCCCGCTGGCGGCTGATGCACCAGTCGGGGCGCGATTGTACGGCGCTCTTGATGCGGTTGACGCCCCAGTCCGGCACCCATTTGACGTGGTCGATCTCAGCGAGTGCCTTCTGCCGGAACGTAGCGGCGCTCGGCAGAGCGCCGGTGTCTCGCACTTCAGACGGCGGCGGACTGCCGTCCGTCGCTACGCCGGTGGGAACATGATCAATCTCGATGAACCACTGGTCCATCGCGCGGAAGATGATCGGCGTCTTGCTGCGCCAGCAATGCGGATAGCTGTGGTGATAGTTCTCCTGATGCAACAGCGCGTGCCGGACGCGGAGTTCGTGGAGCACCGCTTCGTTTGCGTTGCTCTTGCCGTGCTTTTCGAGAATGGACTTGCCGAGCATCTCCGCCGGCATCTGTTGGTCGGCGGGCAGGTCGTTCGTATGCGTGAAGCAACCATCGTCGTCCACCGGCGAGTAGATCGGCAGGTTGTTCGCCATGCCGAGATGGTAGTCGTCCATGCCGTGCCCCGGCGCGATGTGGACGAAGCCTGTGCCCGTGACGTTGTCCACAAAACTGTCGCCCGCGAACAGCTTGCCCGTGCGCTTGCAGAACGGATGTTGATACTCGACCTGGCTCAAGTGGCCGCCGTCCAGGCTGCGGATGATCTGGTAACTTGGCCAGCCGCACTTCTGCGCGACCGCGGAGAGGAGCATGGCTGAAACGATGAACTGTTCTTCGCCCACCTGCACCAGCGAGTAGCTGAACGCCGAGTTGTAAGCCACGGCGAGATTCGCGGGCAGCGTCCACGGCGTCGTGGTCCAGATGACGAGGCTCACACCGGGCCGCCCGACGACCGGGAACTTCACAAACACGCTTTGGCTGACGTGATCCTGGTATTCGACTTCCGCCTCCGCCAATGCTGTGCGGCACGGAATGCTCCAATACACCGGCTTCTTGCCGCGATAAACGAAGCCCTGCTCGACGATGTCCGCGAACAGCCGCAACTCGTCGGCCTCGTATTCCTTGTTCAGCGTGAGGTAGGGATTCTCCCAATCGCCCAGCACGCCGAGGCGCTTGAACTGCGTGCGTTGGAGGTCAATGAACTTGCGGGCGTAAGCCTCGCACGCCTTGCGAATCGCGGCGGCCGAGAACTCCGAGCGTGCTTCCGGCATCCCGCCGGAAGCTCCATCTTCATTTGGCCTGGCAGCGGTTGCCGGTGAAGAATGATCTGCGGACGGGACGTCGGCAGCACGCTGCTGTTTGCGCAACTCCTGCGAAACCTTGAACTCGATGGGCAGCCCGTGGCAATCCCAGCCCGGCACATAGGGCGCGCTGAAGCCGCGGAGGGTTTTGTATTTGATGATGATGTCCTTGAGAATCTTGTTCAGTGCCGTGCCGATGTGGACGTCGCCGTTGGCGAACGGCGGGCCGTCGTGCAGCACGAATTTCGGCGCGCCCGCGCGGGCAGCCTGAATCTTCGCGTAGAGGCCGGCGGCTTCCCATTTCTTCAAGCGCTCCGGCTCGCGGGTGACCAGATCGGCCTTCATCGCGAAGTCGGTGCGCGGCAGATTGAGCGTGTTTTTGTAGTCCATCGCAGCTTCCTAGAGCGTGCGGACGGTAACAACCGGCTTGCGGAGTGTCAATGAAGCCGCCGCTGCACGAGTTTCTCCCGCACGAAGACGAGGCGCAGAGGAATTTCGCCATGAAGATGGGCGTGCCCGTCGCGAAGATTGAGCGGCGCGTGAAAGAACTCCATGAGTTCAATTTGATGCCCGGCTTCCGTGGCTACCGCATGGGTCTCGTCTGTGCGGGAATCTTCGAAATGCAGGCGCACGCGGTCTTCGAAGCCGCCGGCGAAGTCCAAAAGGCCGGCATCAAAGTGAGAGCCACGAAGTCGTGATCCCGCTCGTCGGGTTCAAGAAGGAACTGGATCTCAGGACCACAACCGCGGCTGCGAAGGCCGGGCACCTTGCCGGACGGTTGCCGGGCTGGGGCGACCGTTTGGGACAGGTCCACGCCGGCCCGCCGCCTGCGCAGTTCAGATGTGTTCCGAATCGTGTTCGTCCTTGACCGCGTAGCCGTTGGCCTGGCGTTGGAAATTCACCTCGTTCTTCTTCACGTAGGCGGCGAACACGTCATCGGCGCTCAGGCCCAGCACTTGCGCCAGGCTGATCAGGAAGTGGAACAGGTCCACAACCTCGACGCGGGCGTTTTGGGGGTCGAACTTCTGGTACTTGGCCCACCACTTCCACGGGACGCTGTCGGTAAGCTCGGCGAGTTCCTGCGACATGGCGCGGCAGTAGTTGAGAATCCACTTGATCTTCTCCTCTTCGCTCATGCCGTCGGTTTGCACGCCGATGCGTTCGTTGAGGGCCTTTTGCATGCGCCAGAGTTCGCGGAGTTGGTCCGGTTTGTCCATGCCCCCAGCATCGGGGCGGCGGCGGCGGAAGCAAGCCGGAAAATGCCTGGAGCCGGTGGCCCAGGGTGGTCGGTCGTCCGCTGTTCGTGATCCGCAGGGCGCGGTGTTTCGCGGGCCCGCGTGAATTGCCCGCCATTGTCCGCTCCCGCGCGACCTTGGGCGGCGGGCTTCACCGCAACTTGGCACTTGGCACTGGGAACCCGGAACTCTATAACACCGCCATGTTGCCATTCCTGTTGTCCAACGGCGGTCCGGTGATGTGGCTGCTCGTGCTGGCCAGCGCCGTGGCGGTGGCCGTGTTTGTCGAGCGCGTGCTCCACTTCCACCGCGCGCAGATCAACTCCACGGAGTTTCTTAGCGGCGTGCGCACCGTGCTCAAGCGGGCGAATGTCGTGGAGGCGATCTCCATCTGTGACGCCACCCCGGGGCCGGTTTCGCACCTCGTCAAGACGGCCATTGTCAATCGCGACCAGGGGCGCGAGCGGATGCGCGAGGCGTTGGAAGAGGCCGGGCTGGCGGAAGTGCCGCGCCTCGAACAACGGCTGAATCTGCTGGCCACGGTGGCCCAACTGGCGCCGCTGCTCGGCTTGCTGGGCACGGTGCTGGGCCTGGTGCGGGTGTTCATGCGCATCGAGGAGGCGGGGCTGCACGCGCACGTGGGCCAGCTTTCGCACGGCGTCTGGCAGGCGCTCATTTGCATGGCGGCGGGTTTGGCCGTCGCCATCCCCGCCTACGCCGGTTACAACTATCTCGTCAGCCGCGTCAACGCCATCGTGCTCGACATGGAGCGGGCGGCAACGGAGATCGTGAACATCATCACGGAAACGGCCGGATCGCGCGTGTCATGAGATTCCCGGTGAGCGTGAAGCCGTTCCGCGGCCAATTGGACGTGGCCGCGTTTGCGGGCGTGTTGATGCTGGTGGTGGTGTTCCTCCTGCTCACGCGGCTGGTTTACACGCCGGGCGTCGAGTTGAAGCTGCCGGTCGCCCAGGATCTCCCGGGCACGGACCGGCCCACGGTGGACGTGGCCGTGGATGAACTGGGGCGGTATTACTTCCAGAACCAGCTTGTCACCGAAACCCTGCTCCGGGCGCGATTGCGCGCCGCCGTCACCAACGCCGCCGAACCGCTCACGCTGGTGGTGCGGGCCGACAAGCGCGCCACGCATGAAATCCTGATGCGCCTGACGCTGCTCGCGCACGAGGCCGGGATCAACGACGCGCTGCTGGCCACGTTGCCCGCGCCGTTTGCCGCCGAAGCGGCGGCCCCGGGGAAGCCATGAGCCGGCCCGCCGTGGAATCGCAGGCGTGGTCGCGTCGCCGGTGGTGGGGCATGGTGCTGAGCTTGTTCGCGCTGCAGGTCGGTTTGCTCTGTTGGTTCGGGGCACGGGGACCGGTCCAACGGCGACTGGTTTCCCCCGCGCCCCGGCTCCAACTCGTGTCCCCTGCCGCAGGGGAACTCCTGGCGCTGACTGATCCAACCCTCTTCGTGCATGGCCACCCGCAGAGCTTTGCGGGCGTGGAATGGATGCCGATTCCCGCGCCGAAATATGAGCCGCCCACGTGGTCTGAGCCGCCACGGTGGCTGAGCCTCGACGCGCAACAGTTGGGCGCGGATTTCCGTCGGTTCGTGCAAACCAACCGGCCGTTTGCCTTCAGCTTCAGCGGGAAACCCGAAGCGGCGCTCGCGGTGCCGCACCTCGGCGACCTCGTCCCCGCCACGGCCCACCCTTCGGTCGTGCGTGTGGAAGGTCCGCTGGCCGCCCGGCGTTGGCTCAATCCACCCGCGCTCCAGGGATGGGAGCACTCCGATTTGTTGACGAACAGCATCGTGCAGGTGTTGGTGAACGGCGACGGCTTTGTGGTTTCGCAGGTGTTGCTGGGCACGAGCGGCCTCCCCCAAGCCGACAGTGCGGCGCTCGAGTCGGCCCGGCTTGCGCAATTTGAGCCATTGCCGTCGGCCGGCGAGCGTGAGACTTCAATGGCCTCAATGGAGTTGGGGGACTTGATCTTCGAGTGGCAAACCCTGCCATTGTCACCGACCAACGCGCCCCCGGCCAAACCGTAACATGTCACCGGAAGCCCTCATCTTCGCATACGTGGCCGGCTTGCTCGCGGCCTTGGCCGTGTTGGTTGTTTACACCGAGATGCGCCGCCGCCGCTTTCAGCCCACGCCGAGCGAGGACCGCATCTTCCGTTGCCAGAACTGCGGCTACGTCTATACCGACGACCCGGACGTGGACCGCTCGCGCTGCTCCCAGTGCGGCAAGCTGAACGAGGCGATGGAGTTCTGAACTGGATTTGCGCAGCCGATACGGTGCGACGGCGACGCCCCCCGGCAGTTCGAGAGGACTACTTGCGGCGGACAACCGAGTCGCGCTGCGCCCAGTTGGGATCGGGCGCAGGGTAATCAAGATTGAAGTGCAGACCGCGGCTCTCGGGCCGCATCAGCGCGCATTGCACAATCAGTTCCGCCACGGTGGCGATGTTGCGCAATTCCAACAGGTCGGCGGTCACGATGAAGTCCCAGTAGTACTCGTGGATTTCCTGCTGGAGATTGGCCAACCGCGCTTGCGCCCGTTGGAGCCGCTTGTTGGTTCGCACGATGCCCACGTAGTCCCACATGAGGCGGCGAATCTCGTCCCAGTTGTGCGAGACGACCACCATTTCGTCGGCGTTGCTGGCGTCGCCGGACTGCCAGGGAGGGATCGCGAATTCGACCGGAGGCAGCGGATGCGCGGCGATGCGCGCGGCGGCGCGATGGGCGCAGACGACCGCTTCCAGCAGGGAATTGCTTGCCAGACGGTTTGCGCCGTGCAAGCCGGTGCAGGCCACCTCGCCCACGGCGAACAGCCCGGCCAGGTCTGTCTCGCCGTCCATGTTCGTGACTACGCCGCCGCACTGGTAGTGCGCCGCCGGCACCACCGGGATCGGCTCGCTCGTGATGTCGATCCCGAACTTCGCGCACGTGGCCGCGATCGTCGGGAAGCGGTCGCGGATCGGGGCCTCGCCGCGGTAGTTGTGCGCGAGGTCGAGG
>CAZJTM010000007.1:0-14502 GCA_964548925.1 uncultured Verrucomicrobiota bacterium | reverse complement strand
ACCACCGGGATCGGCTCTTTGGTCATGTCAATGCCGTAGCTGAGGCAAGTCTGGTAAATGTTTGGGAAGCGTTCGATGAGGAAACGGGCCGGTTTGTGGGTGATGTCGAGCAGCACGTTGTCCGCGCCGCTCTTCTTCATTTCGCTGTCAATCGCCCGGGCCACAATGTCGCGCGGCGCGAGGGACTTCAGCGGATGCGCCGCGTCCATGAACTCGACCCCGCCGACGCTCTTGAGCACCGCGCCCTCGCCCCGCACGGCTTCGCTGATGAGAAACGACTTCGCCTTCGGATGATAGAGACAGGTGGGGTGGAACTGAATGAACTCCATGTTCGCGACTGCCGCCCCGGCGCGGTAGGCCATCGCCACGCCGTCGCCGGTCGCGATGTCCGGGTTCGTCGTGTAGAGATAGACCTTCCCGCAGCCGCCCGTGGCCAGCAGCGTGACCGGCGCGACGAAGGTTTCGACGCTGGCGGTCTGCTTGTCAAAAACGTAAGCGCCGAGGCAGCGGTTTTCGCCCACGTAACCGAGTTTCTGGCTCGTGACCAGATCAATCGCCAGATGGTTCTCGAAGATGGTGATGTTGGGCTGCCGGGCGGCGGCTTGCAGCAGCGCCCGCTCAATCTCGCGTCCGGTGATGTCTTTCGCATGCAGGATGCGGCGCTTGGAATGCCCGCCTTCCTTGCCCAGGTCGAGCTGCCGCCCGCCGTCTTCGCCCGGGGCTTCCCGTTCGGAAAAGCGCGTGCCCAGTTCGATCAACTCGGCAATGCGCGCCGGCCCTTCCTCGACGATCTGCCGGACGACAGCTTCCTTGCATAGCCCGGCGCCGGCGGTCAACGTGTCACGGACGTGAAGTTCAAAGGAATCTTCCTTGCTGGTCACGGCGGCGATGCCGCCCTGGGCGTAATTCGTATTCGACTCCGCGCGGTCCTTTTTGGTGACAATGGCCACCCGGCCCCGCGGCGCGGCCTTCAGCGCGAAGAACAGCCCGGCGATGCCGCTGCCGAGCACAAGGTAATCGAATTGTTTCATCCCCTGAGACGATGGCTGGAAAAGGGGGTGGAAGCAATCGCGGGATCCTCCAGACCGAGGGACTTCGGAGTGACCTTGCACTCCCCCGAGCGGGGCAGGGCCTCAAAGCCAGACACAAATCTCACGAATTGTCACGAAGGGAAAACGGTTCGTGACAATTCGAGAGAGTCGTGTCTGAGGCCAGGGCCGCGAGCATCTGACTGAGTGACTGCGCGTCTTGAAAATCGGGGATCCTGAGCCTGTCCAAGCGGGCCGGGGTTCAGACAGCGGGCGCGGCAATGGCGTCAACTGGTTCTGCTTGGGTGGCTTCAGCGGTTTCAGTTTCGTCCTCGCTGGTCTGTTTCGGCCAGATGTGAAAGCCGCCGTGCGTGAACACCTTGATCTCCCAAGTGCCCCAGATGCCCTTGCCCTCGCGAAAACCGCGATAGGCCACGTCATGGCTGCCGGGATAGGTCTTCGTCCACCAGCATTCTTTCGTCGCCGCGTCGTAGCGGCCGCGGATGGTGAAACGCCCCACATCATCGTTGCCGTCGCCGGACATCTGGCCGTTCACGAAGGTCAGGTGCAAATCCATGCGATGGCGCTGGCCCGGCTGATAGTTGTAGTAGCCGGTCCACGGGCCGGAGGGGAACAGGTCGTTGCTCACGGGACAGACACGGCTCCAGCGTTCAGACGATGACGCCGGCAATCAATCGGCGGGTCGCGGGGGGAGACGGGGCGATCTCAAATGCGGATCGCAGGCGGAAGGTGGCCTCCTTCGCTTGGCGGTGGCTGGCGGCGTGAATGCGGGCGAGGGTGGAACCAGTCTTCACCGCTTCGCCGGGTTTGGCGAGCTGATCCACGCCCACGTCGTAGTTGATCTCGGCCTCTTTCCTGAGCCGGCCGCCGCCCAGATCACGGATGACCTGACCGATGATCCGCGCGTCGCACTTCGCCACAAAACCGCCGCGGTCCGCCTTGAACTCCGCGATGGCCGGCGCCGTGTGGTCGCGGGTGAGTTTCCGATTGAAAGCCTCAAGGTCCGCGCCTTGCGCGAGGAGCATTTCGTCCCATTTCCGCCGGGGCGCGCCCGAGGCAAGACAGGCTTCTGCCTTTGCAAGGGCGGCGGTCAACGATTTCGCTTGGTTCGTCTGCACGAGCAGGTGCGCGGCACAGGCCAGCACGAGCGAGCGGAGGTCGTCAGCCCGCAGGACGGGCGGGACGCCGGTCCTGTGTTCAAGGCATGCGACACTTTCCTTGACTTCGAGCCAGTTGCCGGCGGCGTGGCCCAACGGCTCATCCATGTGGGTCAGGAGGGCGCGCGTGCTCACACCGCACTGGTTGCCGAGCGCGACCAAGGCTTGGGCCAGCTTGCGGCCATCCGCCCGGGTTTGCATGAAGGCGGCAGAACCGAACTTCACATCCAAGACGAGGGCGCGAAGACCCTCGGCGAGTTTCTTCGAGAGGATGGAGGAGACAATGAGCGGGATGCTGGGCACGGTGCCGGTCACGTCGCGGAGGGCGTAGAGCCTTTTGTCCGCCGGGACCATGCGGTCGGTCTGGCCGCAGATGGCGCACCCGACATCTTGGACAACTTCCACGATGCGTTCGGGGGGGAGCAGCGTCTGGAAGCCGGGAATGGAATCAAGTTTGTCGAGCGTGCCGCCAGTGAGACCAAGGCCGCGCCCCGAGATCATGGGCACGCGAAATCCCAAACAGGCCAGCAGCGGCGCGAGTGGCAGCGAAACCTTGTCGCCGACGCCGCCGGTGGAATGTTTATCCACCAGCGGGCGCGGGTCTTTGGGAAACTTGAGGACGTCGCCCGAGTCGCGCATGGCCAGCGTGAGGGCGGTCGTTTCCGCAATGCTCAGGCCGCGGAAGAAGACCGCCATCAGGAACGCGGCGAGTTGGTAGTCGGGGAGTGCTCCGGCAACAACGGCGGAAACGAACTCGCGGTATTGCGTGGCCGAGAGCGCCTGACCATCGCGCTTCGATTCGATGAGGGCGAGGAAGTTCACAGCCGTGCCTTTCCGCGCGGTCTCATCTGTGCGGTCACGAAGCGGTCGCCGCGGATGAACCGGCGGCGGCCTCTTCCTCCTGTCGCCGTCGCTCGGCTGCGAGCGGAAGCAGACCCGAAGAAGGCACACCGCCCGTCGCCACGCTGACCAAGCCGAGGCCAAAGCCCTTCAGGGGATTGTGCCAACGGCCAGCACCAGTGCGTGGATCAAGGCAGAAGATTTCGCCGTACGTCGTCGCGTACAGATTGCCGCCGTCGAGCACGAGGTGAACAAAGCCACTGCCTTTGAGGTGCGTGACCCAGAGCTGCCCGCCCGTGTTCGCATCCAGCGCGATGACGGAGCCCTTGACGCCGAGGAAAATGGGCTTCGGCGACAAGACGCGAGGCGCCGCAGATTTCATGGTTAACCCAAGAACTTCCTAGCCGCGACGGAGGAATTGTGGCCGCCAAACCCGAAGGAGTTGTTGATGAAGGCGTTGACCTTCATTTCCCTCGCCTGGTTCGGCACGTAGTCCAGATCGCACTCGGGATCGGGCACCTCTTGGTTGATCGTCGGGGGCACCAGGCTGTGCTGCATCGCCAAGATGCAGGCGGCCATCTCGACCGCCCCCGCCGCGCCGAGCATGTGACCGGTCGCGCCCTTGGTGGAACTGATGACCAGCTTGCGGGCATGCTCGCCGAAGACGGCCTTCACGGCCTTGGTTTCGGCGATGTCGCCAAGCGGCGTTGAAGTGCCATGGGCATTGATGTAGGAGATATCCTCCGGATTCAGGCCGCCGTTGCGAAGCGCCATTTTCATGCAACGCGCCGCGCCCTCGCCGTTTTCCGAAGGTGCCGTCAGATGGTAGGCGTCCGCGCTGTTCCCATAGCCGACAATCTCACAGTAAATCTTCGCGCCTCGTTTCTTCGCGTGTTCCAGTTCTTCGAGGACCAACACCCCGCCGCCTTCGCTCATGACAAACCCATCGCGCTCCCGATCGAAAGGGCGTGAAGCCCGCTTGGGATCGTCGTTGCGGGTGCTAATCGCTTTCATGGCACAGAATCCGCCGATGCCGATGGGGACAATCGTCGCCTCCGCGCCCCCGGCGAACATCATGACGGCGTCGCCGGATTTGATGGTGCGGAAGGCTTCGCCAATGGCGTGATTGGCCGTGGCGCAGGCCGAGCAAGTGGCAAAGTTTGGTCCGCGAAGGTTGTAATATAGCGAGAAGAGGCCGGACGCCATGTTGCTGATGAGCATCGGAATCATGAACGGCGAGAGCCGGCCCGGCCCGCGCTCCAGCAGGACCTTGTGTTGTAGGGTTGTGGTTTCCAGCCCGCCGATGCCCGAACCAATGATCGCTCCGATCTCGTCGCGGTTCAGCTTGTCCAAGTCTGCGCCGGAATCCTTGAGCGCCTGCCAGCCGGCAAACACACCAAATTGGGCAAAGCGATCCGTGCGGCGGATTTCCTTCGGCGACGGGAAGGCGGGGGTGGGGTCGAAGTCCCGCACCTCGCCTGCAATCTGCGTGTCAAACGCGGCGGCGTCGAAACGGGTGATCCGGTCAATACCACACTGGCCGGTGATGAGGTTGTTCCAGAAGGTGTCCAGCGTCTGGCCAATTGGGGTCGCCAAGCCCATGCCGGTGACGACGACCCGGCGTTCCAAGGAGGAGTTTACCATAAAAGTAAACGGGGCAGGTTGAGCTGGTTTCAGCCTCAACTGCCCCGGACATTCGTGTGCTGCAACTACTTGGCTTGAATGTCTTCGACGTACTTGATCACGTCTCCGACGGTTTGAAGCTTCTCCGCCTGCTCGTCCGGGATATCGTGGCCGAACTCCTCTTCCAAGGCCATTACCAGTTCCACGGTGTCGAGCGAGTCCGCACCCAAGTCCTCAATGAACTTGGCCTCTGGCGTGACTTGGTCGGCATTCACGCCCAGTTGTTCGACGATGATCTTCTTGACTCGCTGCTCAATATTGTTTTCAGCCATAGGATTCTCCAGTTCGTTTTCGATTGTGTCTATGCGAGGCACTCGGGGCCGTCAAGCCCCGAATGCCGAAATCTTACTCACATCACCATTCCACCATCCACCGGCAACACTTGGCCGGTGATGTAACCCGAAGCGGGCAGGGCGAAAAACCAGACGGCGTTCGCCACATCGCCGGCGGTCCCGAGTGTTGCGAGCGGGATCTGTTTGGCGATGGCGTCTTTCTGGTCTGCGG
Source organism: uncultured Verrucomicrobiota bacterium (assembly GCA_964548925.1). Lineage (GTDB taxonomy): Bacteria > Verrucomicrobiota > Verrucomicrobiia > Limisphaerales > MWDV01 > MWDV01. The sequence continues at coordinate 9,269 of CAZJTM010000007.1, read as the reverse complement.
TGAGTTTATCCGTCATTGCCGTTTGAATGAAGCCAGGAGCAATAGCGTTAACGGTGATGCCTCGGCTGGCAAATTCCTTCGCACATGCCTTGGTAAATCCGATAACGCCCGCTTTGCTCGCCGCGTAGTTCGCTTGGCCGGCATTCCCCATGAGGCCAATTACCGAAGCGATGTTGATGATCCGTCCAGAGCGTTGCTTCAAGAACGACCGGGTCAATGCCTTTGTGAAAAGAAAAGTACCCTTGAGATTAATGTCCAGCACGGCATCCCAATCCGCCTCGGACATGCGCATGAGCAACCCGTCGCGGGTAATCCCGGCGTTGTTGACTAGGATGTCCACCCGGCCCGCAGCCTTCAACGCTTGCTCAACGGCAGCTTCCACACTGGCGGCCTCGGACACATTCGCGGGAATCGCCCAAACCCTGCGGCCCAACTTCTGAACTTCCTGGACCGTCTGCTCAAGGAACTCCACCTTCAAGTCCACTGCCACGATATCTGCGCCGCTGGCGGCCAGTTTCAAGGCAATGGCTTGTCCGATGCCCCGGCCAGAGCCAGTCACCAAGGCGATTTGGTTCGCAAGTTCGTTCATAGCGGGTGGATTGATACCTGAATGGACTCCCCAGATAAACACGAAAATTTGCCCGCCGCCCGGCACTCCCCGATGATCAGAGCGGTTTCCGCCCGCCAATCCTGACACCCTGACGAGTCAGATTCGCCCGTCAGTGTCAAAACCGCGCCGCCAATTCAGAGATCTCCAACTCATCCAAACGGCCAACGACACGGTCGGCGGCTCGCAGACTTCCCCCCGGCCATTCATTGCGCACATTCTTCTTCCAAATCTTCCGACGACAGAGTCGCCATATTGCCGCCATTTCGTTGCTGCGATGTAACCCGCACCGCAGGTGAGCAAGCCCGGCTCTCCGTCGTGCTTGAGGGCCAGGAAGCCACCCAATTCGGCAATCCAGCGCGGTCCGCCGCACGCTCGGCAGCGTTTGGGGCGGTGCAGTCCGCTGAAGGACGTGACACCACAACGCTTCCCATTCGCTCTGGCTCAGCCGGGCGCTGACCGCCGTGTCGGGGGTGTTCCACCGCCTCTTTGCGCAGTGCCAACAACCGCCGCGGCACCACAACGGGCCACCGCCAGCACCCGTTCTAGGCGCACCGCCGTCTCCAATTGCCGTTGCTCGATTTGGCAGCCGCTCTTGAGGACTTTGTGCAGCACTTGGATCTGCGAGCGCAGCACATGCCAGCCGATGCGCTCGCACGCTGCGGCCAGCGTGGTCACCGGCAGCGTGGTCAAGAGTTGCCACGGGCCGAGACTGACGCCCTGGTGCGGTCGGAGTTCCCGCGCTTCGAGAACCCACAAGGTCAAGGGCGACGGGTCGGCGTCGCGCCCGGCTGCGGCCCGGCTGACCTGGCGGCGGCGCACGCTCCACGTGGCCAGCCGACCGGGTTGCTCGCCACGCCGGCCCCCGCGCACTTGCACGGTGACGGCTGCGCGCGCCCGGCCCACGGGGGCTAAGAGCCGACGATTGTGTTGGCTGCGCACCGGCCAGTGGACGCGCGGCCCCCACGTGGGGATCAGCGCCCGGGCGAAGAGTTCGTAGCGATCGCCTTCGCGATCGGCCACGTTGACCAGGGGCGTGTCGGGCCATTGGGAGCCAGCGCCTGGCAGGCGCTCAGCCTGTCGAGCCGATCCCGCCAGCCCGGCCAGGGGCTTCTGCCCGATTCGGTTGTCCCCCTGACGCGGTGCTGCCACGTCGCTGTCGGTTTCGAGCAAGTTGTTTGCGAGCTCTCTTCAGCCGTGGGTTTGCCGGTGCCTCTGCCTCAACCCTCACGGCAAACCTTACCCCGCACTTGCGATTCCGTTTCCACTCGTTACGCTCGCGGCGTGAGCACAAACCACACGGAGCACCCATCCTCCACAGCGCCGAGCATTGCGGAATCGCCGGCCTGCCCCGCGTTCGTGACGACGCATTGGTCGGTTGTGCTGGCGGCGCGCGACCGGAACTCGCCGCACTCGGACGCGGCGTTGGAGACGCTCTGCCGCACGTACTGGTTTCCGCTTTACGCCTTCGTGCGCCGGCTCGGCCACAGCCCGCATGACGCTCAGGACTTCACTCAGGAGTTCTTCGCGCGGCTGTTGCGGAAGGAATACCTGAACGCCGCGGCAAGCGAAAAGGGCCGATTCCGCACCTTTCTGCTCGTGGCCATCAAGCGCTTTCTGGCCAACGAATGGAATCGCCAGCACGCGCAGAAGCGCGGCGGCACGGTGACTGTCGTGTCCATTGACCAGGAACTTGCAGAGTCCCGATTCGCGGCAGAGCCGGCCCACCACCTCCAGCCAGACGTGCTGTTTGACCGGCAGTGGGCCCTGACGTTGCTGGAGCGGACCCTATCGCGGCTGCACGACGAATATGTGGTTTCGGGCCGCGCGAAGTTGTTTGAGTTGCTGCGGGGCTGTCTGGCCAGGGACGAATCGGCGCTGCCGTATGCCGAGATCGCGGCCCGGCTCAACCTCACCGAGGCCGCCGTCAAGATGGCCGTCCAGCGGTTGCGCGCGCGCTATCGCGAAATCCTGCGCGCGGAAATTGCCGATACGGTCGCGTCGCCGGAGGAAATCGAGGAGGAAATCCGCCACCTGTTTTCGACGTTCGAGTGACGGCAGCGGGATCCCTGTGATGGCCGACATCGTAGCGCAAGGTTCCAGTTTGGCGGGGTCGGTCCGAACCCTTGCCGACCGCGACGGCAATTGCGCCTGGCCTGACGCGCGGCTGTCGCAGTCGCGCGCCGGATTGAATTCCGCGTTACCTTTCGCCGGCTTTGCTGAAGTAGAGGGTGGAACGAGATAATGACCGAGCCAGCAACAGATTCATCCGGCCGCAAGTGTGCGCAGTGCGGAGCCAAACTGCCGGGCAACGTGCCTGCCGAGCTTTGCCCGAAATGTCTCCTCAAGGTCGCTTTCGGGACGCAGCCGGGCTTGGGGCCAACCGGGACCGTCGGAATACCCGCCCTGCAATCGAAGTCGCGCGGCCTGCCGCAACCTGGCGAGCAACTGGGGCATTACCGGATCGTCCGCACGTTGGGTCAGGGCGGCATGGGCGCGGTGTTCGAAGCCGACGATTTGGAGAGCGGTCGCCGCGTCGCGCTCAAGGCCCTCAGTCACACCTTGGATTCGCCGGAGGCGCGCGAGCGGTTTTTCCGCGAAGGCCGGCTGGCGGCGTCCATCAACCATCCGAACAGCGTCTATGTGTTCGGCACGGAGGAAATCGGCGGCACGCCCGTCATCGCGATGGAACTCGTTTCCGGCGGCACGCTGCAAGACCGGGTGAACGCGCACGGCCCGCTGCCGATCGGCGAGGCGGTGGATTGCGTGCTGCAGATCATCGCCGGCCTGGAAGCGGCCCAGCGCATCGGCATCCTGCATCGCGACGTCAAACCCTCGAATTGCTTCCGTGACACCGATGGCACCGTGAAGATTGGCGACTTCGGCCTTTCGATCTCCACCAACTTGCGCACCGAACCCGCACTGACGATGACCGGCGCGTTCCTCGGCACGCCCGCCTTCTGCTCGCCGGAACAACTGCGCGGCGAAGAGTTGAACGCCCTTTCGGACATGTATTCCGTCGGCGCGACGCTGTTCTACGTGCTCACCGGACGCGCACCGTTCGAGGCGAAAAACGTGGTGCAACTGCTCGCCACTGTACTGGAGCACCGCCCGCCTTCGCCGAGGAAACTCCGCGCCAACATTCCACGCGGTCTGGCGGGAGTCATCTTGCGCTGTCTCGCAAAGCAGCCGGGCGAACGATTCAAGAGTTACCAGGAACTGGCCCGGGCGCTCGCCCCGTACAGCTCGGTCGCGCCCACGCCGGCCACGCTGGGCTTGCGTTGCGTCGCCGGCATGCTCGACATGCTCGTCCTGTCCGTGGTGGGGTTGGTGGTGCAGTTGCTGGTGTTCGGCGATTTGATGGCCGCCATGGATTTCTTCTTCAAGCAAAATCCGGGAGCACACTCGGCGATGCTCGCCGGGCTTGTGCTGGCCGTCTTGTACTACGCGCTCCCGGAAGGCATCTGGGGCGCCACCGCCGGCAAAGCCGTCTGCCGCTTGCGCGTTGTCGCGCCGGACAACAATCCACCTGGAGTCTGGCGGGGACTGCTCCGCGCCTTGGTGTACGTCGTTGCGCCGACCGTGCCTTCCTGGATCATCGTGGGCGGAAATCCTCAACTGTACTTGGAAGGGTCGGGTCTGGTGCATATTCTGTCCGGACTTTCGTTCTACTTCCTGCTGGCGTTGCTGTTCTGCACCGCGCGCCGGCGAAACGGCTTTGCCGCCCTGCACGATTTGATGACACGGACGCGTGTGATTTCGCGCACTGCGCTGCTCGCGCGGCCCGTGCTTGCGGTCAGCGAAACCGCGCCCGCCGCTGTCGAAGCGCTGCCGCGAATTGGACCTTACCACGTCCTCGATCCGCTGGGCAAAACCGCGGATGCGGAGTGGTTGCTGGGCTACGACCTCCGCTTGTTGCGCAAGGTGTGGATTCGCGTTGTGCCACCGGGCACGCCGCCGGTGCCGTCACCGTGGCGGAACATTGGGAGGGCCGGCCGGTTGCGGTGGCTCACGGGCGTTCGCTCGCCGGAGGAAAACTGGGACGCCTTCGAAGGCGTGAGCGGCCAGCCGCTGGCGAATCTGGTCCGGGCGCGCCAGCCTTGGGCTCACGTCCGCTTCTGGCTGCACGATCTGGCGAGCGAAATCAGCGCTGCGGAAAAAGACGGCACGCTTCCGGCCGTGCTGGCACTGGACCGCGTCTGGATCACCGGCGACGGCCGCGCCAAGCTGCTGGATTTCCCGGCCCCCGGCCTGGCGAGCCACACCACAAGCTCCGCCGACGGTGTAACTCCGCCCCAACTTGCGAATCGAACGGCACCGCAGTTTCTTGACGCAGTCGCCACTGCCGCGCTTGCGGGCCGCAGATGCGCGACCGCCGCGGGCGACGTGCCCGTGCCGCTGCCGTTGCACGCTCGCGCCTTCTTGCAGCGTCTGCCCCAACTGCCGGATGCCAGTGCGATCACCACGGCGCTAAAACCGCTGCTGTCTCGGCTGACCTTCATCTCGCGCTGGCGGCGGGCCGCAGTGGTGGCGGGCTGCGTCGCGTTGCCGGTGTTTGCCACCGTCACGTCTCTGTTGGGCTTCGCGGTGTTGGAGAAGTGGAATCAGTCCTATCCCGGCCTCCTGGATCTCAGCGCCCTCCTGCAACAGCGTTCGACGATGAGGTTTTTCGGCAAGAACCAGCGCCCGCCAACCGACCAACAGTACGCCGTATTCATCGCCACGCATTATCGCTCGCTCATCACCAACGAGGCGACGTGGTCCGCGCCGATGGCGCGGGCAACGATCAAAGGCGACGCACGCCGGTTTGCCGAGCAGAGCGTCGCGGAGCATCCGGCCCCGGGAGAAAAGGAAGTCGCCGAGGCGGACGCGGCGGTGAGGCCGTGCTGTGGCCAACTCACACCTCCTGACTTCTCAAAGCAGCCGATCTTCCCGCTCATCGTGGCCAATGTGACGCTGGCGATTTACGTCGGCCTTCCGGCGTTGCTTGCAGCGTTGCTGTTTCGCGGCGGGCTGGTGCTGCGCATCACAAACATCACCTTCGTGCGACGGGATGGGGTGCGGGCCTCGCGGCTGCGCGTGTTCTGGCGCGCACTTCTGGCGTGGAGTCCCGTCGCGCTGGCGATTCTCCTTTTCGCCCTGTATCATCGAACGCATCCAGTAATGGGCGCGGCGCTGGGTTGGGCGCTGGCCGGCGTGATGACGATCGTTTCCGTGGCATTGCCGCAGCGCGGTTGGCCGGATTACCTGGCGGGAACCTGGCCCGTGCCGCGGTGACGAAGCTGTTTTATGAAGAACACACTAATCTTGATATTCGCGGCAACCACCCTCGCGCTGGGCGCCCTTTGCATCGCGCAGTGGCGCCAGCTCAGCGGGCAGAAGGCCGAGATTGTCACCCTGCGGAGCGAGAGCGAACAAGCGAGCCAGCAACTCCAGGAACTGGAAACCGCGCGGCGGCAGGCAGAGGAGCAGCGGCGTGAACTCCAATCCCTGACCCATGATCTGAGCGGAAAACTGGGCGAGCGTCCCCGGGCCCGCACCCAGCATGATCCTTCGGCTTCCGCAGGCGCGGCGGCAGGTGATGACGTTGAAAAGCCCGCCGAGACCAAGGCCGGCCTGGGCAGCCTCATCGCCAAGATGATGGACGACCCGGAAACCCGAAAGCTGATCCGCGCCCAGCAGCGGATGGTGTTGGACCAACTCTACAATCCGCTCGTCAAAAAGCTCGAGCTCGCCCCGGACGAGGCCGCCCAGTTCAAGGAATTGCTGGCCGAGAACATGCTGAAAGGCGCGGAGAAGGCGACCTCGCTGTTTGGCGGCGACTCTTCCACCAATCGCACCGAGGCGATCAAGAACCTGGCGGAGGAGCAGAAGACCTTTGATGAGCAGGTGCGGGGATTCCTCGGGGAAAGCAAGTACGCGCAATACAAGGAGTATCAGCAGACCCTTGGGGAGCGGACGCAGCTCAACCAATTCCGTCAGCAGACCGCCGGCGGGGAGGCCGCGTTAAGCGAGGAGCAGACGGAGCAATTGCTCGCCATCATGAGGGAGGAAAAGCAAGCCGTGGCCGCCGCGACCGGCCAACCGCCCCCGGGCGAGACCCACGATGCGGCCCAGATGGAAGCCCTGCTCTCCGGGGACGGGACGGAAAGAATTCTCCAGAGCCAGGAAACCGTCAACCGGCAGGTGCTTGAGCGCGCCAAGGACGTGCTGACGCCGGCGCAATTGGAATCGTTCGGTCAATTCCAGACCAACCAATTGCAGATGATGCGCATGGGCATGACGATGGCGCGGAAGTTTTTGGCTCCGGAAAAACCGGAGAGCGCCGGCCCGCCTTCGCCGAGACCATAGGGCCGTGGGCAGAGGCTCGATTCCGTGGTGACCTCGAGGAACCGCCACGGTGGATCATGGGAAGACTTCCACAAAGGGCTCGCGTTGTGAATCCCTGAACCGTAGCGGCGGCTCGGCACAGCGCCGCCACCTTCAACCTCCAAAAGATTGCGGCGCTCTTGTATCTTGGTTTTTTGCATTGAGCTTGTCTGGCTGCGGCTGGACGGCAAGATGCTCCCGCCCTCCCGCCTGCAGGCGGGAGGGCGGCGGCCCGCACGAGAGCGTGGCGCTCTGGCAGGTTTCTCCGCGCTGCGTTCGGCAGCTCGTTCCGTGCAGGCCGGTTGTCCCAAACTCGATCCGTTGCCGCCCGCTCTCCACCACTTGCGCCGCCCGCAACAAAAAGTCCCGCCGCGACTTCACCGCTTCGCGGTGATGCCCCGGCGGCAGTCCCATCAAGTGCGTGAACAGGCTCCACAGGCTGGAGGTCAGGAGCACCAGCCGCGCCGCCATCTCCGTCACCACTGCCCGCGGGCTGCAATACCCGCGCCCCCCTACTGGTTCTTCGACTCGTCAAACGCGTTCTCCGGGTCCGCCCGCTTCGCATAGGGCGGCGCAATCTGTTCGGGCGTGGCTTCGGCCTTCTTCAAGTGGGTCACCTACACCGCCATCTCGTCCTCGGGAGGCCCAGAACTCGTCCTGGGGACTTGGGTTCACGGGTTTGAGCGTGCGCATGATTCCCACGCGCCGTTGCCGGCTCCAGCCCCTCAACTGCACCGTCGTCTCGGCGATCTGCTGGCAGCCCAAAGTCGGCGCCCCTTCCCACCAGGACCACGGCACCTTGGCGATGGCCCGCTGCACATTGGTCGTAAGCCGCAGTTTGAAAAGATATGGCGGGCGCTTTTCTCCTTCCTCTTCGTGCCAGGCCAGGATCGCCTCCTGGCCGAAGCCCACATCCCCGCCATGGAGCCAGAGGCGCTCGCGGAGCGTCGGATGGCGCCAGCGTTTCGCCATCGCGGGCTGCCAGTCGGGGGCGCTGACAGGGTCGCCCGGCCCCCACTCCAAGGGCAGGCACAGCCGCGTGCGCGCCGCCACGCAGATGGGCGGATGGTGGCTTTTGCGTCCGCGTTTGTGCGGGTTGTAACCGAGGGCGGCATCCTCCTGATGACCGTAACGGGGGTCCCCGTCGCGTCCCAGTCGGCGATGAAGTGTTCGGGCCGCGCGGCGTAGAGTTCAGTTTGCGGCCGTTGCATCCCCGCCCGCATCGCTTCGACGCTCATCCCTTGGGCCAGACGCGGCAGGGCGGCTTCGCCACGCATGCGTTCCGGGTTCATAATGGTGGCGATGGCGGGATCGTCGGTGAGCCAGCGGACGTGGCAGAAGCGTTTGCCCTCGACCCGCGCGGACAGGGAGAAGCTGTGGATCACTTCGCGCCCGGGCGCGGCGTTGGGGCTGGTGCGGGAGACAGGGCAACACTCTGCAAAGCGTTCGATGATCCCGAGGTTTTTGAGGAAGCCGCTCCAAGCCACCAGGCCACCGTAAGCAGTATGGGCCGCGTCAGTGCGGGGGAGGGTGAATTTGCCCGGCAGGGGGTCGAGCGTGAGGGCGTCCGGAAGGGCATTTCCCCCTTCTCCTGCCAAGGGAAGGGAATCAACGAGGCAAACGTGTTCGTCACGCCCAATTCCACTGCTCCAAACCCACTTTGCCCAACTCTTCAACTGCGGAAATTAGGTTCAACCCACCACCCACGGTCGCGGATGGCTGCGGCGTGTGGAGACGAGGTCGCCCCCGCCACTGCCGCCGCTCGATGGGCTTCGTCACTCGGCATACCCTTCACGGCTCCCCCTTCTTGCGTCCCTTCGCTCCACGGGCCCTGAACCCCGGGCTGCTCCCGACGGGGCTCCCTGCTTCCTGCGTCCCCCTTCCTACCCTTCCGTCGCCAACCACCCGCCGCCCCAGCCCGGGCATTTGGCGCTCGTTCACGCTTTCTTCGGCTCCGGGCCGCAGGCCCGTGGATTCTGCCCGCAGGCAGAGGGAAACACTTCCCCACGGGGCTTGGCCGGGGCTTCGCCCCGGCCTAGCAGGCTCGCCGGGCGGCGGGGCCGCATCCGGTTCACGGGGTGTCCTGTCGCGCAGGGCACGGTGTTACGGACGGGCCGTTCACCTCCGGCAGCTCCCCACCCCGTGTTGCCGCGACGCTGTCGCCTTCGGTTGCGGGCCGGTGAATGTTCGACCCGACGGGGACTTCCACCCCGCGGGGTGGACGCCTTCACAGGCGCACTAGCCCGGATGTTTCACACCTGAGTTGATACTTGTCGGTGGAAGTTGTTCTTGC
>CAZJTM010000006.1:39261-73610 GCA_964548925.1 uncultured Verrucomicrobiota bacterium | reverse complement strand
CGGCCGGCGGTGCGCGTTGGGCCCGCCGCGCCTCGTCGCGGCGTCTCGGTAGCGCGCCGCCATTGGACTAAGGCGGGCGACGTGCGGCCCGCTCCCGAGACGCCGCTACGCCCGCAAGACGCCGCCGTCCGTGTCCCGCTGGCCCGCAACGATTGACCTATGGCCTTCCTTCCCGAACTGATTCTGTCCGGTGGCGCGCTCGCGTTGTTCGCCCTGACCTTGGGGAACGAACGCGGCCAGCAGGCGCGTCAGCTCGCGATCGTCACGGCGCTGGCCATGATCGTCTCCTGCGTCTTCACACTCGGCCAGCAGGCGGTGCTCTTCGACGGCGCATACCGCGTGGACGCCTTTTCGCAATGGCTCAAGCTCGTCTTCGGCGTCGGCTATCTGCTGATTGTGTTGCTCAGTGGCGACCTGCCCGACATCCGCGCCGACGTGAAGGCGGAGTATTTCCTGTTCCTGACCCTCAGCGTCATCGGCCTGACGACGCTGGTCAGCAGCATTGACCTCATTACGCTGGTCGTGGCGCTCGAACTTTCCTCCTTCCCGCTCTACATCCTGGTCGCCATGCGTCGGGAGCGCGAAGGCCAGCGGGTGCAGATGGAATCGGCGATCAAATACATCGTCTTCGGCATCACGGCCACTGGCGTGATGCTGTTCGGGATGAGCTACCTGTTCGGCCTGACGAGCACAACCTCGCTGCCGACAATGATGACCAAGCTCCAGCCGGTGATCCATACGCCGCTGGCCATCGTGGGTCTGGCGTTGATGTTTGCCGGTCTGCTCTACAAGCTCGCGATCTTCCCCTTCCACTTCTGGACGCCGGACGTTTATCAGGGCGCGTCGAATGAAACCACCAGCCTCGTCGCCTCGCTGCCGAAGATCGGCGCGGTGGCCGTCCTCGTGCGATTCGTTTCACTCGCCACCGACGAACACAGGCCCATTGCCCTGTTGCTCACGTGCCTCGCGGTCGCCTCGATGTTCTACGGAAACCTCCTCGCGCTGATGCAGAAGGACCTCAAGCGCCTGCTCGGTTTCTCCGGCATCGCGCACGCCGGCTACGCACTGATCGGCTTCGTGACGCTCGACCAGGCTGGCTACACTGCGGCGCTGTTCTACATCGTGAGCTACCTGTTCATGGTGCTCGCCTGTTTCATTGTGGTCTGCAAAGTCTCGCCCGACGGCACGAACGTGGCGCTCGAGGACCTGGCGGGATTGCACCGCCGTTCGCCGCTGCTCGCCGTGACGCTGCTGGTGGGCGTGTTTGCGCTGGCCGGCGTGCCGCCGTTCGCCGGGTTCATCGGCAAATTCTCGTTGCTCAAGGCGGCCCTGGCCAAAGGCCACCTGGCGCTGGTCATCCTGGCCGTCATCAACAGCGCCATCGCCGTTTACTATTACCTCGTGATCGTTCGCGAGGCCTGCTTCCGCGATCCCGTGAAAGCGGAGGCGATCCCGGTCACCCTCACAACCCGCCTCGTTTGCACGTTGCTGATCGCCGGCGTCCTCGCTCTCGGCCTCGTTCCTTCGCGGTTTCTTTACCGAATCTCGGATTCCATCGCGGGTATGAGCACGCCACTCGCACACCCAATCGCCGCAGTGACCATCGAGGGCCCGGCTGCAACCTCGCATTCCTCGGCCAAGTAGTTGGAGGGCAGGAAGACCCGGACCGCGCACGCTCCGCAACCGGGCACTTCGTCCCAGCGGTGGTCCTTTGTAGGGCGACAGGCTTGACAGAGCGGGGCCGGGCCTTGATGCTCACGCGCAAAATCGCACCGCCACCGTGAGCACACCGAACGCCGCCGCACCTCCCGCACCTCCCGCCGACAAGAAAAGGCCCACGTTCGGTCGCACCTTCTGGGTGTTGAACTCCATCGAGATGTGGGAGCGGCTCGCTTTCTACAACCTGCGGGTGATGGCGCCCATCTACATCATGCAGGCGGACAACCCGGGCGGGCTGCACCTGACGGCGTTGGACAAGGGAACGATCTATGCGTGGTGGGCGGCGTTTCAGTCGCTGTTGCCGATCGTCACGGGCGGGTTCGCCGACCGCTTCGGCTACAAGCGGACGATGGGTTTTGCGATCACGCTGATGATGCTCGGCTACTTGCTGATCGCATTTCTGCGTGACGTTCCGTTTTGCAGCAACTACTCGGGTTTCTTCTCCGGCATCCTCGTCCTGGCCACGGGCACGGCGTTCTTCAAGCCGAGCATCCAAGGCTCGCTCGCGCACAACTTGACCAAGGCGAACTCGTCGGTCGGCTGGGGCATTTTTTACTGGGTGGTCAACGTGGGCGCCTTCATCGGGCATTACTTGCCCGCGGTGTTGTTGGGACTCAGTGTGTTTCTGCCCGGGCCACTGAACGCCGCCGGCAACTCGAAGGAAGCCTGGCGCAATCTTTTCCTCGCCTCCGCGCTGTTCACGTCCTTCAATCTGCTGTTGCTGTTCGCCTTCAAGGACACGCCCTCCGGCGCCTCGAAGACCGAGAACGTGGTGCAGGTTCTCTGGCGCACGTTGCGCGACATTTGCGAACCGCGCCTGCTGGCGTGGCTGGCCATCATGTCGTGCTTTTGGCTGATGATGTATCAGCTTTGGGATTTGCAGCCCAATTTCATCGCCGACTGGGTGGACAGCCGGGGGATGGCGGAGAGCCTGCGCTGGTTGCCGGAGGTGGCGTACCGCACATTGACGGAACAGACGCCGCGTGGGCCGATGATCCCGCAGCAGGTGCTGCTCAGCGCGAATTCGCTCTTCATCATTCTGGGCGTGCTGGGCGTGGCGTGGTTGACCCGGCGGATGCGCACGCTGACAGCCATGCTGTTCGGCATGATGTTGGCCACGGTGGGCGTACTCGTGGCCGGCCTGACGACGAGCGCATGGATTCTGGTGCTCGGCATTCTGTTCTTTTCGCTGGGCGAAATGGCCACCGGGCCAAAGAAAAACGAGTATCTCTCGTTGATCGCGCCGCCGGGGAAGAAGGGGCTTTACCTCGGCTACGTGAACATCCCGGTCGGGGTGGGGGTGTATGCCGGATCAAAGATCGCGGGATTTGTTTACGGCCATTACGGCGAGAAGGCGATGCTGGCTTTGCGCTATCTGGCCGAGCGGACGCCGTTTGGCGAGGGAAAAGGTTGGACCGGGGACATGACCGCGCTCGAAGGCGTGCTCGGAGTCAAGCGCACCGAGGCCATGGTGAAGTTGCAGGAAGTCACCGGGTTGGACCCCACGGCCGCGACCCGGCTGCTCTGGGACACCTATACTCCGCAACTGAAGGTCTGGATCCCGTTCGCGGTCGTGGGCGTGGTTGCCGCCGTCGCCCTCTGGGTTTTTGGCCGGATGGCGCGGCGGTGGAACGACATGAACGCGTAGCAGCCTCACGCAGGTTCGCATGCCCCTTGCGACGCGATCCGCGGCGCGTGTCCACCCGCTGCACTCAAACCGGCAGGACGAACACCAAATTGGCAGGAACCCTAGCGGCGGCGTGACAGAGCACCGGGTCGTTTGTCTCCTGATTCGGGAATGGCGGCGCTCTGCCGGGCCGCCGCTACGAGTGCAAGATCATGCGTCCAGAAACGGGCATTGTGGACAAACAGAAAGGCCGCCCGCAGGGCGGCCTCAAGTCTGTTTGAGCGTCCCAAATCAGTGGCGGCGGCGAATGAGCAGCGCCCCCGTGCCGACTGCCAGCAACGCCAGCGTGGAGGGCTCCGGCACCGCATAGAGCTTCAGGTTGTCGAAATAGGCATTGACCGGCACCGCGCCATCCGAATTGGCGATCGTCCAAAACTGAAACCACGAATCCCCCGGCTCCCAACCCAACCAAGAGAACGGTTGGTCAATGTGCATTGTCAGGAGCGTCGCGTCATCGGCATTGTGCCAGCCAGAAACCGAAAAGATGTTGCCCAACTGCGTCCACCCGGTTGCGCCGTCACTGTTCCCCACCACCCCCAGTTGGTACCATGTGGACTGCCCGGCCGGAAAGCTCTTGCCGTCCACCATGATGTCAAAGCTGATTCTCGCGTTGGCCCCCAGATTGGCCAGGGCCCGCATCTCCAGTTGTTGGTTGTCCGACCCGCCGCCGGGCCCCCAGGAAAACTCCTTGGTCATGAAGTTCTGCCAGCCGCCCCCAGTGTGACTCTGCATGATAGTGCCCGGCAAGCCGGTCCAGCCCACCGGGTCGGCGGCCTGCCAGATCACGTTCTGGCAGCCTTCCACGTCGCTGTTGAACGTGTACAGCAGGTCGGCACGCGAGGTGACAGAGCCCGCCAAAACCAAGGCCAGCGCGCTGAGAATAGGAGTTCGTTTCATAGTGTTCAGATGCGATTTGTTGTGTCCCAGATTTCCAGCCGAATTCTGACCGAGCGGGCGCGGTCCGTCACGTCATCTAAATTGGGGACAGAATTCTCTGGTCCGAAGCTCGCGCGTCGCCCCTTGAACCGCGCCGGGACACATCGTCAGTCCGGGTTCGGTTTGGAGAGTCGCCGTGCTGCTTCCAAGCAAGCCCGCCCCGAGTGGTAAGGACATTTCCACTCACTGACCTTCGGTTTGGTGACATCGAGCTTGCCATCGGGGTTGATCCGCCAGAACCAGTCGCCATGCACCCGGTCCACGAGGTGTTGCTCCGTGAAATCCCAAACGCGCTTGGCCGCTTGCAGGTATTTCTCCTCGCGGCTGATCTGCCAAGCGTTGACGAAACCGACCACCGCCTCGGCTTGCGGCCACCAATCTTTGCCTGCGTCCACAATCTTCCCGTCCTTACCTTCGTAGCAAAGCCCACCATCAGCGCTGAGCCCTTCCTTCAGCGCGACCTCGGCCATGCGCACGGCGATCTCTTCCATGTCGTGCAGGAGCTTCTTGTCGCCCAGCACCTCGGCCGCCTCGCACAGCAGCCAGCTCCCTTCGATGTCGTGGCCAAAGGTATAATTGTCCGACAGCACCTTCCACGTGTCGTCGAAGAAGTGGTGGAAGTGGTGCGTGCGGGGATCGAGAATCTTCTCGCGGAAGCAGCGGATCAACTCGCGCAGACGCTCGGCGAGCAGCGGGTCTTTCCAGGCGCGATATAGGGTCGTGAGCGCTTCCAGCACGTGCAGGTTGGTGTTCATGGACTTGGTCGCGCCCAACTCATGCCCGCCGACCTGCGAGGGAACGGGTCTGGTCCAATCCCGGCTGCGCGCCTCCCAGAAGCCGCCGTGCTTCGGTTCGCGGGCATGCTTGTCCAACAGGACGAACAGCTCCTTCGCCTTGGCCAGCGCCGGCGGCGAGTTGAAGGCCAAGTGGTACTGGGCCAGGCCGTAAATGCAAAAGGCCTGCCCGTAAACCTGCTTGGAATCGTCAATGACCTTCCCGGCGTCGTCCAGCCGCCAGAATCCACCGCCGTGCTGAGCGTCCCAAAACCGGTTCATCACCCAATCCAGTGCGCGGTCAGCAAGGTCATGGTAGCGGGCCTCCTGCCGCAGATCGTGCGCGGCGGCGAAGGTCCAGAGGATGCGCGTGTTCAGCACGAGCCCCTTGGCCTTGGTCCGGTCAGGCTTCAGGTCGTTGGAGAGCCAGGCCATCCAACCGCCTTGCTCGTTGTCCACCGCCGGCCCGCTCCAGAAGGGCAGGATGTGGTCAAACATGTGGTCGCTAACGCGCTTGGCAAAGGCTTCGATCTCGGTCTTGTTCATGGGTGAGGGAAGTTTACGGATTGGAGAGAGCGTGGGCGATTTCGATGCGGCCGATTTGAGTTTCACCGGTCAGCGTAATCTTGAGGAACGACACTTTCTCGGTTGCAAAGTCCTTCGCGTGGAAGAGCACCGGTTTCCAGTAGCCGTAGTCGCCGGCGCCTTGGTAATACAGCGTCTTCTCCGCTGGCACTTCGCGGAAGCTCTGCCCCTCGGTGGACACAGCGAACTTCAGGTCCGTCACGTCCTTGGGGAAGAATGCGAAGACGCGGAAACCCTCGATCGAACTGGGAAGCTTGTAAACGAGCGCTGAGCCCGCTTCGCCGCGCGCCCGGTGCGCGTCCTCCTTTGCCTGGCGGCAATCGCGCGTGCGGATTTCCAAATTGCCCTCACGGGTGTGCAGCCGGCTAAAGTCGGCCAACTCATCCACAAACACCGCCCGGGTGACCTTGACCGGGCCGACGATGTTGGACGGCGCTGAAGTTCCGGAGTCATTGCGGGCACGGACGCGATAGAACCACTCGCCTGCCGTCGCCGTTTCGTCGGCGAAGAGGGGACGGTACTGGACGAAGCTCTCGTCCACTGGGCTGCCAACCGGCAACCACGGGCCGCTGGCCTTTGCAGCGCGCTCGACAACGTAGGCGCTCGCCCCGACCGACCCTTGCCATGAGATGGCAGCCGCATCAGCGATGGGAAGGAGCTTCGGCGGTTCGGGCACTGGGATGGGAGGCGGTGTCAACCCGCGAATGGCGAAGGCTTGTTTGCGGACCAAGTCCATGAACGCAATCTCGTCGTAGGCGGCGCCGATGGGCGAGCCGGGCCAGTGGAAGGCCTTGTATTGGTTGCCGCCCGCCGGCTCGCTGTGCCAGTAGAAACCGCCGTCACGGTTGCGGAAGCGCAAGCTCCACAGGAGGCCACCTGCCGTGCCGGTTTCTTGGATGGCTTCCATCGCTTCCGCCATCTTCGCCGTGTCCACGAAGCCGAACTCGCCGACGACGTAAGGCTTCCTGCCTTTGGCCTTCGCCCAGTTCTCGCGGATGAGTTCCGCGAACGACCTCTTCGGGCCGGGATAGTGGTGAGTCGTCACAATGTCCACCTCCGGCATGTCTAGCGACTCAGGGCGCAACTCCGTGGTGTGATAGCCGTCCATCACGAGATGGTTCTTGTCCAGGCTTTTGATGTAGGCGGCGATGTTGCGCGTCCACGCGGGCGGCGAAAGCAGTTCATTGCCGGTTTCCCAGCAGAGGAGCGCCTTGTCGTCACAATAGCGCACGCCCGTTAGCGTGTTGGTGCGAAGGACGAGGAAGCGGATGGTTTCCTTGAAGTCGGCAATGACTTGCGGGTCGGTCCAGAACGCTTCCTTGGGCATGCCGCGAAAGCCAGCGTATTCGGCGATGCCGCCCCACCAAATCCAGTTGTCCACAAACGGGATGATCACGCGGACGCCCTGCTCGTTGGCGACGGCCATCACGAGGTCCAAGGCACGAAAGGCCTCTTCATTGAACTGGCCCGGGCCAAGGACATGGCGAAGATCGTGCGGGCCGTCATTCGTACGGCGCACGGCCAGGACGTAGGTGCGCGCCACCTTGCCGCCCATCTGCCGCGTGGTCGCCAGCGCATCAGTGACCTCGAAACGATCCGGGAAGCGCAGCGGGTGCAACTCCTTGAACGGCACGTTGTCCTCGACGTAGTGCAGATTCGGGATGTTCCAGGAGATGAAGCGGAAGGGTTTTCCTTCCTCGATCAACTGGTCGCCTTGCGCCCGGACGAAGTCTTTGAATGGCGACTCCGCTCGAGCGGCGATCGCCAGAACCAATGTGGCAGTGGCAAAGAAAGGCTTCATGAAGTTTGCTGGTTGGTGGAACTACTGCGGGCCTGGCGGTGCAGACTGCAACAACACCTTCTTGAAAAAGTCGCCCTGCTTGGTCGGGGCGAAGGTCCAGTCCTTGATCAACGTCGGCGACCAATGCGGGTCAAAGCACCAGACGGTGTAGGAAATTCCTCGCTCGGCGCAATAGCTGGCGATGGCATCCACGTAGGTTTCGTCAGAAATCACGGGGATGTGCGCGCCCTTGTCGTCGGCATAGCAGAACCCAAGTTCGGAAGCGAAGACCGGGTACTTCTCCGCGACGAACCCCCAGTCCTTGGCCCACTTCTCCGGCCAAGGCTTCTGCCGTTTCATCGGATACGGGTGGGCAACGTAGCCGACGCCATCGGCGTTGATCGGCGATTGGGCCACTGGCGTCAAGTCGTAGCCATAATTGAAGCCCGCCACCAACGGGACCGCCGTGCCGCCCTCCGCTCGGATCGCGGCAATCACGGTTTCCATGAATTCCTTCCAGTCGGCCCACGAGCATTCGCCCAGGTTGCCGCCGGTCGCGGGTTCGTTGAACAGCTCGAAGCAGGCGACGGTGTTGTTCCCGGCGTAACGCCGGGCCATGAAACGCCAGAATTCCAGCGTTTCCTCCTTGGTGGTGTCGTAGAGCTTGACCGGATAAAGCTCGGAGGAACCGGGTAGAAAGCGCCGGGCCTGGAGATTCCCGATGCTGTGCCAGTCAATGACCACGTACAACCCGGTGTCTTTCGCCCACGCCACTCCCTGATCGAGGAGCTTGGCGTACCCCTCCTTGCCGCGGATGCGCCAAGCGGCGGGATGAATCGGCAGGCGAATGACATTTGCGCCCCACGCCTTGGCCTGCTCGAAGTAGCCCTTGTTCCACTGGTCGTTCCGCTCCAGTTTGTCGGCATCACTGGCGGCCAACCCGCGAAAGACGATGGGCCGGCCCTCGGCGGTGACGAATTGGTTGCCCTTGACGCTCACCCGGCTCAACTCCGCAACTGCGGTCGAGCAGGCGAACGCTGCACACAGAGAATAGAAGATCAGGTGTTTCATAATCAGAGCATCGGGAATCTCCTCCCACACCCCGCAGCAGCGGACGTGAGTCTGCTCCGTTCTCCAAGAATAATACGGAGCGGACTCACGTCGGCTGCTACGGGATTTTGGATGAAGCTCACAGGTTTGAGGGTTTCTGCACTATTCAAGGATGGCTGTCACGCGGATGGGTTCGGCGCGCGGCGGCAGGACGGGCAGGACGTTGCCGGCGATCTCCTGGTCATCCACGACCAGCGACTTCACTCCGCGCTGCTTGCCCTTCGGGTTTTTGACTTCGATGACATAGGTGTTGCCGCGGAATTTTCGCGTGGCGGTGAAGCCTTTCCATTTGGCCGGAATCACCGGATCCACGCGCAGGCCGTCATATTCGGTGCGGATGCCGAAGATCCACTGCGTGGCGGCAATGTAGTTCCATGCCGCCGTGCCGGTGAGCCATGAGTTCTTGGCCTCGCCGTGCGTGGGCGCGTCCTTGCCGGCGATCATTTGGGCATAGACGTACGGCTCGCACCGGTGCAGGTCGCCGATCTTCTCGCGGGCCGACGGGTTGATGCGCGAATAGTAGTCAAACGCGCGGTTGCCATTTCCAACCATCGTTTCGGCGATGATGACCCACGGATTGTTGTGGCAGAAGATGCCCGCGTTCTCCTTGTAGCCCGGCGGGTACGAGGAGATTTCGCCCATGTGGATGTAATACTTCGAGAAGGCCGGCTGCTGGAGCACGATGCCGTGCTTCGTGGCCAGGTGCTTGTTGACCGATTCCAAGGCCCGCTTCGCCTTGCCGTCCTTGAGACCGATGCCGGCCATGACGCACATGCCCTGCGACTCGATGAAGATCTTGCCTTCCTTGCAGACCTTCGAGCCGATGGGCTTGCCGAAGTCGTCGTAGGCCCGCACGAACCACGCGCCGTCCCAGCCGTGCTTGTAAACGACCTTCTCCATCCTCGCGGCCTCGGCGAGGCACTGGAGCGCGTCCTTTGGCTTGCCCAGCTTGGTGGCAATCGCCGCCAGCTCCTTCGATGTGAGCGCGAACAGGCCGGCGATGAACACCGACTCGGCCACCTTGCCGTCCTTGTTCGTCGTGGTCTGGAACGACTGGCCCGGCGTGTCGGAGAAGCAGTTCAGGTTCAGGCAATCGTTCCAGTCGGCGCGGCCGATGAGCGGCAGGCCGTGCGGCCCGAGGCGTTCCAGCGTGTATTCGAAGCTGCGGCGCAGGTGCTCGTAGAGCGGTTTCTCGGAGCCCGGTTCGTTCTCGAACTGCACGGGCTCGTCAAGGATGCTCCAGTCGCCGGTTTCCTTGAGATAGGCTGCGACGCCCAGGATGAGCCAGTGCGGGTCGTCGTTGAAGCCGCTGCCGATGTCGTTGTTCCCGCGTTTGGTGAGTGGCTGATACTGGTGGAACGCGCCGCCGCTTTTGAGCTGAGTGGCGGCGATGTCGAGGATGCGCTCCCGAGCGCGGGCCGGGACCATCTGGACGAAGCCGAGCAAGTCCTGGTTCGAATCGCGGAAGCCGAGCCCGCGCCCGATGCCGGACTCGTAGAACGACGCCGAGCGCGACATGTTGAACGTGGCCATGCACTGGTAGGCGTTCCAGATGTTCACCATCCGGTTGGCATGCAGGTCGGGCGACTTCACCTGGCAAACGCCCAGCAGCTCGCTCCAGTAGGCGCGCAGATTGTCGAAGGCGGCGTTGACGTTTCTGCTCTTGAGATATTTCGCGATGACCGGCCGGACGGTCTTCTTGTTGATCGTCTGCGAATCGGCCGGGTCGAACTTCTGATCCACCGGGTTCTCGTGGTAGCCGAGCACGAAGAGGATTTCCTTCGTCTCACCGGGTTTGAGGCTCAGCTTCACGTGATGCGAGCCGTGAGGCGCCCAGCCGTGGGCGATCGAGTTGAAGGATTTGCCACGCTCCACCGCCACCGGGTTGTCCCAGCCGCGATACGCGCCAAGGAACGTGTCGCGCTGCGTGTCAAAGCCAGCGAGCTTCTCCGAACAGGCGAAGTAGGCGAAGTGGTTCCGGCGCTCGCGGTACTCGGTCTTGTGGTAGATCACGCCATTAACGACCTCGACCTGGCCGGTGCTGAAGTTGCGCTGGAAATTGGTGGCGTCGTCCTGGGCGTCCCAGAGGCAGAACTCGATGCTGGAAAAGACCGAGAGTTTCGCCGGCTGGTTGCGGCGGTTGGTCACTTCGAGCTTCCAGATTTCCAGCGTCTCGCCCAGCGGCACGAAGTAGGTCGTCCGCGCCTCGATCTGCCCGAAGGTGGAGCCAATGATCGTGTAGCCCATGCCGTGGCGGCATTCGTAGTTCTCAAGCGTCGTCTTGGTCGGCTGCCAGGACGGCGACCAGAACTTGCCGGTGTCGCTGTCGCGCAGGTAGAGGTAGCGGCCGCCGACGTCAAAGGGCGCGTTGTTGTAGCGGTAGCGCGTCAGGCGGCGGAGCCGGGCGTCGCGGTAAAAGGAGTAGCCGCCGGCGGTGTTGGAGATCAGCCCGAAATACGATTCGCAGCCGAGGTAATTGATCCACGGCAGCGGTGTGTCGGGCCGCTCGATTACGTATTCGCGGTTGGCGTCGTCAAAATGTCCGTAGCGCATAGGATGATCGGACCGATGAAACGAGTTTGACCTATGAACGTCTCAACACTGTTCTGCGATTCAGACTCTCCCGGTTGCCGGCTCATCCTTCTCCAGCTTGTCGAGCCAGTTGAACTTGAGAATGGCCGACGTGACCAGCAGCACGCCGATGGAAACCCACAGCGCCTTCCAACTGCGGAAGATGAAATAGACCGGAATGGCCCACAGCGGAATCTGCCAGATGATGGCGACGACGCAGTTGGCCATGTCCCGGCCGAAACTGGTGTTGCGCTGGAAGGTCGGATCCTCCCTGAGCACGGCGGTATGGACCGGTCCCCACCAACCCCACGGGCGGACCTGCCTGTAGAATTTCTTGAGCACGGCCTCCTCCTCGGGTGCGGTCAGCATACTGCCCAGCACGCAGCCCAGGGTGGAGACGACCAGGATGATCCCGAAGCTGGCGAAGGTCGGCAGTCCCGAGCTGGGGAAGTACCGCGGCACCACCAACGCCGCGGCGATGCCCGTCAACATGCCCCAGAAGTAGCCAAAACCGTTGAGCCGATGCCAATGCCACTTGAGCACGTTGGCCGCCGTGTAGCCGCCCCACAGCCCCTGCACGATCCATTGCGTCATCTGGTTGACCGACTGGGCCATCATGCCGAAGGCGAACCCGACCGCCAGGATCAACACCTGCGCCACGTAGCTCACCACCACGTAATGTCGGTTCGTGCCGTCGCGTTTGAGGTACCGCTTGTAAAGATCATTCACCAGGTACGCGCCGCCCGCGTTGAGCGTGGCCGAGAACGTGGACATGAACGCCGCCAGCAGGCCGGCCATCAACAGGCCGATCAAGCCCACCGGGATGAACTCCTTGATCACGAACGGCAGCACCATTTCAAAATCAATCTTCCCCGTTTCCGCGGCGAACGTCGGGCTCAGATACTTCAAGCCCAGGAGCGTGATGGCCGCGATGAGGATCCAGCGCGGCAGCAGGCAGGCCGACACGATGCCGCTCATGAAACTCGCCTCGCGCGGGGTCCGCGCCGCCAGGATGCGCTGCATGTCGTAATTGGGCGCCGGCCCCGCGATGCTCACCAGCAGCCCCTTGAACACCATCGCGATGAAGAAGCACATGAAGAACCCGTAGCCGTCGCTTTCAATGTTCTGTTGCAGCGAAGGGATGAGTTTCGACCAGTCAAGATCGAGTTTCCAACCGAAGAAGATGCTCTCCCAGCCCGCCGGGACCAAGGCCGCCACCTCCGCCGCGGAAACCTTGGACATCGCGATGCCCGCGATGATCACGGCGCACACCGCCATGATGACGAACTGCGCCAGGTCCGTGATGACCACGCTGATCATGCCGCCCAGCAACACGTAGATGGCGGTGATGCCCATGACAATGACGGCGTAGGTGTTGGCGGACCAATCCCAGGGCAGGAACGTCTTCGAGAACTTGCCCATGCCCTGGAAATCGTAGGCGATGAACCCGATCACGCTCACCAGGGCAAAGATCACAATGATGATTCGCGACAGTTCGCCGCCTCGTCCGGCGCCGAAGCGGGTGGTGATCCATTCCGCGCCGGTCAACACCCCGGAGCGCCGCACCCAACTGGCGAGATAGACCATGAGGATCACCTGGTTAAACGTGGGCCACAGCCACGGCAGCCAGGTGCCTTTGAGGCCATAGACATAGAGGTTATAGACCAGCCACATGGTGCCGGTGATGTCCCACATGGCCGAGGCGTTCGAGACGCCCAGCACCCACCAGGGCAGCGCGTTTCCGGCCAGGAAATAGTTGTCCATGCTCTTGGACGCGCGTTTCATGACCGCGACGCCAATGAGGATCATCGCCGCGAAGTAAACGAGGATGATCGTGATGTCTATGGTGTTGAATTTGAACATAGGTGATGCCTTCGAGTTGACTGTATTCCGGGCCATCGCGCAAAACAATTGTCAACCGCGCCGCCCCAGAAGGCCTCTCACCGAATCCGCCGCCTTCCGCCGCGACCCGCTTTGCCGCTTTGCCGTGGTCCATGCGGCGGTCAAGGCTGCCCGGCCTCTGCGTGCCATTCGAGCCCATTGTGTATCATCAAAATTGACGACATCCCGGCACGGCAACAACCGGCGCGGCGGCTAATTTCCTTGCGCCCCGCCCTGTGAATTTGAATCCTGCACACAACGTATGTCTGCGAAACCCAGACCCCGCAAGACAGCCAAGTTGGAACCCGCTCGCGCCCCAGCCGCCGCGCGAAGGCGGAAGCTTCTTCGCTCACCCCAGCCCACCCAGCCCTCCGTGCTCGCCCCGGCGACCACACCACCGCCGGACGTCGAACCGCACCCAGCGGCGTCCGGGCCGGAGCCGCCACCCAGTCCCGAACGCGAGCGGTCGAGCTACGACGGCGACACGGCCATCAAGCTCTACCTCCGCGAGATCGGCCAAGTGAAGCTGCTGACACCCCAGGAGGAAATCGAGCTGGCGGCGCGCATCAAGAAGGGCGACAAGAAGGCCCGGGAACACATGATCAAGGCGAACCTGCGCCTGGTGGTGAAGATCGCGCGCGACTACGAAGGCATCGGCCTGCCGCTGCTGGACTTGATCAGCGAAGGCAACATCGGCCTGATGAAGGCGGTGGAGCGGTTCGATCCCAAGAAGGGTGGCAAGCTCTCCACCTATGGCTCGTGGTGGATCAAGCAATCCATCAAACGCGCGCTGGCCAATCAGTCCAAGACCATCCGCCTGCCGGTGCATCTGGTGGACAAGATTTCGCGCATGCGCCGCATCGCCATGCGGCTGCAGGAGGAATTCGGCCGCGAGCCGACGGACGAGGAACTCGCCGAGGAACTGCACACCACGCCCGGCCGCATCGCCCAAATGCGGATGGCCTCCGTCCGCCCCGCGTCGCTGGACGCGCCCATCGGCGACGACGATTCCAACAACTTTTCGGACATCGTGGCGGACGAGGCGGCCTACACGCCCTACGAACAGCTTGAGGAAAAGACCGTCACTTCCATGCTGAAGGACATGGTCCAGAAACTCGATCACCGCGAAGCCACGATCCTGAACTACCGCTTCGGGCTCGACGGCGGCTCGGAGAAGACGCTGGAGGAGGTCGGCGAGAAATTCGGCGTCACGCGCGAGCGCGTGCGCCAGATTCAGAACATCGCCCTCCGCAAGCTGCGCAAGATGGTGCAGAAGCTGGAAGCGGCCAAAGACTGATTTGCCCCATGAGCCACGCCCCCGTTACTCCCCTCGAGATCGAGCGCGCCATTCGCAACGTGCCCGATTTTCCGAAGCCGGGCATCCAGTTCAAAGACATCACCCCGGTCCTCGCGGACGCGCGGCTCTTTGCCGGCAGCATTGAGTTGCTCACCGCCGGCTTCCAACCCGGCCAGGTGGACACGGTGGTGGGCGTTGACGCGCGCGGGTTCATCTTTGCCGCCGGCGCGGCGCTCAAACTCCGGGCCGGCTTCGTGCCCGTGCGCAAGAAGGGCAAGTTGCCCTATCGCACCCACGAGCAGGACTACGCCCTCGAATACGGCTCGAATACCATCGCCATCCATGTGGACGCCATCAAGCCCGGCGACCGCGTGCTGCTGCTCGATGATCTGTTGGCCACGGGCGGCACCGCGGCGGCGTCCGCCGAACTGGTCCGCAGACTGGGCGGCAAGATATTGGAGATCGCCTTCCTGATTGAACTGAGCTTTCTCGGCGGACGCTCGAAACTCGCCGACTGCCCCGTCAAATCGCTGGTGGTTTACTGAACCTCCCGCCGCGCAGTGACCGAACCGTCCCAACTCCCGAGCGGGGGAGTCCCCCGCGCAGCGTGGGCGGTCACGGACTACGATCTCGCCAAGACTTTGAATTGCGGCCAGGCGTTCCGTTGGAGGCGCGACGAACGGGGTTGGCAAGGTGTGGTCGCGGGTCGCTGGGTGCGTCTCTCGTCGGACGGGGGCCTGCTCCGCGCCGAAACCGCCCTACCCCAGGCCGCCTGGCAATGGCTGGAACACTACCTGCAACTGGGATTGGACTGGCCACGGGTGCTCCGAACATTTCCCGATGACGCACCCATGCGCGCCGCGGTTGCGGCCTGCCGTGGCTTGCGTTTGCTGCGTCAGGACCCGTGGGAATGCCTGGCTTCGTTCCTTCTCTCCGCCACGAAACAGATCGTGCAAATTCAAACCATCATCGAACGGCTGTGCCAGTCTTACGGCGCGCGGTTGCCGACGCCCGCTGGTTCGGTGGCGGCCTTCAGCTTCCCGACGCCGGAACAAATCGCCTCGCTGGGCGAGTCCGACCTTCGCGCGTGCAAGATGGGGTTTCGCGCACCGCATTTGCTGGGCGCTGCTCGGGCGGTGGCGGAGGGGCGTTTGGACTTGGAAAGGCTGCTGGCTCTGTCGCTGGAAGAAGCCCGCGAACACCTGAAGCGGCTGAAGGGCGTCGGGCCAAAGATCGCGGACTGCGTCCTGTTGTTCGGTTGCGGGTTTCCGCAAGCGTTCCCCGTGGACGTCTGGATCAACCGCGCGCTCCGCGAGCTTTACTTTCGCAACCGGAAGTTGACGCCGCGGCAGTTGGGCGCGTTCGCGGCGGAACACTTCGGCCCGCACGCCGGTTACGCGCAACAGTACCTTTTCCACTACATGCGCACGCGCGGCGAACAAAAGCTTTCCGGCTGAAGCGGCGGCCCGCTATCGTGAGCCATGCCTTGCCGCATTGAAGTCTTGTTTACCCCCGCGGATTTCCGGGCGCTGCGCGACCGCGATCTCGCGCAGACGACTTGTGTCGTCTTCGACGTGCTGCGCGCCACCAGTACGTTCATCACGGCGCTGGCCAACGGGGCCGCGGCAATCCTCCCCGTTGAGGAAATCTCCGAGGCCCTGGAAATCCGCCGGCGGCGGCCCGAGGTGCTGCTCGCCGGTGAGCGAACGGGACTGCGCATCACAGCCGCCACAACCGGCGGGGTCGAGTTCGATCTCGGCAACTCGCCGCGGGAATTCACCCGTGAACGCGTGCGGGGCCGAACCATTGTTTCGACCACGACCAACGGCACGCGCGCCTTGCGCGCCTGCGCCGGGGCGGGCCGGGTCTTCATCGGAAGCTTCCTCAACCTCAGCGCGGTCGTGCGAGCGGTGCTCGCGCACCCCGCCAACTCGGTGCTCCTGGTGTGCGCCGGCACGGGCGAAGGCGCGGCGCTGGAGGATGTGCTGGCGGCGGGCGCGATGTGCGAGTCGCTCCAAGCACAGGCGACCGCGGCCGAGTTGGTGGATTCCGCCCTGATTGCCCGGGACGCTTTGGCCAGCGCACGGAACGATCTGTTCGCGGCCATCTGCCAGGCGCAAAACGCGCGCCGCCTGTTGAGCCTGCCGGATTTGCGCGAGGATGTGGCCTTCTGCGCTGGACAAGACACGCTGGACCTGTTGGGGGGACTCAACCGGGATGGATCAATTGTCAAGCTGGAGTGAGACTTCTCAAAGTCGAGCAGTCGCAAAGTGAAGCTCGCCGCCTCGTTGCACTAACGCTACTTCAGCTCCCGGACATTCAGTTCGTAAGTGAACTTGTCGAAATAGAGGTTGTGGTCGCCCCACTCCAACTCGCCACGTTGGAAGTCCACGGTGTCCGAGCGCAGCGCACGTTTCGGGGGCGTGAGTTCCTGGCAGTGATCGCTGTTCGCCGCCATCCGAAACTGATCCAGCCCGCCGAAATAGAAGTCGCGCACGATCCGCTTCTGCTCCGGCGTCAGGGTGAAGGCGTAGCGCATGGCCCAGATGCCTTTGTAGGGATCCACCGGCATCCAACCGTAGGGAGCGAGGTAAATCTCGCACCAATCGTGAATGCTCTTGCCCGTGGGAAACGTGTTCCAGCCGGACTGCCAGCGCGCCGGGATGCCGTTCATCCGGCACAGCGTCATAAACAGCAGCGCCTCCTGCCCGCAATCTCCGTAGCCTCGCGACCGGCAATAGTCGCTGATGTTGCGGATGGTGCAGTACTCGATGGCATAGCTGTATCGGATGTGTTCGGCGATCCAGTCATAGATGCGCTTCGCCTTCAGGCAAGGATTCGTTTCCCCGCCGACAATCTGTTGCGAAAGAGCGCGCATCTCGGGCGTGAAGACGATGTGTGGACCTTCCCGGAGAAACGGTGCCAACGCCGGATCCCCCAGATCGCACGCGCGAACCTGGTCAGGCTTCACATCAAAGCAAACCCCGTGCGCCGTGTATTCGTATTCGATGCGAAACTCCGTGGGCTTTCCCGACTGGGCCAACTGTTCCAAGAGCACGGAACGAATGGGGCTGGTTTCCGCGTCCAAGTGTCTTGCGGGCGACGACGTGGCGAGCAACTGGAAGCCGCTCTGGAACGGATAGCCGCGCGGAACGGGCAGCCAACAGCGCACCGGCTCGCCCGCCGGCGCGGCATCGGCTTCGGCGGTCACGGTCATTGTGACGTGAAACCTCTTCGGGAGGACGTAGGGCTTGTTCTCGGTCCGGGCGGCGCGCTGGATTGCGAGGCAGGAGTCGAGGACGGCCCGATCATGCTTCGCGGTGTCCTGCGGTTTCAACCGGCGGGCGTTGAGCTCCGGATGGCGCCAGTAAAGGTTGCTCACGCTCGACACCATAAAGCGCCGTTCCCCGTCAAACTCCCGGCTGTCGAAGCGGCCCTCGCCAATCCAACGCTCGAATTCGGCGGCGGTGAGTTCCCCCAGCGAATTCCGCAGCGCGTCAAACAACGCCTCCTGCGTGAGCGGGAAATCCTTGCGGATGCGGTCCAAGCGATCGCGTTCGAAGGCGAGTTGCCGCCGTTCGCCCGGTGAGAGCGGCGAACCGGCCAGCGCGTGGTCCAACACGGCGGCGGCTTCCTTGAACCGCCCCTGCACCTCTAGCTGGGAGGCTTCGTCAATCACCGCCGGGCCGGCGGAACCGATTTGGCCGGCGAGGACGGTCCCCCACGCAACCGCGTGAATCCACTTCATGGGGTGGATTGTGCGCCTGATTTGGAGCCGTGGCAACCCTGGCCAATGCCCCGGCCAAGTGGCGCCCGGGGTTCTTCAGCCCGTGTGCCGATCATCCGCCCCGGGACGGAAATTGACAACCGCGCCGTGCTTGGCCACTCTCGCCGCATGGCAAGACCAGCTTTGGGCCGCGGGCTGGGAGCGCTTCTGGGTGGTAGCCCGGCTGTTCCCAACGCGACAATTCCTCCCGGCGCACCCCTCGCGCCCGCGTCGGCCCTGCCCGCGCCCGCGCCGGCATCCACGCCCACAGGCGAGGGCCTGCGTCGCGTGCCGCTGGCCAAGCTCCGCCCCTGCCCCTTTCAGCCGCGCAAGGAATTCTCCGCCGATGCCCTGCGCGAACTGGCCGACTCGATCCGCGAACAGGGGATCGTGCAACCGCTGGTGGTGCGCGAGCAGGGCGATCACTTCGAGTTGATCGCGGGGGAGCGCCGATGGCGGGCCGCGCAACTTGCCGGTTTGACCGACGCGCCGGTTGTCGTCCGCCAGGCGGACGACCGCACGGTGCTGGAACTTGCCCTGATCGAGAACCTGCAGCGGGAGAACCTCAACCCGGTGGAGGAAGCCCAAGGCTACGCGCAACTCATCGAACTGTTTCAGTTCACGCAGGAGGAAGCCGCCAGTCGCGTGGGCAAAAGCCGCGCCGTCGTGGCCAACGCGCTGCGGTTGCTGAAGCTGCCCCCGATCGTCCAGGGATATCTGCGGGACGGGCGTCTGAGCGTGGGGCACGCGAAGGTGATTCTGGGTCTGACCAACGAAAAGGCCCAGCGGGCCGCCGCCGAGCGCGTCATCAAGGAAACGCTCAACGTGCGGCAGACGGAGCAACTGGTCGCCCACCTGCTGGCCCGGGAAAGCGGTCGGTTTGGCAAAACCCCGCCCGCGCCGCCCGCCGCGCCGGACTCGCACGTGGCCTACCTGGAGAACCGCCTGCGCGAACGCCTCGGCACGAAGGTGCATCTCCGCTACGACAAGGGCAAAGGCGCGCTGGAAATCGCGTTCTTCAGCGACGCTGAGTTGGAGCGCATCCTGCAAATCGTCGGGCTGCCGCCGGAGTGACCTGTCCGATTACCCCCGAGCCACCATGAACCTGAACACACCCGAACTTCGTGAGCGCTGCGCCACCCTGCTGGAGTCCGCCGCCCCGCGGGTCGGCCAGTTGACCGCGTTTGTCGGCCTGGACGGCTTCGTGGACGAAATCCTGCACGTGGTGGACAAACGCCACAGCGCCGCCGCGTATGACCGGATGCCCACGATCGCCAAGCTGGCGGAGCGGCTCGCCGCCGCCGCCGGCAAGAGCACGAACATCGAGTTCGTCCCGCAGCTCACCAAGCTCGGCGGCAACGGCCCGATCATGGCAAATGCCCTCGCCAGCATGGGCCTGCAAGTCAGCTACCTCGGCAACCTCGGGTATCCCAATCTGCATCCGGTCTTCGCCGAATTCGCCCAGCGGGCGGAGGTCTGCTCCATCGCGCAGCCCGGTTTTACGGACGCCATCGAGTTTGAGGACGGCAAAGTCATGCTGGGCAAGCACACCTACCTGAAGGATGTGAATTGGGAGAACATCACCGCGCGCTTTGGCAAAGAGAAGTTCGCCGCCCGGTTCGCCCGCGCGGACCTCGTCGGGTTCGTGAACTGGACGATGCTCACCCAGATGAGCGACATCTGGGCGGCCATCCTGAAGGAGATTTGTCCCACGCTGCCCACGGGCGGCCGGAAACGGACGCTGTTCTTCGACCTGGCGGATCCCGAGAAGCGGACCATTGAAGACATCCGCCGCGCGTTGGACCTGATTCTGGAATTCTGCCGCTACTTCGACGTGATCCTCGGCCTGAACGAAAAGGAAGCCTGCGAGATCGCCCGGGCGCTCGGGCTCGCCAAGGGCGACGGATCGAAACCGGCGTTGGCCGCGCTGGCGCAGGCAATCCACGCGCGCGTGCCGGTGCAAACCTTGGTGGTCCATCCGGTGCAATACGCGCTCTGCGTGAGCGCGGGAGGAGTGAGCCTGCTGGACGGGCTCTACACCACCCAGCCGCGCCTCACGACCGGCGCGGGCGACCACTTCAACTCGGGATTCTGCCTCGGCAAATTGCTGGGTCTGGCCGACGACCTCGCCTTGTTGACCGGCGTGACCACGAGCGGCTATTACGTCATCAAAGGCCAGAGCCCCGCCATCCCCGATCTCGCCCGGACCCTGAGGCACTGGCCCTCCGGCTTGACCGGTCCGTACCAGTTCTGAGGAACCGCGTTTCCATGATCCTCGAAGTCATCCAATACGGCCACCCGACCTTGCGGCAAAAGGGCGTGCGCATCGAGAAAATCACGCCCGCCATCCGCGAGCTGATCGAGGACATGTTCGAGACCATGCATGACGCGCGTGGCATCGGACTCGCGGCGCAGCAGGTCGCGCACGCGCTGCAACTCACCGTGCTCGACATTCGCGAAGTGACAGACCGCCCCTCCACACTCGAGGTCGAAGGCCAACCCGCCGACCCGCATTCGATCATGCCGTTGGTCTTGATCAATCCGCAGATCACGCCCTTGGCCGACCCTGTCAGCGGCCCGGAAGGCTGCCTGAGCTTCCCGGAAATCTATGGCGACATCTCCCGGCCCGCGACCATTGAAGTCCAGGCCCTCGGTGGCAATGGGCAGACACTCAAGTTTCGCTGTGGCGGCCTGCTGGCCCGCGCCATCCAGCATGAATACGATCACCTGCACGGAATTCTGTTCATTGACCGGATGGACAAGAAAACCAAGGACCAACTGCGGGCGGAGTTGGACGCGCTCCAAGCGGAAACCAAGGCGAGGCTCGCGGCGCGGAAGAAATAGCGCGCGCCCGTGCTCCCGCGGAAATGGCTTGCGTGCCGGGGGACGGGGACGTTAGCTGGACCCGGCCTCGGGAGGACGGTCGTACCGTGTTGCTGAGGCAGGGACATGTCATGCGCGGAAGAATCGCTAGTTGGTCGTGGTTGCCCGGGGTCGCCCTGGTGTGGCTCGTTTTCAACAGCGGGCCGTCGTTTGGCGCCGAACTCACCGCTCGCGATTACCAGATTCGGGACCGGGGTCTGCCGCGTCAGTTCGAGTTGGCACTCGACGAATGGTGGATCGCCAGCCCCAACGCCCGGCGGGTTGAGACAATCTTGCCGCAGCCAAACGCCCAAGCCCTCCGCCAACGGGCCACCGCGTGGCGTCAGGCGACTGGCCACGAGGTTGAACTGGTGCTCTATGAGAAAGGGGCGCGGCGAACCGCCTTCAGCCGAAGGATTCTCACCCGACGAGTTCTGGCCGAACTGTCGTCAGGCGCGGACGCGGACGCGCTGGCCACCCTCACGGGCGCGACGGCACACAGCGCCGTAACGAATCTCGCAGGCCATTTCGTTTTCGAGGCCGGAGAGCCTGGCGGCGCATTGCTCCTCGCCGAAGCCCTGCACGCCCAGCCGGGCGTTCTGTCCGCCGAACCCCAACTCGCCAAGCAGCAGGCGAAGCGGTTTGTTCCCAACGATCCGCTCTTCCCCAATCAATGGCATTTGCGCAACGTGGGTCAGGGCGGCGGCACGAGCGGCGTGGACGTGAACGTCATCGGCGCCTGGGACGCTTTTCGCGGCACCGGCATCTTGATCGGCATCGTGGACGATGGACTGCAAGTCACGCACCCGGACCTCGCCCCGGCGGCGAACGCGGCGATTGACTGGGATTTCAACGAGAACGACGACGATCCCAGTCCGGATCCGTATTGGGATGACCACGGAACCGCGTGTGCCGGCGTGGCCGCCGCCCGCGGCAACAACGCCGTGGGCGTCTCCGGCGCGGCTCCCGAGGCCACCCTCGTTGGCTTGCGGTTGATCGGAGGGCCCAGCGATGACGCCATGGAGGCCGCCGCCATGGAGTATCGAAACGACGTGATCCACCTGAAGAGCAACAGTTGGGGGCCGGACGACGATGGCTACACTTTGGAAGGGCCGGGGCCGTTGACGCTGAACGCCCTGGTCCAGGCCGTCGCCTCGGGGCGCGGCGGGAAGGGGACCATCATTACTTGGGCCGGCGGCAACGGCCGGGAGAGTAACGACAACGCCAATTACGACGGCTATGCCAATTCCATCTACACAATCGCCGTCGGCGCGCTCAGTGACCGGGGCGCGCAAGCCTCCTACAGCGAGCCCGGCGCGTGTTTGCTCGTCACGGCCCCGTCTGGCAGTGATTACCGGCAGGATATCACCACCACGGATTTGGTGGGCCAGGATGGCAGGAATTACCCGGGGGCGTACGGAGAAGTGGCCGACGTGAATTACACGCAGAAGTTCAGCGGCACTTCCGCCGCCACGCCGCTGGCCGCCGGGGTCATCGCCCTGCTGTTGCAGGTGAATCCGGACCTCGGTTGGCGTGACGTTCAGGAAATTCTCATCCGCTCGGCGACGAGGATTTCGCCCACCGACGCGGACTGGGCCACGAACGGCGCGGGTTTCTTCTTCAACCACAAGTTCGGCGCGGGCCTCATCAACGCCGGCGCCGCAGTCGCCCTGGCGGAGGATTGGCGAAACCTCAACCCGCAAGCCACCTTGTCCTCCAACCGAACAGGCCTCGCGCTCGCAATCCCGGACAACAACAGCACTGGGGTGAGTTGCGGCTTTGACTGTGGCGCCGCGCCATTTCGCGTCGAACATGTAACCGTGACAGTGAACATCACCCATCCCTACCGCGGGGACCTGGCCATCACCTTGGTCGCTCCGAGCGGCAAACAGAGCCGGTTGGCAGAACGCCACGAAGACTCGGGGGACAATTATCCCGACTGGAAGTTCATGTCGGTCCACCATTGGGGTGAGAATGTGGCTGGCGTCTGGACGGTGAAGGTTGCCGACCGGAGACCTGGCAACGCCGGCACACTGAACGCCGTACGACTTGACTTTTTCGGCACCCAGTCGGCCCTGAAAGTCACCCCCAACCTGGACTTGGTTTTCGCCGGTGATCTCGGCGGGCCGTTCGCGCCCGGCGCACAAGTTTGCACCTTGGCGAATCTCGGTCTGTCCCGCCTGGACTGGCAGGCCGGGGCAACGCCGTCCTGGTTGACGCTCTCCGCGACCGCCGGTTCGCTCGCCGCGGGTGAAATAACGAACGTGACGGCGTCCATCAATGCCAACGCCAGCACCTTGATTCCCGGCAGCTACGCGGGGACGATCAGCTTTACCAACCTTGACTTCCCAGCCGCCATTGCCACACGTCTTGTTTCGTTGTCGGTGACTTCGAGTCTCGCCGCCGCCTTTGCCGCCACCCCTGCGGAGGGGATGGTGCCGCTCACGGTGGCCTTCACGAATCAGAGCACCGGCGCGACCCGTTTCCTCTGGGACTTCGGCGATGGCAACACCAGCACCCACACGAACCCGGTGAATCACTACGCGGCCGCCGGGCGTTACACCGTCACCCTCGCCGCCTTCCGCGCCGATTGGAGCAACGTGCTCGCTCGCACGGATTACATCGTCGTTACAAATCCCCCGCTGCCAATTGTGGCGGCTGGCGATAATGTTTTTGGGCAGGGCACCGTGCCCGAGACGATCAGCAATGTCGTGGCCTTGGCGGCTGGGGACTGGCACTCGCTGGCACTCCAACAGGACGGTCGCGTGATTGCATGGGGCCACAATTGGGCGGGGCAGTGCGATGTGCCGGAAATCCTGAGCAACGTGGTTGCCATTGCCGCCGGCGGCTATCACAGTCTGGCGCTCCGTGCCGATGGCACCGTCGTCGCTTGGGGCGATAACCACAGCGGCCAATGCGGCGTCCCCGCCAATCTGCGGGGCGTGCTGGCCATCGCGGCCGGCACCTGGCACAGCCTCGCCTTGGTCGAGGACGGTCGCGTCGTCAGTTGGGGCGACAACGGTTCGGGTCAGCGCGCGGTCCCCACGACTCTGAGCAACGTGGTGGCCATCGCCGCCGGTGGCTATCACAGTCTTGCCCTCACGCGACAGGGCACGGTGCTGGCTTGGGGACAGAACAGCGACGCCCAAGGAAACTGGGTCGGACAGTCCGTAGTGCCCGCCGGCTTGAGCAATGTGGTCGCGTTGGCCGCCGGGGAATTCCACAGTCTCGCGTTGAAAGCCGACGGCACCGTGGCTGGCTGGGGGGATAACAGGAGCGGTCAGGCCCAGCCACCGCCGGGCCTGAGCAATGTGGTTGGGTTGGCCGCCGGAAGCCAGCACAGTCTCGCGCTACGCCAAGACGGTTCGGTGGTGGCCTGGGGCGACAATTCCAAGGGCCAAGGCTCGCTCCCGCCCGGCGTCACGGCCACGGCCCTCGCCGCCGGAGCGTTCCACTCACTGGTGCAACTGGAGGGCGGCCCGCGCGCGGCGCGGTGCTTCCGGCCGGGAATGCGCGGGGCAGAGTTCGGAGTGCTGATCCAGTCGCGCCTGCGGGGACGCTACGCGTTGGAGCATGCCGACACATTGCCCAGCACGGTCTGGACGGCCCTCCCGGCGGTGCGCGGCAATGGAGCGGTGCTGTTCCTCTTGGACCCGACTCCCCTCACCTCGCAACGGTTCTACCGTGTCCGTGAAGACTGAATTCCTTTCATGAAACGACTTTTGCGCGTTCTCCTCATCACGGACAGCGAAGCGGACGCCCAGCTCACGCTGCGGGAACTGGCCAAGACAGGTTTCGAGATTGAATCCCGCCGCGTCGAAACCGCGGCCGCATTCCGTGCCGCCCTCGAGGAAGAGGCAACCGACCTCATCCTTGCGGATTACTCGTCGCCGTCGTTGAGCGGCTTGGAGGCGCTGAACATCCTCAACGAACTGGGGCTGGACCTGCCATTCATTCTGATTTCCGACAGCAGCGGCGAGGACCTAGCGGTGGACGCCATGCACCGCGGAGCGCACGATTACCTGCTGAGGCACAACCTCAGCCGCCTCGCGCCCGCCGTGGCGCGCGAGGTGCGCGAGGCCAAGGAACGGCGCGAGCGCCGGCACGCGGAACAGGCGCTGGAGGAAAACAGCCGCCTGCGGCGGGAGATTACGAACAACATCCCGGGCATTCTGTTTCGGTTCTACTGCCGGCCTGATGGAGCGATGGGATTCGACTTCGTCACGGGCGAGGTGGAAGCCGTGCTGGAGTTGTCGCCCGAGCGTTTGGTGGCCGATTTCTCCCTGGGCTGGGACCTGGTCGTCGCCGAAGACCAGCCCGCGCTGGAGGCTTCGATCCGCCGGTCCGTGCAGAATGTCGAGCCGTGGGAACACGAATTTCGCATCCGCACGCCGAGCGGCAAACTCAAGTGGCTGCGCGGTCACGATCAGCCCGTGGGCAAAGCCGCGGACGGAACCTTCCGATCAGTCGGCACGCTGCTCGATATCACCGCCCGCAAGTTGGCCGAAGACGCTGTCCGCCAAAGCGAGGAACGTTACCGGTTGATTTTCGAAAGCTTCGTGGATGTCTATTACGAAACCACGCTCGACGGCAAGATCGTGGTGGTCAGCCCCTCCTGTCGCGCGATTCTCGGCGCGCCTCCGGAGGAACTCTTGGGACGCGCGATCGCGGACTTCTGCACGGACGCGGACGAGCGCGAGCGCTTCCTGGCCGAACTGCGCCAGCGGCGCAGCATCACGGACTACGAACTCGCCATGCGCACCCGGGAGGGGAAGGACTTCTGCGCTTCCATCTCGGCGGGCGTGGTGCGGAACAAATCCGGCGCTCCCATCCGCCTCCGCGGCGTCTTGCGCGACGTCACCGAGCGGAAGCGCGCGGAACAAGCCCGCGCTTGCCTGGAAAACCAGTTGCGGCAGGCCCAAAAGATGGAGGCCATCGGCACGCTGGCGGGGGGCATCGCCCATGACTTCAACAACATGCTCACCGCCATCATGGGTCACGCCGAGTTGCTGCGCCTCGATTGCGCGGATCAGCCCAACGTGCGGGAGAGCGTCGAAGAGATTTTCAAGGCCACGCTCCGCGCGCGGGACCTGGTCCAGCAAATCCTCACCTTCAGCCGCCGGCGCGATCAGACGCGCGTGGTCACCAAGCTGTCTCCCATCATCAAGGAAGTGGCCAAGCTCCTCCGCTCCAGCCTGCCCGCCACCATCGAGATGCACAGCCAGATCGCCGATGTCCCCAGCACCCTGGCCGATCCCACGCAAATTCATCAGGTGGTGATGAACCTCTGCACCAACGCGGCGCAGGCCCTGCCCGAGAACAAAGGCCGGCTGGACCTTCACCTCGGGGTCGAAACGGTGGCCCCCGAGATCGCCAGTCGGCACCGCAGCCTCCAACCCCGGCGTTACGTCGTGCTCACCGTCCGCGACAACGGGTGCGGCATGGACCCCAAGACCCTCGACCGCATCTTTGATCCGTTCTTCACCACCAAACCACCCGGCGAGGGAACCGGACTCGGGCTGGCGGTTGTTCATGCCATCGTGGAAGCCCACGAAGGCGCGATCACCGTGGAAAGCCAGCCCGGCCAGGGCACGACGTTCCGCGTCTTCCTGCCGGTGATCGAAGCCGACACGTCGCAGGGGCAACTGGAGAAAGCCCCCATCACGCCGGGGCATGGCGAGGAGATTCTGCTTGTGGATGACGAACCGCCCGTCCTGCAAATTGCGCAGTCGCTGCTGGAGCGGCTCGGCTACCGCGCCGTCTGCTTCAATCGTCCGGCGGACGCCGTGGCCGCATTTGCCGCCAACCCCCGGCGCTTCGCCGTGGTGCTCACCGACCTCACCATGCCGAAGATGACCGGCTTGGACGTGGCGCACCAGATTCACCAGATTCGCCCGGAGATGCCGATCATCCTGGTTTCCGGCATGGGGGGCGCCATGACCAATGAATCGGCTCGCGAACTGGGTTTCCAAATGCTGCTGGCCAAACCCTTTGAGTACCGCGCCCTGGCCGAGGCGCTCGCCCGGACCTTGAGTAATTCCCACTCCCCTGCCCCATCGGTGGCCCAGGCAAAGGACTGAGCGGGGGCGTAAGTCCCCGGCGGGCATCCTCCGTCCGCTCCCGGCGCCGCCCCGTTTCTGGCTGGCGTCCGCCACAGCCCCTATCCGACAATCCACCCGTGATGGAAACACCAGCACACGACACCGCGACCTCCGGCGCTCTCCGCCAGGTCTTCCGCGTGCGGGGCCTCACCAAGGTTTACGGCCTAGGCGAGGCGGAAGTGCATGCGCTCGCGGGAGTGGACCTCGATCTCTATGCGGGTGAGCTGGTGGTGTTGCTGGGGCCGTCCGGCAGCGGCAAGACGACGCTGCTCAACAACCTCGGCGGGCTCGACCTCCCCACGAGCGGCGAACTGCGCTACGGCGACTTCGACCTGACCGGCGCGCAAGAGGCGGAACTCACGCGATACCGCCGGGACTCCGTGGGCTTCATCTTCCAATTCTACAACCTCATCCCCAGCCTGACGGCACGCGAGAACGTCGCGCTCATCACCGAAATCGCCCGCGACCCCATGCCGCCGGAGGACGCGTTGCATCTGGTCGGCCTCGGCGAACGCCTGGATCATTTCCCCGCGCAACTCTCCGGCGGCGAACAGCAGCGCGTGGCCATCGCCCGCGCCATCGCCAAGCGGCCGGAGGTCTTGCTTTGTGACGAGCCCACCGGCGCGCTGGACGTGCGCACTGGCATCCTTGTCCTGGAGGCCATCGAACGCGTGAACCGCGAACTCGGCACGCTCACCGTCATCATCACCCACAACGCCGTCATGGCTGACATGGCGGATCGCGTAATTCATCTTTCGGATGGACGCGTCCATCACGAGCGCCGCAACCCGCGCCGAGCTGCGGCCAGCAGCCTCAACTGGTGAGGATGAAAACGAGCTCGAAACTCGAAACCGCCAAGCCCGCAGGGACTCCCAGATTCGCGGTTCGATCCGCCGTTCCGGTGGCTGCGTGGCTGCGAGCGGCGCAGACCTGCGAACCAGTTCCTGGCAGCGCAAAGCGTCCTGAAGTGCGGCAGCCTTCTGCCGCTTTTCGGACGAGTGGGCCAAAGCGACAGAGGACTGCCGCACTCCAAGATTCTTGCGCGGCATCGGTGACTCCACCGGGCAAGTTCGGCTGTGGTCCTTCGGACTTGGCACGGTTTTCGGATATCGGATTGCGGTTCTTCTCGTAGCCCATGCTCTCGCACCTCGACCGCAAACTCCTGCGCGATCTGAACCGCATGAAAGGACAGACGATCGCGGTGGCGCTGGTCATGGCGTGCGGCCTGGCGATGATGATCATGGCGCGCAGCCTCATTCATTCGCTGGAAACCACCCGGCAAGAATACTACGAGGCGAACCGGTTCGCCGATGTGTTTGTCCACTTGAAACGCGCGCCCAACTCGCTGGCCGCGCGAGTGGCCGAAATCCCCGGGGTCGCCGCCGTCCAAGCGGGCATTGCCGTACTGGCCACGCTGGACTTGCAGGGACTCGACGAGCCCGCCAGCGGCCAGGTGCGGTCGTTGCCGGATTTTGACCTGCCGGAGTTGAATCGGCTCTGCCTGCGCGCCGGAAGCTGGCTCGCACCCGGCAGCCGCGGCGAGGTGCTCGTCAGCGAGGCCTTCGCGCAAGCCAATCAACTCGAGCTTGGCGACACGCTTTCCTTGTTGTTGAACGGGCGTCGCAAGGAGTTCCGCATTGCCGGTTTTGTGCTCTCGCCGGAAATCATCTTCGAGGCGCGCCCCGGCGCGTCGTTGCCCGACAATCGCACCTACGGAACTTTCTGGATGCCCTACAAGGAAATCGCCTCCGCGTTCGATCTCGATGGCGCGTTCAACTACCTCACGCTCACGCTGTCCCCCGGCGCCACGCCGCGTCCCGTGATTGCGGAACTGGATCGCCTGCTCCAGCCCTATGGCGGGCGCGGCGCCTACGGGCGGGCGGACCACCCGTCCCACATTCGCATCACGGACGAGATTCACATCCTGCAGACGGTGTCCATCGGCTTCCCGGTCGTCTTCCTGAGTGTGGCGGCCTTCATGACGAACGCCGTGCTGGCGCGGTTGCTGAATCTCCAGCGCGAGCAGATCGCCATTCTCAAAGCA
Source organism: uncultured Verrucomicrobiota bacterium (assembly GCA_964548925.1). GTDB lineage: Bacteria > Verrucomicrobiota > Verrucomicrobiia > Limisphaerales > MWDV01 > MWDV01. The sequence goes on along the minus strand of CAZJTM010000006.1, from coordinate 44,498 downwards.
TTCGGATTCGCCAACCGCCAGATCGTGGTCCACTACCTCAAGTTCGCCTTTGTCATGGTGGCGGGCGGCACGCTGGTGGGCACCCTGGGCGGCATTGGCCTGGGCCACCGGCTGGTGAGCATGTACCATCTTTTCTTCCGTTTTCCGGACCTCCAGTTCAGCCTGAACCGCGCGGCGGTGGTGGTCGCGGTCCTCATCGGCGCCGGCGCGGCAGTGGCCGGGGTCTTCAGCGCTGTGCGCCGGGCCGCAAAACTCCCGCCGGCCGAAGCCATGCGCCCCGAGCCGCCCGCGAATTTCCGTCCCGCGCTGGTCGAACGGACCGGCATCGCGCACCTGTTCTCGCATTCCTTCCGCATCGCCGTCCGGAATCTGGAGCGGCGGCCGATGCAGGCCCTGTTCACCGTGGCCGGGTTGGCGCTGGCCACGGGCATTCTGATCGTGCCAAGTTGTTTTCGCGACAGCGTGGCGGAGTTGCTCGGTTTCCAATGGGACGTGGTCCAGCGCCAGGACATGAACCTCGGCTTGGTCGAGCCCGCGAGTGTGCAAGTGACCCATCTGCTGCGGCAACTGCCCGGGGTGATCGCCGTGGAGCCCTTTCGCGGCGCGGCGGCGCGGCTGCGTTTCGGCCACCGCAGCCGGCAACTGGGCATTCAGGGCACGCCAGCCAACACGCGGCACAGCCGGGTGATTGACGCGACGTATCGCGAGATTCCGCTGCCCGCGAACGGCCTTGTCATTTCCGCCAAGCTGGCCGAAGTCCTCGGGGCGCAAGTCGGAGACGAACTGACGGTGGAGTTCCTCGAGGGCCGGCGTCCGATCCGCACCGTCCCGCTCGTGGCCGTCTCCGAGGACCTCACCGGCTTCGGCGCGCACATGGAGATGCGGGCCTTGAACCGCTTGCTCGGCGAAGGCGACATCATCAACGGGGCGAGCTTTACCATTGACCCGGCCCAGCGGCGCGAGTTCCTGCATGCCCTCAAGGCCATCCCCCGGGTGAGCTGGGTTGGCATCAAGAACTCGTTGCGCGAGAACTTCCGCCAGACCACCGCGGCGAGCATCAATTTGATCCAGAAAATCTACAGCGCGTTCGCCATCGTGGTGGCCATCGGCGTGGTCTATAACAACGCCCGCATCTCGCTGGCCGAGCGCGCCCGCGAACTGGCGACGCTGCGGGTCGTGGGCTTCTCCGAGCGTGAGGTGGGCGCGGTGCTCATCACGGAACTGGCCATTCTCGCCTTGATTGCGCTACCGCTGGGCCTCCTCTTGGGCACGGGGTTCGCCACTTTCCTGGTTCAGTCCATCAACACGGAAACCGTCCGTCTTCCGGTCATCCTCACCCCACACAATTACGCCTTCGCCACGTTGATCGTGACCGTGGCCGCGGCAGTCTCCGCGGTGGTCGTTCTGCGACGATTGAAGCAGCTCGACTTGGTGGGCGCGTTGAAAGCGCCGGAATGAACCGGCATCCTGGTCTCTCATCCAAATGAATTCGTCAGCCCAGCCATCCCCCACCGCGCGACGCAACCACCGGCGGCGCTCCCAACGCTGGCTGCCGTGGCTCGGCGGCGCGCTGCTCGTGGCGCTCATCCTTTACGGCTTCCGACCGCAGCCCATCCCGGTGGAAACCGCGCGCGTGGCGGAGGGAACGCTTCGTGCCACCGTGAACGAGGAAGGCAAAACCCGCATCAAGCAGCGCTACGTCGTGTCCGCGCCGGTCGCCGGACACCTGCGCCGCATTCCCTTCAAGGCCGGGGCGGAAGTGGTCGCCGAGCAGACGGTGCTCGCGGTGATTGACCCGGTTTCACCGGCCCTGCTCGACGCCCGCAACCGCGCGCTCGCCGAGGCGCGTCGCGACACCGCCATCGCCAATTTGGAGAAAGCCCGCGCCGCGCACCGTTTCGCCACGAGCGAACTCCAGCGCGTGCGGAGACTTTACGAGGCCAAGACGGTTTCGCTTCAGGAACTCGAACCCGTGGAATGGCGCGAAACCGCCGCCGCCAAGGATGAGGCCGCCGCCGTCAGCGCCCTGCGCCAAGTGGAAGCCGAACTCGCAGAGTTCGCCCTGCCGGCGGAAGCCACGGCCAGTCCACCCCAAGCGCCGATCGAAGTGAAAGCGCCGTCGTCAGGCCGCATCCTCCACGTGTTCGAGGAAAGCACGCGCGTGGTGGCGCCGGGCACCCCGCTCGTGCAAATCGGCGATCCGTCCGATCTGGAGGCCGTCATCGAGGTCCTTTCCCGGGACGGGGCGACGATCGCGCCCGGCGCGAAGGTGGAGCTCGAACACTGGGGCGGCAGCGTGCCGCTCTTGGCGCGCGTACGGTTGGTCGAGCCGGCGGCGTTCACCAAAATCTCGGCCCTCGGCGTTGAGGAACAACGCGTCAACGTCATTGCGGACCTCGTGACACCGGTCGAGCAACGCCCCAGCCTCGGCGACAACTTCCGCGTCGAGGCGCGGATCGTGGTGTGGGAGGCCGACCGGGTACTTAAGGTCCCGGCGGGCGCGCTGTTCCGGCGCGGCCGCGACTGGGCGGCGTTTGTGCTGGCAAAGGGACGCGCCGCATTGCGCCGTGTCCAGGTCGGCCGCTCCAGCGGCACCGAAATGCAGGTGCTTGACGGCTTGGCGGCGGGTGAGGAAGTGATCTTGTATCCCGGCGACCGCGTGCGTGAAGGCCAGCGCGTGAAGCCGATCCAGATTTCCCCTTAGCCGCTCCCGGCATCAGAAACCAACAGCCGATCGAAGCCGGTGTAAGGCAGCAAGGCAACCACCTCGAATCGAATCTGCTGCTGGCTGACCAGCGGCAGACTGTTCAACGCGTCCCTCGCCGCAGGCTCGTCGTCGCATTCCAGCACCAGCACCGCGTCGTGGGCCGGCGTAAAGTAGATTTCGCGTATCACCCCCGCCTTCTGCAACTCCCACACCCGGCGGGCTTCCCGCTTCAGCAAAGGCCTCATGGTTTCCAGCGTGGCCCCACCAACGGGACGTTCAAGGGCCAGGAATTTCATGGATTGACAATCCCCATTGCCCGGCGGCCTGAGCGCAGCCAGGCCACGTAGTCTTGGTAAAGTCTGCCGGAGTCGGGGTGTCCGGCAAAGGCCCGGCTGCCGGGTTTGTTCATCAAACCTTGGTACTGGTAGATCAGAACCTTGTCCACAAAGGGCGACACGGCCTCAAGCTGCGCCCGCACGCGATCAAATGGCGCGGGAATCAGCGGGCTGCTTTGCTTGTTCGGCGGGCCTTCCCATGTGAACGTCTCCACGTCCGCCCAGAGCGCGCGTTGCGGCGCGCGGTCGTGGGCGCGGCGCAAGCGCTCGAACGCTGCGGCGCTCTGCTCCGGGGTCATGCGCAGACAGCCGACCTCGTCCTGGTAGGCGATGATGTCCACGTCGAGTTGTTCGAGTTGCCGGACATAGGTGTCGTCGCCCACGGCTTGGTTCGTGCCGTAGGGCGCGATGAGAATCTTGGCCTTGGGCGTGAGCCGGCGCGCTTCGCGGCTGCATGCGTTCACGTGGCGCATGAAGTTGTCCGTGTAGTAAGGGGTGAGGCAGGCTTCGTTGGGCCAATACCAGCCGTGAAAGCTGCGGTGTTTGCCGTAGCGCGCCACAAGTTCCTGCATCATCTGGAAACGCTTGGCCATGCGGTCCGGATCGAGCAGCGCCCGGTCGTCCCAATCCCCATACCAGTCGCTGCTGATGAAGAACCTCACGCCGTGCTTGTCAGCACCCGTGAGCATGGCCCCGATGGGATCGGCGCAGGCCATTTCCAGCTTGGGCAGCAGCGGCGTGTCGTAGAACGCCTTGCCGCCCTTGGCCACGGCGAGCAACACAAGATACTCGAAGCCAAGGTCCGCCATGTCCTTCACGGCGAGCTGCCAGTGCTCCGCGGTGGATTTCAGGCAGGGCTCGTTCCAGTAGAAATGCCGGCGGTCATCCCACCAGACGCTGATCCAACTGCCGCGAATGGGTTGGATCTTGCGCGCGGAGGCTGGCGGCGACGCGGTGCGACAACCAAAATTCATTGAAGCGAGCGCGGCCCCCGCGCCCAGCCCGGTCAGAAAGCGACGACGATTCACAGGCGTGATTGTGCCTGAACCACCTTCGCTTCGTCCACTTCAACCCCGAGGCCGGCCAGTTGCGGCAAGGTGACTTCGCCGCCCCTGACTTCCAAGGGGTGCTTGAGGATGGTGCCGCTGAGGAATTGCGGGCCGTTCAGCGCGGCAGGAAACCTCAGACCGTACGCGCCATAGAGCGCCAGGGTGGCGGCGAGCGAAAGGTCCGGGTCGGTCAGACCGCTACCCAGCCACATCAAGCCGGCATTCTGCACCAACTCGATCTGCCGGCGCGCTTCGGTGATGCCGCCGCAACGCCCCAGCTTGGCGGCGATGCCGTCCAGCAAGTCCAACTTGATGAATTCCTCCAGCTCGACGCACGACACGATGCCTTCATCCATGAGAATGGGCAGTGCGCCTTGTTGCTTCAGCCGCCGGTAGCCGGTGAGTCGCGCGGCAGGCAGCGGCTGCTCCAGCACCGGCACGCCGAGGTCCGCCAGCTTTGGCGCGACTTCGAGGGCTGTCGCTTCGTCGTAGCCGCCATTCGCATCGGCCCAGAGGAAGCCGCCCGGCGCGAGCCGCTTCACCAACCGGCATAGCTCCAGGTCGAACTTCGGATCGGGCGCGACCTTCACGTTGAAGTTTCGGTAGCCGCGCGCCAGACCGTCACCCACGACGTGTTCCACCTCGTCGAGCGTTCGGGCGTTCACGGTCCAACTCAGCGCGATTCGATCGCGGCCTGCTTTGCCCCAGCGCTGCGCGGCATTCTGTCCTAGCAACTTACCGGTGAGATCGAACAGTGCGAGGTCCACACCGGCTTTGCAGATCGGTTGACCGGTGGAGAAGGACGGCGCGATGATCTTGTTCATCGCCGCCCGGATTGCCTCTTCATCGAACGGATCGAGCCCGATCATTTCTGGCGCGAGGTAGTTCTGGATCGTGTTCTGAACCGTCTCGACCGTCTCGTAGCTCCAGCGATGCGCCGGCACGCTTTGCCCCCAACCCACCGCGCCGTTGTCCGCCGTGATCTTCACAACGACCGACGCCCGCCCGGCGGGTTTGCCCTTCGGGCCTTCGAGGAACTTGAACCAGCCGACAGTTGGGTAAATGACCGGCAGCGTTTCAATGGCAGCAATCGTGACTTTCATCGGTGTCAACGCAACAAATGGTCGCAGCATGGGCTGTGTGTCA
>CAZJTM010000006.1:0-39251 GCA_964548925.1 uncultured Verrucomicrobiota bacterium | reverse complement strand
GCTTGGGAAAAGAGTTGCGTTCACGAGTTGGCGGCGCGACGCTGCCCGCGCCTGATGGTGAAGCGGCCTGACCCCGCCCGCAGGTTGGGGCGCTTCCGGGTTTTGGCGGGCGTAATTGAGAAACCATGAATACGTCCTTTGCTTCTCATCGTTGCAACTGCTCCTGCTGCTCCGGCCATGTGCCAGCGCCCCTCCGCCTCCAGCCGTTGAACCGCCGTGATTTCCTGATTCAAACCAGCGCGCTCACGCTGGGCAGTCTGGCCTTGCCGGCGCTTGACCTCGGCGCCGCGGAACTCCCGCCCGCGAAGGCACGGCCCGCACGCATCGTCAAGCCTCTGAAAGTCCAGCCGGTCCTCACCTACGGCTTGGCGCAGCGCCGCGAAGCCACGAGCTGGCGCGGTTGGGGTGGCTTGCACACGGAAGCCGACGTCGCCGCCGAAAAGCAACTCATCACGGAGGAATTGGCGAAGCTCAAGGCGAAAGCGGAGTTCCCGGTCGAGATCGCGCCATTGGTCACCGCAGTGAACAAGGAGCAGGGCGCGAACATCGCGAAGGGCGATTACGACGTGATGGTCATCTATGCCGCCGGCGCGTGGCGCGACACGCTCGAAGCACTCACGCTCAAGGACAAGTTCAATCTCATGTTCCTGCGCCACAGTCCCGGACCGGTTTATCTGTGGTATGAAATCGCGCATCCGCATTTCCTCCGCAAAGCCGTGGATGAGTACGGCCAGCCGGGCATGGACGTGACGGACGTGGTCGTGGACGATTATGCCGAGATGCTCTGGCGTCTGCGGGCATGCCACGGGCTGAAGAACACGCGTGGGAAGAAGATCGTCGCCATCGGCGGCGCGGGGGGATGGGGCGATGGCATGGTGGAAAAGGCACCCAAGATCGCCAGCGAAATCTGGAAGCTCGACATCGTGGATTATCCCTACTCCGAACTCGCGCCGCGGTTGAAGGCCGCCAAGGCCGATGCCGCCCTCGCCCGTCGCGCGGAAGCCGACGCCAAGAAACTGCTCCGCGAACGCGGCATCTCAATGCACACCGACCGCAAATTCCTCAACAGCGCCTTCATCCTCACCGAGGTGTTCAAGGACATCTTGGACGAAGCGAAGACCGATGCGATCACGGTGCATCATTGCATGGGCACGATCATGCCGATCTCCGAGACGACCGCCTGCATGCCGCTGAGCTTCCTGAACGACGACGGCTACCTGGCGTTCTGCGAATCGGACTTCGTCGTCATCCCGTCGGGCATCCTACTGCATTACATCTCCGGCCTGCCGGTGTTCCTGAACGACCCGACCACGCCCCACGGCAACCTCGTCACGCTGGCGCACTGCACCGCGCCGCGGAAGATGGACGGCAAACGCGCCGAGCGGACGAAAATCCTCACGCACTTCGAGTCGGATTACGGCGCCGCGCCCAAGGTGGAAATGAAACTGGGCCAGGTTTGCACGAACCTTGTGCCGGATTTCGCCTGCAAGAAATGGGTCGGCTTCGAGGGCAAGATCGTCGGCAACCCGTTCCTCGACATCTGCCGCTCGCAGATTGACGTGCGGATCGAAGGCGATTGTGCCGCGCTGCTCCAGGAGATGAAGGGCTTCCACTGGATGATGTCTTACGGCAACTTCCTGCGCGAATCCGGCTATGCGCTGAAGAAGCTCGGCGTGGATTTCCACGATGTGAGCGTCGCCAAACCGACGTAAGAAGACACCAGTCCTATCGAAGTTCCTCAGGTCCCGCCGCCACACCTCGGATCAGCGCGCCTGGAGCAGCAGTCGTTGACTTTGCGCGCCGGAACAAACAGCTTGCTGGCGACTTGATTCGCACATCGCTATGAACTGCCGCATCTCATCCGCTCTCGTCACAACCCTAGCGCTCTGCTATGGTGCCGCCTCGGCTGCCTCGCTGGGCACTGCGTTCACTTACCAAGGCCGTCTGACCACCGGCACTAACGCCGCTGATGGCATCTTTGACTTCAAATTCAGCCTCTATGACGCGCTCACCAGTGGCGGTCAGGTCGGCAGCTCGGTGACCAACGCCGCCACGGCGGTTGCCAACGGCTATTTCGTCGCCACCCTCGACTTTGGCGCGGCGTTCGACGGCAACGCGCGCTGGCTTGAGACTGCGGTTCGAACCAATGGCGCTGCTTCGTTCGTGACGCTCGCCCCGCGTCAGCCGCTCACAGCAGCCCCTTACGCCACCTACGCGCCCGGTGCCGGCACGGCGAGCGCGGTAACCGCGGGGGCAATCACCTCGGCCATGCTGGCCGATGGGGCCGTAACCACGGCGAAGATCGGCATGGCGGCGGTGAAGCCCGCCAATGTTGACGACGGTGGTAGCGCCGCCTACGAATCTTTGTTTGCTTCCGCCAAAGGAATGGGCACAACGACGCCCTTGCCTTTCAACGCGCTGGCTCCGGTTGCTGCCGATTCTTTGATGACATTCAGGCTGAATGGTGACCTTTTGGGAACGGTTGCCGGTTTCATCGGCCACGAGGCGCTCTCCGAACCTTATGAGTTTGTTGTGGAAGTCATCGTGCCGCGGCCTGACTTGGACCCACAGGCGCAGTTGGGTCTTCCGGCACGCGTGGTTTTGGCGCGAGGCAGCCGCTCCACGGCCTTTGCAGGACTTGTTACCGGATGTTCCCTGGCCTCCTACGACGGCGCGAGTGCTCTTTACACCTTCCGGGTCGAATCGCCGCTGGCCCTGTTGGCACTCTGGTCTGATTACCGCGTCAACCAGGAAGTCTCGGTACCGGACCTGGCCGCCAACCTGTATCACGATGCCGCGACCAATACGCTAAGCCTGTCGTTGTCGGGCACGTATCCTCAGCGTGAATCAGTGATCCAGTTCGGCGAAACCGACCTGAATTTCTTCAGCCGGTTGCTCGAAGAGGAAGGCATCTTCTATTACTTCAGCCTCAGCGGTGCACCGCCGACCTTGATTCTGGGCGATGATTCAAGGGCTTGTCCGACCACGCCGAATTCGCCTTTCCGCTACTATGGCGATTTGACCACGGATGCTCCTCTGGGCAGCGAATTCATCCGAACCTTTGGGAAGGCCACCCACCACTCCACCTTCAAATCCGTCCTCAACAGCTATGATTTCAAACGGCCGAACCTGAGTCTGCTTGCGGAGGCGGAGAGCCCGCTCGGGGGATTCGGCGAACGCTACAATCTCGGCGGTTACACGGTGTCCTCGGACGGAAAAGGTCTGGCGAAGTTGCGCCAGGAACGCAATGACGTGGAACGCATGGCCATGGCAGGTTCCAGCACCGTGCCGGACCTGCGCCCGGGATACAGATTCACGCTTGATGATCGGACCGAAAGCGGACTCGCGGGCGACTTCCTGGTCACGAGCGTTCGCCATGCCGCGTTTCGCCGCGTCACCAACGGTGTGGTGAATCTCTACTACGGTAACCAGTTTGAGGTAATTCCGGCGGCCACTCCTTTTCGGCCTGCGCTCAGGACCCCCAAGCCGATTGCCACCGCTTGCTCGGCTGTCGTTACCGGGCCGGCGACGGAGGAAATTCATACGGACGCAGATGGGCGGGTCAAAGTCCAGTTTCATTGGGACCGCTATGGAGCGAAGAATGAGAATTCGAGCGCATGGATGCGCGTGGCCAGCCCGTGGGCCGGGAGTGGGTGGGGTATGATGTTCATCCCGCGCATCGGGCAGGAAGTGATGGTCGAGTTTGTCAACGGTGACCCGGACCAACCGGTGATCACCGGCAGTTTCTACAACGGCGATCACGTGCCCCCCTACGCCCTGCCTGCCGAGAAGACGAAGAGCACCATCAAGTCGCAATCCTCCAAAGGCGGGGGTGGCGCGAATGAAATCCGGTTTGAAGACAAGAAGGGCGCGGAAGAACTCTACATTCACGCTCAGAAAGACATGAATCTCGCGGTCGAGGGTAATGCCATCTTTGCTGTCGGCAACGATCTAAGTTCCACGGCGGGCCATGACCTGAACCTGTCGGCCGGCAACGATTTGAAGCTCACAGCCACTCGTGGCGTCGCGATCAACACGGCCAACAATCCCGCCTTAGCGTTGAACGTCGGCGGCACGGTTGCGGCCACCAACTTCCAGGGCAGCGGCGCAGGATTGAATAACCTCCCCGCCGCTGCGTTAACCGGCACGATCAACGATGCACGCCTCTCGTCGAACGTGGGCCTGCTGGCTGGATCGCAGACCTTCACCGGCGCCAAAACATTCAACAACGCCGCCAACAGTTTCACCGGCAACGGCAGTGGCTTGACCAGCGTGAACGCCGACCTGCTGGACGGCCAGCAAGGCGCGTTTTACCAGAACGCCGGCAATTTGAACGCTGGCACATTGCTGGACGCGCGGCTTTCCCTGAATGTGCCGCGGCTGGATGGCTCGCAGAGCTTCAGTGGCAACAACGCCTTCCTCGGCCGCGTCAGCATCGGCGGCGCAATGAACCTGGACACACTCACCGTCTATGGTACCGCTCGGCTCAACGACTTCGACCTGTTCCTGCGGCCGAATGGCGACTTGAATCACGGCCTTGGCTGGTACGGTTCGGGCAAGCTGTTCGCCGGCATCAACGTGGACGGCCCGGTGCTCTACGGGTGCGACGGCGGCGGCTTGGGCTCGGGCTGCAACAGCACGCTGGCCTTGCGCTGGCGCAACGACGGCAACGTGATGATTGACCCGACCAGCGCGAACGCTGGCGCGCTGTTGCCCGGACTCACCTTTGGCAGCTTCAGCGGCGAGGGCATCTCCTCCAAACGCACCGCCGGGGGCAACCAGTTCGGTCTCGATTTCTACACTTACGGCACGAACCGTCTGAGCATCACGCAAACGGGCAACGTCGGCATCGGCAAGAGTAACCCCACAGTTGCGCTTGATGTTGTTGGCTCGATCCGCACCACCGGCGCGATTCGCTCCGGCAGCGAGACGGGTGCGGCGGCGCCGGGCTATCCATCCGGTGCCGACGGTTTGGTGATTCGCCGTATCAGCAGCACAAGTTCCACGTCCAACAGTGTCGTGGCCCGCACGGATGTGCTCACGCTGGTTCGCGATGGCACTGCGGCGGGGTTGCGCCTGGCCTACCTTGCCGCGCCGGGCAGGCAGACGGTTAGTTGCATCGGGGTGACTACGAATGGAACTCAAGTGGTCTATCGCAATGCTCTGAACAATCCCGCCAGTGCTGGATCACTCCCACTGTTTGGCGACGCGCAAAAGGTTGTTCACTACGACATCTCGTTTGGCAACCCGTACAACGCTGCTCACATGACCCGCGTCGTGCTCGACCGCTACGACGATGGGACGACAAGTGACAATTTCCTCGTCGGCACGGTCACTAGCACCTACAACCAGTGAGCCCGCGGGGCTTTTGGTCCGCGACCACCGCAGGCGGTGGCCCGGCAAATTCGGTTGCCAAACATAGTCCCGGAATTCTACTCTCCGCGCCTGTCGCCGCTCACCCGCCGACTTGGCAGGACGCGGTGACGCGTGGATCACATGGCACTCATCGTCCAAAAATACGGCGGCACTTCGGTGGCGAACACCGACCGCATCAAAAATGTCGCAAAGCGCGTGGCGGAATACCGCCAGCGCGGCGACAAACTCGTCGTGGTCGTTTCCGCCATGAGCGGCGTCACCGACGGCCTCATCAAACTCGCCAAGGATATCGCGCCGCTCCCCAGCGAACGCGAGATGGACATGCTTCTCGCCACCGGCGAACAGCAGACCATCGCCCTCACTGCCATCGCCCTGCATGCGCTCGGCGTGCCGGCGGTTTCGCTCACCGGTGCGCAGGCGGGCATCGTGACCGACGGCGTCCACACCAAGGCCAAGATTCACAACATCACGCCCAAAGCCGCCCACGACTTGCTTGATGCTGGCAACGTCGTCATCGTCGCCGGTTTTCAAGGCGAAACGCCCGAGGGCCAGATCACCACGCTGGGCCGCGGCGGTTCGGATTTGACCGCCATCGCGCTCGCCGCGGCGCTCAAGGCCGACCTCTGTCAAATTTACACCGACGTGGACGGCGTTTATACCGCCGACCCGCGCATCGTACCCGGCGCGAAGAAGCTCGAAGAGATTTCCTACGACGAGATGCTCGAACTCGCGAGCCTCGGCGCGAAAGTGATGCAGAGCCGCTCGGTGGAATTTGCCAAGAAGTTTGGCGTGGTGTTTGAAGTCCGCTCCAGTTTGAACGACAACCCCGGAACGATCGTGAAAGAAGAAACCAAAAGCATGGAAGGCGTCGTTGTGCGCGGCGTCTCGCTCGACAAGAACCAGGCCAAGCTCACGCTGGTGGCCGTGCCCGACCATCCCGGCGTGGCGGCCCGTATCTTCAAGGCCATCGGCGATGCCGCCGTGAACGTGGACATGATTGTGCAGAACATCAGCCACGGCAGCGGCAAACCCGCCACCGACCTCTCGTTTACCGTGGACAAGCCGGACCTGCTGAAGGCGCGCAAGGTGATCGAGGGGCTGAAAGCCGAGGTTGGCTACAAAGAGATTATCGCCAACGAAAGCATCGGCAAACTTTCGATCGTGGGCGTGGGCATGAAAAGCCACACCGGCGTTGCGGGCAAGATGTTCGACACGCTTGCGAAGGCGGGCGTGAACATTGACATGATCTCCACGAGCGAGATCAAGATTTCCGTGGTGATTGACCTCGCGAAAGGCGAGCAAGCGATGAAAGCCATCCACGCGGCGTTTGTCGGCTGAGCCGTGCCTGTGCCGTAGGACAGGCTTCAAGCCTGTCTCCATTCTCTGCTCGGCCGATCACTGTTCGGTGACGCGTGGTCGGCAGCCGGCATGCGAGTGAAGCAGTTCTACCACTGAAGTTTGAGACAGGCTGGAAGCCTGTCCTACGGCATGAACACGGTCGAGTCGGCCTTCTCAATACAGCCACTTCTCGATCTTCCCGTCCGTGTCCAGCGTCGCACCCTGCCGCCGGAATGCCCAGCACATGTAGCTGACGCTGACGAAGAATGACGCGGGCAGGCGATTCACGGCGCAGATTTTCGCGCCAAGCAACGTGGTCTGGCCGCCAAAGCCCATCGGGCCAATGCCCAGCGCGTTCGCGGTCTTCACGATGTCCTGCTCCAGCGCGTCCAACTCCGGATTCGGATTCCGGTCGTCCAGCTTGCGGAGGAGTTGTTGCTTGCTGAATTCGTAGCCCGTGGCGCGGTCGCCGCCGATGCACACCCCGAGAATCCCCGGCCCGCAGCCCTTGCCCTGCGCCTGCAACACCGCATCAAGGATCGCCTTCCGGCAGCCATCGAGGTCGCGGTTGGCTTTCAGTTTCTCCTGCGGCAAGGAGTATTGCGCGCCGACGTTTTCGCAGCCGCCGCCCTTGAGGATCAACCGGACGTTGACCTCCGGTGAGCGATGCTGGTGGAAATGGACGGTGGGCGAGCCGGGGCCCACGTTGGTGCCGTCATTCCTGCCGGTGAGCGAGTCCACGGAGTTCTGGCGCAGATAACCTTTCTTGGTGGCGAGTTTCACGGCTTCACGCGCGGCTTCCTCGAAGGCGACTTGGTCAAAGCCGATGGGGCAATCCACGTAGAAGATGATGCTACCGGTATCCTGACAAATCGGCTGAGACTTGTTTTTCGCCAGCGCGATGTTCTGGTCCACGATCTTGAGCGCGTTCCGGGCAATGGAGCCGGGCTGCTCCCGTGCGAGGGCGTCAAGAATGGCCCGGTGTACGTCGTCCGGAATCTCCGCCGAGGTGCGGCGGATCAATTCGAGCAAGGAGGCCTGCAGTTCACTCATAAAGTTGCGACCAGTGTACAGGTGCGCCCAGCGAGTAGCAACTGGCGGGAAAGGCTTGCGCTCGCGCCCGGCCTTGCTTCAAATGTCGCCCCATGACAGGCCGCCAACGCATCCTCAACCACCTCGAGGGCCAGCCGGTGGACCGCCTCCCGGTCATGCCCATCACCATGATGTTCGCTGCCGACCAGATCGGCGCGCAGTACCGCGACTACTGCACCGACTACCGCGTGCTGGTCAAGGGGCAGATCCATGTCGCGGAGAAGTTCGGGTTCGACTACGTGAACACGATGTCCGACCCGGCGCGCGAGGCGGCGGACTGCGGGGCGCGCGTGGCGTACTTCCTGACCCAACCCGTGGCGCTGGTCGAAGACGATGCGTTGCTGGCGGACAAGACCAAGTTGGCGAGGCTCAAAATCCCCGATCCGCTGGGCGGCGGGCGGATGCATAATGGGATCAAGGCCGTCGCGGCGTTCAAGGAGCGCGTGGGCAAGCAACTCCTGGTGGAGGGTTGGATCGAGGGCCCGATCGCGGAGGCCGCCGATCTGCGCGGCATCAACACGTTGATGACCGATTTCTTCGACGACCCGCAGTTTGTGCGCGACCTGTTCGCCTTTGTGGTGGAGATGGAGTTGCGCTTCGCGAAGGAGCAGATCAAGGCGGGCGCGGATTTGATCGGTGTGGGCGACGCGGCGGCCTCGCTGGTCGGGCCGCAGTTCTACGAGGAGTTTGTCTGGCCCTACGAGAAGCAGCTCATGGACGGCATCCACGCGATGGGCGGACGGACGCGACTGCATATCTGCGGCAACACATCGAAAATTTTGCGCGGCATGGGACGGCTCGGGTGTCACGTCGTGGACTTGGACTACATGGCTTCCCTCAGCGAAGGCCGGGCGCAAATGGGCGTGGGTCAGGTGCTGTTGGGCAACGCCAACCCGGTCGCCGTGCTGCGGGATGGCACACCCGAACAAGTGACGCAGGTCGTGGCGCAATGCCATCAGGAGGCGGGGGCGCGTTTCATCGTGGGGGCCGGTTGCGAAGTCCCGCGCGACACGCCGGAGGCGAACCTTCGCGCGCTGGTGGCTTACGCGCACACGCACAAGCCATGAAGCTTCAACTCCGCTCCACTCGCGCCGGGGGAGAAGCCTTTATCGCAGGAAGTCGCCGCCCTCATTCCCACATACAGACAGGGCGGCGTTTTGCTTCCATTCTGTCACGGATCAGATCGCCGCTACTCAGTGCGCTGATGGCTTTGCCCGTCTGTTTGCTGGGGTCGTCTCCCAAAGGACTGGCCGAGACAACATCCACCGCGCCACAGGCTCCGCCACAACGCCAAGCCGTTGCCGCCGCCCCCAAACTGTCCGCCAAGGCACTCGCTGGTCCGATGGCCGGGGTGGAAGAACTCGTCTTCGCCGTGCGCAAGGTCAATCCCACCGACGGCCATTGGTACGCCAACTTCAGCTACTACGCCCATGACCCCACTCGCAAGGCCTACCGCGACGGCACGAAGCTCTGCCGCCTGAACCTCCACACGCAACAACTCACCACGATTCTGGCCGACCCGGCCGGCGGCATCCGCGATCCGCAGGTGCATTACGACGGCCACAAGATTCTGTTCTCCTACCGCAAAGGCGGCGAGGAGTCGTATCACCTTTTTGAGATCAACGTGGACGGCTCCGGCCTGAAGCAACTAACCGACGGCGCGTTCGACGACATTGAGCCGAGTTACCTGCCCGACGGACGGATTGTCTTTGTTTCGTCGCGCTGCAAACGCTGGGTGAATTGTTGGCTGACGCAGGTGGCGGTGCTTCACCTCTGCGACGCCGACGGCGGGAACATCCGCGCCCTTTCCAGCAACAACGAACATGACAACACCCCCTGGCCGCTCGCCGATGGGCGCATCCTCTACACGCGCTGGGAATACGTGGACCGCAGCCAGGTGCATTACCATCACCTCTGGACGGCGAATCCGGACGGCACTGCGCACATGACCTGGTTTGGCAACCTGCAACCGGGGGTGGTGATGATTGACGCCAAACCCATTCCCGGCTCGCACAAGGTCGTCGCGTCGTTCTCGCCGGGCCACGGGATCAAGGAACATGCCGGCGTGGTCACGGTCGTGGACCCGGACGCCGGACCGGATGAGCCGCGGTTCGCCAAAGCCATCAGCAAACAGCCGAACCTCCGCGATCCGTGGGCCTTTTCCGAAGACTGCTTTCTCGCGGCGCGGGGGGACAGTCTCGTGCTTCTGGACGGGAACGGCTCGGAACAGGTGATCTACCGCTTGCCCGAGGCGGACCGACGGGAAGGTTTGGAATGCCACGAGCCACGTCCGTTGATACCCCGACCGCGCGAACTGGTGATCGCGGACCGCGTCCGGACGAGTCAGCCGACGGGGCGCATGGCGCTGGCGAACGTCTATGAGGGGCGAAACATGGCGGGGGTGAAACCGGGCGAGATCAAGAAGCTGCTCGTCCTCGAAACGCTGCCCATGCCGATCCACTACACCGGCGGCATGGAGCCGATCAGCTACGGCGGCACGTTCACCCTCGAACGCATCCTTGGCACCGTGCCAGTCGAGGAGGACGGCTCGGCATATTTCGAGTTGCCGGCGCTGCGGAGCGTGTTCTTCGTGGCCTTGGATGAGAACGATCTTGCGGTCAAACGAATGCAGAGTTTCACCACCGTGCAGCCCGGGGAAACGGCCAGTTGCGTTGGCTGCCACGAACACCGCACCCAATCGCCGCGACCTGCCGGAGCGGAACTCGCCGCCATGAGCCGCCCTTTGCGCCGGATCGAGCCCATTCCCGACGTGCCGGATGTCCTCGATTTTCCGCGCGACGTTCAACCCATTCTCGACCGGCTGTGCGTGGAGTGTCATGGTTATGAGAAGACAGCCCGGGGTGGTCCGCGCGCGGCGCGACTGGTTTTGAGCGGCGATCACGGTCCGCTGTTCAGCCACAGCTATTACATGTTGACCATCGCGCGGCTCTTTTCCGATGGGCGCAACCAGCCGGTGAGCAATTACGCTCCGCGCACGCTCGGCTCGGCCGCCAGCCGCTTGCTGACGATGCTCGACGGTTCCCACTACGGCGTGAAAGCCACGCCGGAGGAGAAGACCTTGTTGCGGCTTTGGATCGAAAGCGGGGCGGCATATCCCGGTACCTACGCCGCGCTCGGCTGCGGAATGATCGGCAACTATGCCGAGAATGAGCAGGTGAACAACGACGCCCAGTGGCCCACCACCCGGGCCGGCGCGGCGGTGATCCGCGAGCGCTGCGCGCGTTGCCACGACCAGCCCGCGCGGTTGCTACCGCAAAGCCTGTCCGACGAGCGCGGGGTCTCTTTCTGGCAGCCCAGCCTGGACGACCCGCGGCTGCTGACCAGCCGGCACATCGTGTTCAACCTCTCGCGTCCGGAGCAATCACTGCTGCTCCTCGCGCCGCTGGCCGAGTCCGCGGGTGGCTGGGCCCTGTGTCGGGAGCCGCAGACGGGCAAGCCGGCCACCGTGTTTGCCGACACCAACGATCCCGGCTACCAGAAACTTCTGGCAATGGTGTCGGCAGGGCGGGACTTCCTCGAGAACGAAAGCCCGCGCTTTGACATGCCGGAGTTCCGCCCACGGGTGGATTGGGTGCGCGAGATGAAGCGCTACGGCATTCTCCCGGAGAACCTGCTTCCAGATGCGCGCGTCAATGTCTATCGGACCGAGCGCAAGTACTGGGAGTCGTTGTGGTATCACCCGTCTTCGCCGGCGGTTGCCGGGCAATGAGCGCGCTGGAGCACATCCTTCCCGTAGGACAGGCTTCCAGCCTGTCTCCATTGTTTCCTCCAGCAAAGGCGGCCATCAGGAAAGACTCAGCCAGCACACGCTCGTCCCTCACGAAGCTTGAGACAGGCTGGAAGCCTGTCCTACGAGGCTGCCGTCTCACCACACTCGCTTGGATGACAGCGTTCGTCGTCAGCCAAGGCGCTGGACGTGCCGCCGAACCAGCCGCGCGACCCGAGCCGCTCCGCCCGATCGTCGAATGCGAGGAGGCCGTTTACGCCTTCGAGCCGGCCAACAACGGCGCCGGGCCGATGTGGTGTGGCGGTTCGACCTGCCTGGTGCGGGTGGGCAATGACATCTTCGCCAGCGGCTTGGAAACGCTCAACGACTGCAAACCGCTCAACAACTGCCGCTGGACCTTGTTCCATCGGGGCGAGACGGGGTGGGAATTGGTCCGTGCCGACGAGACTGGGCGGACGCGCGAGCCCTCGCCGTTGACGGCGTTTGCCGATGGGCGTGTTTTCCTTTCCGCCAACCCCACGCTGGTGACGAACCGCGAGACTTACGCCGGTCCGGCCCGACCGGAGCTATTCGAGTTCTCCGCCAAGAGGCCGCAAGCCGCGCCCACGCGATTTTCGCCGGTCTGGCAGGGCGAGCCGAAGTTCACGGAACACTCGTATCGTAGCTTCGCGGCGGATGGCCCGGGCGGCGAAGTCATCTTGTTCCAGAACATCGGCTACACGCACGCCGAGTGGGCCTTTCGCGACCATGCCGGCCGGTGGACATCGGGCCAACTGGCCTGGCCGCAAGGCAAAGATTATCCGAAGCCTGAACCGGTCCGCGTGTGCTATCCCAATGTCGCGCTTCAGCACCGCGCGGTCTTTTTCTGCGGCGTCAGCGACATCGTCGAGCCCTACCCGGAATGGCGCGCCTTCAAGAAGCAACTCACCGGCAATGAATGGGATTACGATTTCCGGCGGCTGTTCTTCACGTGGACTCCGGACGTCACGAAAGAGAAATTCCGCGAGTGGATCGAGATCGCGAGCCGCGACCAGACCTGCGGCTGGATTTCGCCGGGCGATTTGTGGGCGGCCCCGGATGGCGCGGTCCATCTGGTCTGGAGCGAGCGCGCCCTGGATGAGCGGCTCCGCGCGAAGTTCTTCCCCGAGGCGAAACAAAGCCACGCCATCAACTATGCCGTGGTGCGCGCGGGCAAGGTCGTGTCGCGCCGAACGCTGGCCATCGCCGAGGAAGGCAGGCCCGGCCCGATTCCTTCGGCGCCCCGGTTGCACGTCACGCCAGACAACCGCTTGTTTCTGATCTACTACCTGCAAGGCACCGAAGCATCGGATCGGCAAGTATCTGAGAACCGCTTGATGGAAATCCGATCGGATGGCGAACCCGGCGAGCCAGTTCGGATCGTCTTTCAAAAGCCGTTCACCAGTTATTTCACGGCCACGGTTCGCGCCGGTTCGGCCCCCTCGAACACGCTGGACTTGCTTGGGCAGCGTGCCGGCGAGTCACGGACGATCAGCTACGCCCGGGTTCGCCTGCGCTGAGTTCCATCCCATGCCGACCCAAGAACTCCATGTTGTCACCGGGGCGTTCGGATACTCCGGAAAATACATCGCGCAACGGCTGCTGGCCGCCGGCCATCATGTGCGGACGCTGACCAACTCGCCGAACCGTCCCAACCCCTTCCGCACCGCCGTCGAGGCGCACCCCTTCCATTTTGACCAGCCTGCGAAGCTGACCGCGTCGCTGCGTGGCGCGGCGGTGCTCTACAACACGTATTGGGTGCGGTTCAACCATCCCGGCTTCAGTCATGCGGCGGCGGTGGAGAACACGCGGACGCTCTTCGCGGCGGCGCAGGCCGCCGGCGTGCGGCGCGTGGTTCACGTCAGCATCACCAATCCCTCCGAAGATTCGCCGCTGGAGTATTTCCGGGGCAAGGGGCAGTTGGAGCACGCGCTCCGCGAATCCGGCTTGTCCCACGCGATCCTGCGTCCGGCGGTGCTCTTCGGCAAGGAGGACATCCTCATCAACAACATCGCGTGGTGCCTGCGCCGGTTGCCATTCTTCGGCGTGTTTGGCGATGGGCAATACCGGCTGCAGCCGATCTACGTGGACGACTTGGCGGCGCTGGCGGTGGAACAAGGCCGCGCGACCGAGAACGTCATTGTGGATGCCATCGGCCCGGAGACGTTTACCTACCGGGAACTGGTCCGGCAACTGGGAGAAATCATCGGCAAGCCAAGGCCGGTTGTCTCGGTCGCCCCGGCGCTAGGGTATTGGGCGGGGTGGATTCTGAGCCAGATCACCGGGGACGTGGTGATCACGCGCGAGGAAATCCAAGGTCTGATGCAGGACTTGCTCT
The DNA here is from genome assembly GCA_964548925.1 of uncultured Verrucomicrobiota bacterium. Classification (GTDB taxonomy): domain Bacteria; phylum Verrucomicrobiota; class Verrucomicrobiia; order Limisphaerales; family MWDV01; genus MWDV01. The sequence goes on along the minus strand of CAZJTM010000006.1, from coordinate 25,341 downwards.
ACGTGACCTCGCCGCCCGCCGGCCAAACGAAGCTGACGGATTGGGCCCGGCAACATGCCGCTTCGTTGGGAGCGCGTTACGCCAGCGAGTTGGCCCGGCGGCAGGATCGCGGGGCGGCGTACGATCGGCCGTGATGCGGGCCGTGGTGGCTGTCGGGACAACGGTTCCGTTCCCCAGTGTGCTCTTCCTTTTCCATCACTGCCATGTTACGCTCCGTTCCATGAAGGCCGTTGACCAGCGCCTCTTGGACGAAGTCGCCACCCGGCTGACCAACGAGTTGCAGCCCGAGGGCATCTGGCTGTTTGGCTCGCAGGTTTGGGGCACCCCGGATGAGAGCAGCGACTTGGACCTGTTCGTGGTTGTACCGGAGAGCGACGAACCGCCCGTCGAACGCATGCGGCGGGCGCACCGTTGTCTGCGGGGCCTCGGCATCGCGAAGGACGTGCTCGTCAAGACCCGCCGGGAGTATGATCGCCTGCGCGTCTTGCCTTCGACGCTGGACCATCTTGTCTTCCATCGGGGGCGGAAGCTCTATGGATGACACCAAGCGCGAGTGGGGGCGGTCGTGGCTGACCGAGGCGCACAGCGACTTGCGCTCCGCCCGCGCGCTCGCGGCGCTGGCTGAACCCGCCACCGATACGGCCGTCTATCACTACCAGCAGACTGCGGAGAAGGCGCTGAAAGGCTACCTCGCCTTTCGTGGCCGGCCGCTGGAGCGCACGCACGATTTGGAGCGGTTGCTGGAACTCGCCATCGCGTTGGAACCCTCGTTCGCCCCGCTGGATGCACAGGCCGATGTTCTCAACCCCTGCGCGACGGCCTTCCGCTATCCTGACATGTTGGACGTGCAGTTTCCCTCCGTTGCCGAAGTGAGTTCCGCCATCGAACACGCTCAAGCCGTTTACGATTTCGTCTTGATTCGGCTGCCAGTGGAGGTCCATCCAGTCTGAGGCAACGTGATCGCCGAATCGTGTTTTCCCATGAGCGAACTGAAGCGACTGTTCGGCTGGCTGGTTGCCGCCCTCGGCTTGCTGCCGGCGGGCCTTGCGGCGCAGTATTTCGACCTCTCCCCGTCGGCGAACCTGCCGGAAACCCCGCGCCTCACCGTGCCGTTCACGCTCGAAATCTACATCTCGAACGCCGGGCCGGATGGCACGGCGGGCGTGACGGTGACGCACACCGTGCCGCCGGGGTTGACCCTCCTTTCCGCGCGAATCAACCCGTTCGTCTTTCCCGGTGGATTCTGGCTGCCGATTGACCCGACCGCGGTGGTCACCACGAACGGGAATGTCCTCCAATTCCTAATCGGGAGCATTCCGGCCAACAGCTCCAGGCGGATCGAAATCCAACTGGCGGGCATGGTGACGAATCGTTACCTGACGCGAACGGTGATCGCGAACATGCCGTGGGAATTGCCCGGCAACAATGCCCTCGATTTCCCGGTGGACGTGCGCCCCCACGGCGTCGTGGTGCGCGGTGCGGGCGTCGTGCCCGAGGAATCCGGCGGCAGCGCCACGTTCACCGTCGAACTGGTTCCGAGCAACTCGGTGCCGGTCACGGTGGATTACGAAGCGGTCGGTGGCACGGCCACGGCGGGCGAGGATTTCGTTCCCGTCACGGGCTCGCTGGTGTTTCCACCGGGCGTGACGATCCAGTCGGTGGACGTGCCGGTCTTGGACGACTTGCTGTATGAGGAGAACATCCAATCCTTCACGCTGCGCCTGACCAATGCCGTCAATGCCGAGGTGGACCCGCACGCGTGGCCCGGCTGGGCGCGCAACAACGAGCCGGCGCCGGAGCTTTCGATCAGCAACGCCCCGCCGGTCTTGGAAGGCGACGGGGAAACGGTTTACGCGTTGTTCGACGTGCGCCTCGCCGGTCAATCAGACGCACGGATTCTCGCGGACTACGTCGTCGAGCCGGCCTGTTCCCCGAATGGCACGCTGGAGATTCCGGCGCGAGCCACCAATGTGACGCTGGCGATCCCGCTTCAAGGCAACCTCGCCGCGGAAACAAACCGTCCTTTTCAGGTGACGATCCAGAATCCCAACGGGGCGGTCATTGCGCCGGGGCAGGGAACCGCGCAGGGCTTGATCGTGGATGACGATTCGATCCCCGGGAAGTTTCAGCGCCTGACGATGGACCCCGTGCCGACGCCGCAAATCGCCGGGCGGCCCATCCCCGTCACGCTCAGGGCCTGGGATTTCGAGAGCAACCCCGCCACCAACTTCGCCGGGACTGTGAGCTTGGGAGTTTATGATTTCGGTAAAGCGCAGCCGCACTGGTTTCTGGATGTCTCCAATTTCGTTGCCGGGGTGGCCGTCACGAACGTGATCTACACGAACGCCACCACCAACGCGACGTTGGCGGGTTGGTTGTGGATGGGTTCCTACTACGTCACCGCGGGCGGGCCGACTTTTCGGGTGATCCCGCCGCCCCGGCTTTTTCTCTCGCTGCCGACGAGTGGAACCGAAGGCGACGGAGTCCTCGCCGGCGCTGGTCGAGTGAGCATCACGAACGTGGACGTGCAGCCAGTCGAGGTGCAACTGGCCTCCAGCGACTCCTTGGAAATCGAAATCCCGTCCAGCGTGATCATTCCCATAGGCCAGACCTCGGCGGTATTCGATGTGACCATTGTGGACGACGACCGGCTGGATGCCACGCATGGCACAAGCGTCGCCGCGAGTGCTCCCGGCTATCTCGGTGCAGCCGGCTCGATCACGGTCAGCGACAACGAATCCGCTGTGTTGGGAGTCATCCTGCCCGAGGGACTTTACGAGGGGAGTCCGACGGTTTATGGCACGGTCACGGTGGACCGTCCCGTGGCGACGCTGGTGCCAGTGGCCTTGAGCACCAGCGACGCGACGGAATTGCTCCCACAGGCAACCGCCTACCTCTACCCCGGTGACACCAACGGCACGTTCTGGATTTCCGTTCGCGATGACACACTGATGGACGGCCCGCAACCGGTGACCGTGACGGCGCGCGTGCAAAACTGGATCGAGGGCGCCGCCAGCGCCTTGGTCCACGACAACGATACCAACCTGACCATCTCCGTCGTGTTCGGAAACAAAGGACCTTACGAAGGCGTTGGCACCATGACCAACGTCCTGCGTGTGCAATTGCCCGGAACGAACACCGCGGATGTTGAGGTCAACCTCTCATCCAGTGACACCACGGAGCTTTTGGTGCCGCCAGGCGTCATCCTGCCAGCGGGCCAACTGGTCGTGATCACGAACCTCATGATCGTGGACGACTACGAAGTGGATGGCAGCCAACTCGTGACGATCACCGCGACTTCGCCCGGCTTGAACCCCGGGACGCGCACGGTCACGGTGCTCGACAACGAGCCGCATCATTTCCAGTTCACCACGATTCCGAGTCCGCAAACCAGCGGCGTGCCATTCCTGGTTCAGTTCAGCGCCCGCGACGTCAATAACCGGCCCATGAGTTACGCCACGGGCGACGTGTTGCTTGCTGCGCTCGCCGGGAGCAACGTCTTGTCCTCAGCGCCGCCGTTGGCCACGCATGTGAGCAACACGCGGGACGGCGCCACCTGGCAGGAGTCCTTCACGGTGCATGGTTGGGGGACGAACGTTCAACTCCGGGCTTACCTGACGAACGGCGTTTCTTCTCTGAGCAACCCGTTTACGGTCTCGCCGCCTTCAGCGCTAGGCAGCCTACGGATTCAGCCAATAGAAACGCCGGGAGGTGCTTTGACACTGCGCTTTGCCACTCTCGCCGGCTTGCGATATCAACTGGAATGCGCGACGAATCTGCCCGCGGAGACCTGGTTTCCGGTGGGCGCAGCACAGGTGGGCACCGGCACGGAGTTGTCAGTCAGCGATCCGACGCCGTCCACGCTTACGCCGCGCTTCTATCGTCTCGCCGTGTCGCCGTGAGGAAGGACATCGAGTTGCATGTGGCGGAGGCAGGGGTGGCGGGGCTTTAGCACCCGCTAGGTCGGCGGGCGGCAATCGGACATGAAAGACCGGCAGAAAGTCACTGCGACTTCCCATGATTTTTGAGGTGACTTATACCCTCCCGCTTGTTCCCAGCCGAACCGAAACGGATGACCGTGTATTCCCGGGTCTGGTCCAGCCGGAAGCCCGTTTTCTGAATCTCCCGCGCCAACTCCGGCATGTGGGCCGCTCCCCACGGCACGAGGATACGCTCAGATTCCGGCAGCCGGGCCTGAATTTCCCCCAAGAGGTGACGATTGCGTTTCTGGAGGAGGTCTTTCAGGAGTTGCTGCTCGAACTGGGGCGGCGGCGTGTATTGCATCAGCTTGAGCACCGTCTCGGGGCTCATCCCCTTGGCATGAACGAGCATGATGAGGTTCAGGAAACCGATCGTGTTGGTGCCGAACACCTCGATATCCACGTCGGCATGCACCAACTCTCCCCGGCTGGGCTGAAACTCCTCCGCCTGCTCGGTCAAGCCGAGCGAGGAAGCCATGCGTTGGTAAGTGATCTTGTTCGTGAGCAACCCCCGGTCGTCCGTCACGCCCTCCAACATGACGGTGGCGTTGGTCTGGAACGACTCGGCGACCATCTGGTAGAAGGCGGATTCGCCGACGTGCGACATCGGAATCAATTCGATCGCTTTGCCGTCATTGCGCACGTACGTCCGCACTTGCATCGTCAGACCGCCGGGCCGCAACGCCACAAAACCCTCGCTGAAGTGATCCACGGCCACCGTCGTGCAAAACCACAGATAAACGATGGCGGCAGGGGGCAGGACCAGAACATTCACGAACACGAAGGCGCCCAGGTTCAGCCAGCTAAAGCGCCGGCCTTCAAGCAACCGCGCCGCAACCGGCGGCCAGCGGAACTTGAACCCGCCCTGAACCCGACGGAGGATGCACAGTCCCAGGAGGAACTGGCATAGCGAGATCGTCCAGGCCACCTGCTGAATCCGGCTGTAGCAGAAAATCACAAACGGAATCGCGGCCAGGGCCGCCAGGGGACTGAAGAGCGTGATCGGAAGAAACAGGCGCTTCGGAATCATCGGGGTGAATCCCATCCCGCCGTAAACCACCAGCGCCAGGAGGATCGCCAGCAGAAACACCACCCCGCGAATCGGCGCAAGCCAGTGTAACCCGAAGAAGAGAATCAGAGAATCATCCACCAGCGAAACCACGGCGTCGGCCAGAAACAGCGCGAGGCACAGGCTCAAGAGGATGGCGAGTACCTGTCGCCCAAGGGCTGACGGGCGGGCTGTCGGCAATAACGGCGGCACACGGTCCGTTTGGGCATGCGTGATCCAGGGCGGGATTGCTGGCTCCTCGGGCATGGGTTGGGCGTTTGTTCTGGGGTGGTTTCAGGCGGCGGGCGATGTCCCCAACTGCCGCGCGGTGGCTTTGAACTTGCGAATCGGCGAATTGCTCGGCGGCGCCAACATGGGGGCGTAGTCTAGAACCTCCGCTCCGCAAACGCCAAATCCAATTTCACAGGCGGCGAAATCTTCTCGAACGTCGCTGCGGGATGCCGCATCCTCGCGCCTGCAATGGTGAGCAAAACCGTTAACATCCAGTTGCTGCCGCTGGGCCAGACCTTTCCAGTGGCCCGCGGCACGCCGTTGCAGGACTTTCTGTTTTCCCGCGGCGTCGAGTTCCCCTGCGGTGGACGCGGCAAATGCAAGGGCTGCAAGGTCCGCCTGCTGGGCGGCGACCTGGCCATCACCGCCGAGGAACGCAACAAGCTGACGCCCGCCGAACTGGCCGAAGGATGGCGCCTGGCCTGTCGCCATCGGGCGGAGCAGGACCTGCGGCTGGACCTCGCTCAATGGGAGGCCACGGTGCTCTCGGACGAGTCGGCGTTCGCCTTCACGCCGCAGGAGGGCTTGGGGATTGCCGTGGACCTCGGCACGACGACGCTTGTCGCCCAATTGCTCGACCTCCAAACCGGACAAGTGCTCGCGGTGCAAACGGCCTTGAACGCCCAGGCGCAGTTCGGCGCCGACATCATGAGCCGCATTGACTTCGCGGTGATGGGCGGGGGGCGGGCGCAACTCGCTCAGACCATCCGTGAACAGCTTGGCCAGTTGATCGGCGCGCTGCTCCAGTCGCCTCATGCCGATGCGCCCCGGCTGCGCCACGTGGTGCTGGTGGGCAACACCGTCATGCACCACCTGTTCTGTGACCTGAGTGTCGAGCCGCTGTCGCGCGTGCCCTTCGAGTCGCCCACGCCGGGCTTGCAGGTCTTGCAGGCCGGGGACCTCGGCTGGCCGATGCCCGCCACCACGCCCGTGCGGTTTCTGCCGTGCCTCGGCTGCTTTGTCGGCAGTGACCTGCTGGCCGGAATGTTGGCCACCAAGCTGCACGAAAAGGAGGAGTTGACCGCGCTCGTGGACCTTGGCACGAACGGAGAAATCGTGCTGGGGAATCGCGAGCGGGTGCTTTGCACCTCGACCGCCGCGGGGCCGGCTTTCGAGGGAGCGCGCATCTCCGTGGGCATGCGGGCGGCGACAGGGGCGATCTCGGAAGTGCGTATCGAGAAGGGATCGTTGCGCTGCCAGGTGATTGGCAACGTCCAGCCGCGCGGCATCTGCGGCAGCGGGTTGGTGGATGCCGTGGCCTGTGCGCTCGATCTGGGGTGGGTCAGACCCAATGGCCGCTTCGTCGGGCGTGAGGCGCTGAAGCTGCGTCCGCCCATTCAACTCATCCAAGCCGACATTCGCGAACTTCAACTCGCAAAAGGCGCCATTGCCGCGGGGTTGCGGATTCTGTTGAGGCAATGGGGCGCGAAGCCGTCGGACCTCGCACGCATCTACCTGGCCGGGGCGTTCGGAAACTATATCAACATCGCCAGCGCGCAGCGCATCGGTTTGCTCGAAGCGCCGGTGGAGATAATCCAGCCGGCCGGCAACACGGCGTTGCTGGGCGCCAAGCTGGCCTTGTTCAATCTCGCCAAAGATGGCGCGGACTACGCTGACCTCCTGCAAAAGGTCCGCCATGTTTCGCTCAACGAAGACGCCGAGTTCCACGAGGTCTTTGTGGAGTGCATGGCGTTCCCGCCCGGGTGATTTGCGGCGACTTTCAGCGAGCTTCCGGCGTCCTCGCCGGAAGGACCGTTCTCTCTCCGTCCGCGAGATGGATCTTCCGGCGAGGACGCCGGAAGCTCGCTGGAGTGGCCGCCGGACTCACGTCTCGCGTAAAGCGTTGAAGCTACCCGGCAAGGACTCAGGTTCTTTAGGCGTGGCGATGTTCCACCTTTGAATCAACCCGGCGCAGGCGTAACCTCCGGCGCATGATGTTTGCCACGCGAGATGAGGCGGGTTGCCTGCTGGGAGGTTCTCTCAAAGACCACCACGCCCTGGCCGACCTGGTCCTCGGTCTGCCGCGCGGCGGAGTCCTGGTGGCCGCCGAGGTGGCCAACACTCTGGACCTTCCGCTGGACGTCCTCGTCGTGCGGAAGATCGGCCACCCGGCGCAACGCGAGTTCGCCGTGGGCGCGCTGGCGGAGCCGGATGTGGTGGTGCTCGACCCGGCGATCGTCGGAGTGGACCCCGCGATCCACCGCAGTTTGATGCACATCGTCCGCGAGGAGAAGGAGCGCCTGCGGCATTGCCGGGCCATCTTTCACCTCGGCCCGCCGGCGGAACTGCGGGACAAATCTGTGATCCTCGTGGACGATGGCCTGGCCACCGGCGCGACTACCGAGGCCGCCATTGTCTCCGCGCGCAAGCAGGGTGCCGGGCGGGTGATCGCTGCCACGCCCGTGGCGTCCGGCGACGCGGTGCGCCGGCTCAGCAAGGTCGCCGACGAGGTCGTGGCCCTGCACGTGGACGAGGATTTTGACGCCGTGGGGCGGTACTACCGGGTTTTCCATCAAGCCTCCGACGAGGAAGTGCTCGCCGCTTTGCGCGCGGCGCGAAGGAGAGGAGATTGAACCGCGATGCCTGAGCTTCCTGAAGTGGAGGTGCTCGTCCGCCATCTCGCGCCGCTGGTGCGCGGGAAGACCATTCGCAACGTCACGGTGCGACGCGAGCGAGTGATCCGCCCAACGGCGCTTCAGGAGCTTCGGCATGCCTTGCGGGGCGCCCGGATCGTCGGCGTGCGGCGCCGGGCGAAGTTTTTCCTGTTCGAGTTGCGCCGGCCCCTTCGCCGGGAGTCAGTTCGCCTCGTTGGCCATCTCGGCATGACGGGTCGCGTCTTTCTTGCGCCCAAACGCCAGGCGCTTCCCAAGCATGCCGCCGTGGTGCTCGAACTCGGGCAGGAGAACCTGGTTTACGAAGATGCGCGTTACTTTGGCCGGTTCAGCCTCGACGCTTCGTCGCTGGCCAAGCTCGGCCCCGAACCGCTGAGCCCCGACTTCACCGTGGATTACCTCGTCCGCGCCTTGAAGCGCTCGGCCCGGGCGATCAAAATCAAATTGTTGGATCAAACCCTCGTGGCCGGCATCGGCAACATTTACGCCAGCGAGGCGTTGCATCGGGCCAGACTTTCACCGCGCCGCGCGGCGCGCAGTTTGACGCGGGTGGAGGCCGGGCGATTGCACCGCGCCATTCGCAAGACCCTGGCGGAAGCCATTCGTTTCGGGAGCACGGTGCCCTTGAACTTTGGCGGACGCGACGGATTGTTCTACTACGGTCGTGCAGAAGGGGCTCCGGATTTCTACGAAGAGCGGCTGCGCGTCTATGACCGGGCGGGGCAGGCTTGTCGGCAATGCGGGGTCGCCATCCGGCGCATCGTGCAGGCGGCACGCAGCACCTACTACTGTCCGGGCTGCCAGCGGTAAGCGGTTTCCGGCGACTGAGAACGCCCACTGCCTTGCCCTTCTCGATTTCTCTCGGGAGCATTTCCACACCGCCTCCGTCGAACGAGACATGAAACGGTTTCTCACGATCTCGGTTTTCCTGGCACTCGCCGGCCTGCTTGCGCCCGTGCCGCAACTGCGCGCGGACGGCTTCATCATCGTTGACCCGGCGCATTGGCATCCCATTCCGCCTCAACCAATGCCACCCATCTGGCCACCCCCGCGACCGCCGTGGCCACCCCGGCCCATTCCGCCGCCGCGCCCCTACATCTTCGCTCCGCTGGAGGTCGCTTACCACCATGTCAACGTGAAGATCGAAGGCCAGGTCGCCACCACGGCCGTGGACCAGGAGTTCTATAATCCGAACCCGTCGCGCCTCGAAGGCACGTATCTCTTCCCAATTCCGAAGGGCGCTCAGATTGACAAGTTCAGGATGGACATTGGCGGCAAGATGGTTGAAGCCGAGTTGTTGCCCGCCGACAAGGCCCGCCAGATATACGAGGACATCGTCCGCAAGGCCAAAGACCCGGCGCTCCTCGAATACGCCGACCGCGATGTCTTCAAGGTCCGTGTCTTCCCCATCGAGCCGCAATCGAAGAAACGTATCCAGATTTCCTACACGCAAATCCTCAAGGCCGACGCCGGCCTCGTGAGCTACGTCTATCCGCTCAACACCGAGAAGTTCTCCGCCAAGCCAATCAAGGAGGTCAGCGTCAAGGTGGAACTTGAAACCAAGCAGCCGCTCAAGTCGGTCTATTCGCCGAGCCACGACGTCGAAATCAAACGCCACGGCGCGAACCACGCCACCGCCGGGTTTGAGGCGCGTGATGTGAAACCCGATCTCGATTTCGCGCTCTACTTCGCGCCAGAGAAGGAGGAACTCGGCGTGAACCTGCTCGCTCATCGCACCGGGAGCGAGGACGGCTATTTCCTGCTGCTCGCCTCGCCGGGCGTGGACGTGGACGACAGGAAGATTGTGCCCAAGGACGTGGCGTTCGTGCTCGACACCTCCGGTTCGATGGCCGGCAAGAAGCTGGAGCAGGCCAAGAAGGCGCTTCAGTTCTGCGTCGAGAACCTCAACGACGGCGACCGGTTTGAGATTCTGCGCTTTTCCACCGAGGTTGAGCCGCTGTTCGACAGCCTGGTTGAGGCTACGAGACAAAACCGCACCCGCGCAAATGAGTTCATCGAAGGGCTGAAACCCATCGGCGGCACGGCGATAGACGATGCCCTGAAAAGGGCGCTGGCGTTGAAGTCTGAGGTCCGAAGTGCGAAGTCCGACGGTCGGCCTTTTGTGGTCATTTTTCTCACCGACGGCAAGCCCACCATCGGCACGACCGACGAGGCGCAGATTGTCGGCAACGTGAAGAAGGCCAACCAAGGTCGGACGCGTGTCTTCTGCTTCGGCATCGGCACGGATGTGAATACGCACCTCTTGGACAAGATCACCGAGGAGACCCGCGCCGTCAGCCAATACGTGTTGCCGGAGGAAGACCTGGAGGTGAAGGTCTCCAGCTTCTTCTCGAAGATCAAAGAGCCGGTGCTGGCAAATCCCACGCTCAAGTTCACCGGAGACATCCGCGTGACGAAGCTCTACCCGTCGCCGCTGCCCGACCTCTTCCGCGGCGACCAACTCGTGCTCGTGGGCCGATACTCCGGCCGTGGCGACTCCGCCGTGGTGCTCGAAGGCGTGGTGGGCGAGGCATCCCGCAAGTTCACTTACGAAGTCAGCTTCCCGCGCGAAACGGAGGCCCACGACTTCATCCCCCGTCTTTGGGCCACGCGCCGTGTCGGTTATCTGCTCGACGAGATTCGCCTGCACGGCGAGAACGTGGAGTTGAAGGACGAAGTCACCGAACTGGCCCGCAAGTATGGCATCGTCACGCCCTACACGGCTTACCTGATCGTCGAGGACGAGGACCGCCGCCGCGTGCCGCTTGCCATGCAGACGCTGCCGCAACTCAACACCGACACGCTGGCGCGGCGCGAGGCGGCGGAAAACTGGAGTGCGTTCCGGCGCCGCTCCGATGGCGAGCAAGCCGTCGCCGGAGCGCGTTACGGTATGGCGTTGAAGTCCGCCAATGCGCCCGCCGCGGCCTCGGCTGAGAGCGCGCGGGAGGCGCACCGCGCGCTGGGGGGCGAAGTGTTCGCGCGTCGCTACGGGATGAGTAGCGATGCCGCGTCGCCGCCGATCACGGCGACACCTTCCACTGACACGAAGGAACGATTGGCCCAGGCCTCGACCCAAAACCAGTTTATCGCGGGGCGGAACTTCTTCCAGAACGACAAGCAGTGGATTGACGCCGAGGTGCAAAAGCTCCAGAACGCGAAGCGGCAGCGCATTCAATTCAACTCGGCGGAGTACTTCGCCTTCGCCGCGAAGAACACACGAGCGCTGCCGTGGCTCGCGCTCGGCCAGAACGTCCAGTTCGTCCTCGACGGCACGGTTTACGAAATCTACGAGTAACACCACCAAAGGTCTCTTCATGAAAACACTCTCTGCTCTGATCCTCACCGGAATGCTCGCCTCGGGTGACTTTGCTACTGCGGCGGAGAAATCCGCCGACAAGCACGCGCCTGCCGCCAAGACGGTTGCCAAGACCAAACCCCGCATCGAAGTCTGCTTCGTCCTCGACACCACCGGCTCGATGTCCGGCCTGATCGAAGGCGCAAAGCAGAAGATCTGGTCCATCGCCAACGAGATGGTGAGCGCGAAGCCGACGCCTGAATTGCGCTTCGGGCTAGTGGCATATCGCGATCGCGGCGACGAATACGTCACGAAACGCTTCGATCTGACCAACGACATTGACGCCGTCTATGCGAATCTCCAGGGCTTTCGCGCCGCTGGCGGCGGCGACCTGCCCGAGTCCGTGAACCAGGCCCTGCACGAAGCCGTCACACAGATGTCGTGGACCACCAACCGCGATGTGCTGAAGATCATCTTTCTCGTCGGCGATTGCCCGCCGCACATGGATTACCAGGACGACGTGAAGTATCCGGCGGTGTGCCAACTGGCCGTCAAACGCGACCTCATCATCAACACCGTCCAATGCGGCAGCCAGCCGCAGACCACGCCGGTGTGGCAGGAGATCGCCACGCTCGCCGAAGGCAGCTACGCCGCCATCGCTCAATCCGGCGGCATGGTCGCAATGTCCACGCCGATGGACGCCCAGTTGGCGGCGCTAAACCGCAGACTGGGCGGCACGCTCGTGGCTTACGGCGCGGAACCCGCCCGGCGTTCCGTGTTGGCGAAGCAGGCCGCCGCCGAAGCCGCGCCCGCCTCCGTGGCCGCCGATCGCTTGTATTTCAACGTGAACGCCGGCGTGGCCGTTCAGGGCGAGGGCGAACTGCTGGATTCGTTGAACCGCGGCAAGCTCAAGCTGGCGGAGGTGAAGAAGGAACAGTTGCCCGCCGATTGGCAAAACCTCAGCGAGTCCGAACTGAAGGCAGCCGTGGACAGGAAGCAAAAGGAGCGCGCCGAGTTGCAGGCCCAGATCGCCAAGCTTGGCAAAGAGCGCGAGGCTTACCTCGCCAAGGAACGCCAGCGCCTCGCCTCCGCCAGCAAGACGGATTCGTTCGACGAGAAGGTGGCGCAAACCCTCCGTGCCCAAGCGGCCCGGAAGGGGATCGAATACAGGAAGTGAGCACCAGCAGCAGAGTCACGTTGCGGCATGTGGCCGCCGCCGCTGATGCCGGTAGATGGCGGCGCTCCTCCAAGACGCTGCGCCGGGAAACATGTTCATGGTTTACTGAAGGCTACATTTGGGGCAGTGTTCTGCCATGAGCACACCGACGTTGACTGAAGCTCCGGAAGTCGGCGTAGTGTCAGCCTTGCTGGAGAAAGCGCGTCGGCTCGGTCTGCAACTGCCGCTGGACTTGGAACGACTGGCGATCATGCGGGGTTGCGACTACTACGCACGCGAGTTGCCTCCTCGCGTTCCCCCTCTTGGTGAAGTGCCGCTCTCGAACACGGAACTCGCGATTGCGCTGGTTGTTCCTTCACTCTCACCCGCGGCCCGAGAGATTCGGCTGGCCGCCGCTCTGTTGGCCGCGCCAGGGGTGCAGGCAAGCGAGGTCAGCGCACTCGCTTCTCAGGAAGGATGCGAAGATGTCATCCGCCACATCGCACTCTGCGGCCGCCGCTTTGAGCCGGAGAATCTTCTTTGGCCCTCGCTCCTTTCCCGCCTGCCTGACGTGCGGTTCGATGCTGACCGCCTGCCGCATCCAACCCGGTTTGTGGAGATGACCGGCCTGGATCGCGGCAAGGTTGGCGTCTTCACAAGATGGATTCGCCCACGTCAACCGGCCGCTGCATGAGTTCCATTCCCGCCCACCCGGAAAGGCTGCTCCTCGCACTTGACGAGGGCCTGGACCACGAGATCCGCCTAATCATCTACGGTCGCAGCGCCGTGTGGCTCGGGTTCGACAATCCACCTGCGGCGGCGGCCACCACGCACGACGTGGACGCCATCATTCCCGCCGACCAGGTACAGCCGTTGGCGGACGACATGAGCTTCTGGGATGCGCGCGACGCTGTGAATGAACGTTTCAAGTCGGAGGGGCTCTACATCACGCATCTCTTTCCCGAGACTGAAGTGTTCCTCCGGCGCGACTGGATCAGCCACATTGTGCCGGTGAACCGTCCGACCCTGCGCTGGTTGCGGCTGTTTCGCCCGGCGACGGCGGACTTGATCCTGAGCAAGATGATGCGCGGCAACGACCCGCAAGACCTGGCAGACGCGGAATTCCTGATCCGCCATGACGGCATCACGGAGGCGCAACTGATCGAAGCCTTTGCACAAATGAAACCGATCGAACTGGCGGAACTGCGGGATGCGTTCGCGAAGGCGAAACCGGTGCTACTGAAGTTGGCGCGTGAAATCGCCCGGTCTGCGTCAGGGTGAAACCGTTGCGCCCGCGCATCTCACTGCCATCCGCCCGATTTCTGCGGTTGAAAGTCACCGCGATTGCGGCAACTTGTCTCCGGTTTTCCCCGAGCGGTGTTCGGACGGCAAACCAACAGAACCAGACCGACATTCGATATGGCCATCAACGCCCCAGACCTGACGAAACAAGCGCCCCGCAGCCCGCGCGTGCGGCTCGGCGGCTATGTGATCCTCCCGCGCATGCTCGACAAGGGCCGCGCCCTGCTCGCCGGCAAGAGCGGAGAATACAACTTTGCTTGCCCGCTGGACCAACAGTTCCTCGGCTTCGCTGGCATTGACCCCGAAGCACTTAAGCAGCAACTCGCCTCGGGCAAGGGCGACGGCGAAATCCTGGATTGGGTCAGCCAGAACACCACGCCCGCGCGGACGCCGGCGGAGATCGCGGCTTGGTCCGCTCATCAAGAGCAACGCGCCCCGGACAATCCAGACTCCCGCGCGTTCTATAACGAAGTCCATCGTAAGGTCGCGCCCAAGCGCACGGACATCGCGACCTGGTTCGATCTGTTGGACCTCGACGATTACGCGAGCTTCGGCGGAAAGGTCTGAGAGTCGTTCGGCGAACTGCCAGGGCGGGCGTTTGCCAGGTTCTGAGTCCCGCCGTAGGACAGGCTTCCAGCCTGTCTCCAGCTTCAGCGGAAAAACCCTTCGCCCATGGCGGGCGAGCCCGCCCCATATCTGCATTGGCTGATCGGCCGAATATGGAACATGGAGACAGGCTGGAAGCCTGTCCTACGCCGTTGCATCCACTCATCAGGGACGGTGGAATGAACCGCAGAGACACGAGGGACGCGGAGAAAGATTGACTCGACACGGCGTTTGCCGAGTCTCTTGTCGCCATGCAACAATACCTGTCGCTCACCACGCTGCTCCGCTCTCTGGCGGTAGTGCTGTGCCTCACTTGCTGGGGCGTCGGCTGCCGGGCGGCGACGCCGAACGCGCAATCCGACGCGACCTTTCGCGTGATGACCTACAACATTCACCACGGCGAAGGTGTGGACGGCAAGGTGGACCTTCCGCGCATCGCCGAACTGATCCGCCGCGAGCGGGCTGACCTGGTCGCGTTGCAGGAGGTGGACAAAGGCACGGAGCGCACGGCGCGGCGCGACCTGGGTGCGGAACTCGCGGCGCTCACCGGGCTGACTTGCGTGTTCAGCAACAACCACTCCTTCCAAGGCGGCGAGTACGGCAACGCGATCCTGACGCGTTTCCCGGTGGCGCAGGCGACCAATACGCATTATCGCAAAGTCAACGAGACGGAGCAGCGCGGGTTGCTTCAAGCCACGCTGTTGGTTCGCGGCCGCGAACTCGTTCTCCTGGCCACGCACCTGGACCATCGGCGCGATGATGCGGCCCGCTGGTCGAATGTCGGCGAGATCGAAGCGCTGGTGAAACCGCAGGGCGAGCGGCCCATGCTCCTGTGCGGCGATTTCAACGATGTGCCCTCCAGCCGCGTCTGCCGCCGGTTGAGCGAACTCTTCGACGACACGTGGCTGCGCGTCGGGCGGGGTGAGGGGTTCACAATTCCGGCGGAGAAGCCAAACCGGCGGATTGATTACATCTGGTTTTCCAAGACCGGCGCGCTCGTCCCGGTGCGCATTTGGGTGCCCGAATCCGAAGCGTCAGATCATCGGCCCGTGGTGGCCGAGTTTCGGTGGAACACCGCGCGGTGAAGCCACCCCCTGCGGCTGGTGAGTATCGTCCAATGCGCCCCAGCCTCATGCCGCATGGAGCGCGGCCACAGCCGCCGCGCGCTCCAATCTCCTGCTCTGTCTCCGATCTGGTTTTCATCTCCTCCAAAACCAAAGCGAGGCATCCCCTTGCGTGGATGCCTCGCTCGGAAACCGCTGGAAGGCCGCTCAGTTCCGCTTGATGCGGTAGAACTGCGCTGAACCGCCAAGCGCGCGGACGGCTTTGAAGCTGCCACCGCTGCCGGTGATGGAGGCGGCGACATCCTCATAGGTTCCGTTGACGGTTCCCGCTTCCTGCAATCCGAAAGCGGTCGGTGCGTCCGAAGTCTCGGCGCTGAAGGAGATCTCGACATTGCCGCCATTGAGACGAATGTCGGTGATGTTCGGGCGCGACGAAGCCGGGAGCCGCACCACACGCACGTTGTCAATCACCACGTAGGAGGTCGTAAGCCCGATGGAATCGTAGGCGTCGTTGTATCCCAGCATGATGTTGCCCGAGGTGAATGGCGTGGTGTTGACGGTGCTGAGAATCGTCGTGTTGTTGACCTTCAGGGTGAGCAGATTCCCGACCTGGCTGACTTCGACATCCGCCCAGATGGGCGTCCCAAAGGACAGGTTGTTCGCTGGCGCGCCGGGCACCGACCAGGGCGGCGATTTGAAGACCTGGGTGAGGGTGGTGGCGGATCGGCCAGCCCCGAGGGAGGTGGGATTGTTGGCGGCGGTGGTGGGCGCGCTGTAGTTCGCGTAATCGCCCAACCCGGCTCCGTCCGCCTCGATGCCGTAGAACACGCCGTCGAACTCCCAGCCGGCGGGAACCCCGCCCGGGCTGTTGCGGAACCAGTTGGTCTTGGTGCCGGAGTGGTTGATGCCAAACAACACATATTCGGTGGACACGGTGTTGGGCACAACCACGTGCAGGAACATGTCAAACCGGAGCGCGAAGTTCCCGCTGAAACTCTTGCCGCGCGGATAAACATTCACCGCCGCCGCTGCGCCAGAGCTGTCCTTGTTGGCGTTCAGATAAAGACCGAACGAATCTCCCGAACTGTGCGGCGCCGGAGGAATGCCTTGGGAACCGTAATCGAAGGCAAATGTGGCGGTGTAGTCGGTCGGGTCCGTGGCAAACACGCTCCAGTTCGCCGAACTGTCCGTGCTGAAATCGTCCGCGAAGAGCACTGTTTCGGGCGGCTTGGTGGCGTCCACCAAGGTGATGGAGGCCGAACTCGGCGAGCCGACCCCGTACTCACCCGCGCCTGCGGGAGCAATGCTCACGGTCACCGTTTCGTCGCCCTCCAGTTCGGTATCCTCCACGGGGAAGATTTTGAAGGTCAGGCTTTGCACGCCCGGATCAAAAGTCCCCAAGGCATCCACCGTGTAATCGGCGTCACGAACCGCTGTTCCCGAGAAGGCGAGATTCGCGCTGAAGCTCCCGACATTGAGGTCGCCGAGACGCGTCACGCGGAACGTGGCGTAATCATTGACGCGTTCGTACATCTGCGTCGAGATGTTGGTGATGGAGAGTTGCGGAGCCTCGTTGTCCGCAATGGTGATCGTCGCGGAACCGCCATGCTGGTAATTGGGACTGTCGCTGATTGTGAGGACCACGGTTTCCGTCGTTTCCGCGATGGAATCGTCCACGGGGACCACGGCGACGGTTTTCACGGTTTCCGTTGCGCCGAACGTGAAGGAACCGGGGAGCGCGGCATAGTCATCGCCCGGCGTGGCCGTCCCGCCGACCGTGTAGTTCACCGTGAGCGGAGCGCCGGAAGACGTGCGCGTGAAGGTGAACTCGCCCGCCGTGGGGCCGGCTTCGGACGCATCCGGCCGGGTGGGCGATACGGCCACAACCGTTCCGAAATTGGTGATGCGGACGTTGTCCACCAGGCTGAAGGCCAGGTCCACGGCATTTGGATCCGTGGAGAATCCGGCGTTGATGTCGAAATGGCCGAACACGATGTTGGCCCCGCCCAGCGTGCCGTTGGTGCTCACGTCAATGGTGGCGATGAGCAGGCCGTCAATCGTGTAGGTGATGATATTGGCGACCTTCTTGAGGGAGACATCCCGCCATTTCATGCCGGCGGTGCCGCCCGCCGTCATCCCAAATTGCGTTTGCGGCCAAAGGGCGAGCTGGCCGGGGCAGTTGTTGGTCGCGGATTGGGGCGTGAAGGTGGCTTGGTAGTACTCGTGAGTGTTGTTGCGTGACCCGGTGGTGCCGGCTGCGTAAACCCCGCTGGCGTCTTGCAGACTCGCGGAGAAGGCGGGCGAGTAAACGCGGTAGTCCGCCGTTGTTCCCGATCCATCGCCGCTGCAGCCGATGAAGATCGCGTCAATCAGCGTCGGCACATTGGCCGTGGTCGCCGCCGTGCCGAAGCCGGCGCCGCCGATCTGGGTTGAACCACTGCCACCGCCATTCAAGCCGGTGGTGGGCGAGCCGTTGAAGTTCAGCCACCAATCCCAACGCATCTCGAAATTCTCCGTGATGCTGAAGCCCACGGGCGAGACGCTGCAACCTGATGGGAACACGCCGGTCGTCGCGCCCGTCTGCGGATCCAAATTGGCCTGGAGCTTCAAGCCGCGTGTCGTGCCGCCGGTGGAATTCGGCGCCGGCGGAATGCCTACGGTGCTGTAGTCAAAGTAGAGGTTCACGGGATTGTAACCTCCGACGGAGTTGGTCACCCAGGTGTTGTCCAGCGAGTGATCCACATCGAAGTCCTCGAAGAACACCCGCGTCTGGGCCGAGGAGGTGAGTGCGGCGGCAAGCCCGATGGCGGCCAGCGTGGCAATGCGAAACGTCGTGCGTTTGAATGTCTTCATAGCAGTCTTTGAAGCAGTTTCGTTATGGGTTTTGGAACGCCCAACTGTAGCGTCGAAATCGCCGCCCGCAAGTGAGGATTCTCGGAAACCGCCGCGCGGGCGCATCTGACGTGTCTCCACGGGCAAGTGGAAGTTGGAGACAGGCTGGAAGCCTGTCCTACGGGCGACGAGCGCCGGCACGAAGACCCAGAGGCCGTACGGTCCTCCAACCTCCGCGTTCCAGCGCTGCAGGAAGAGGATTCCTTACACCAGCTTGGTCAGCAACTCGTCGTTGGTCTTGTGCTTTTTCAGCGCCGCGGTCAGCGTTTCCATCGCCTCGATGGGATTCAAATCCACCATGGTGCGACGGAGTTTGCGGATCGCCTCGATGTGCTGCTTGGGAAAGAGTTTCTCCTCCTTGCGCGTGCCGCTCTTGGGAATGTCAATCGCCGGGAACAACCGCCGGTCGGAGAGCTTGCGGTCCAGGATCAACTCCATGTTGCCCGTGCCTTTGAACTCCTGAAAGATCAGTTCATCCATGCGCGAACCCGTGTCCACCAGCGCGGTGGCAATGATGGTGAGCGAGCCACCGTTCTCGATCTTGCGGGCGGAGGCAAACATCTTGCGTGGAATCTCCAGCGCGCGGGCGTCCACACCGCCGGTCATCGTGCGGCCGCTGCCGCCATGCACGCTGTTGTAGGCACGAGCCACGCGCGTCAGCGAGTCCAGCAGCACGAACACGTCCTTGCCGCACTCCACCATCCGACGACAGCGCTCAATCATGAAGCGCGAGAGCCGGACAT
Source organism: uncultured Verrucomicrobiota bacterium (assembly GCA_964548925.1). GTDB lineage: Bacteria > Verrucomicrobiota > Verrucomicrobiia > Limisphaerales > MWDV01 > MWDV01. The sequence continues at coordinate 6,352 of CAZJTM010000006.1, read as the reverse complement.
GGGTTTCGAGGTCCTGATCATTGGAAGAAGCGACGACCTCGGCCTTCACCGACCGCTGAAAATCCGTGACTTCCTCGGGGCGCTCGTCAATGAGCAGCACCAGCACGAATACATCCGGGTGGTTGGTGGTGACCGCGTTGGCCAATTGCTTGAGCACGGTGGTCTTGCCGCTGCGGGGGGGCGAAACGATCAGCCCGCGCGTACCCCGTCCGATGGGTGTGACCAGGTCAATCACGCGCGTCTCGATCAGTTCAGGAGTGGTTTCCAGCTTGAATTTGTCAATCGGGTCAATCGAAGTCAGGTTTTCAAAGCGCACCGCCTTGACGTATTCGTCGAAAGGCATGTCGTTGACCTTGTCCACGGTCTTGAGTTGGGGGTTGCTGCCCCGGTGCGGGGGTTGCAACGTCCCGGCCACGAGGGCGCCCTCACGCAGGAAACTCCGCTTGATGGTGTCGGGCGTCACGAAGATGTCTGTCGGCTTGGGATGAAAGTGGTTCTGCGCCGAACGCAGGAAGCCGAAGCCCTTTTCAGAGATCTCCAGATGGCCGGAGCCGTATTCCGGCGTGCTGTTGCTGTTATTGCTCATAACGAGTTTGTGGTGTCACAGGTTCAAAAAAACCGGTGGAAAACCGCCGATTCAGAACTTTGGGAAATTGTTGAGCCGAAGGGCGGATTCACGAACCGCTGCGGCCAACAAGACCTGCGACCGCGACACTATTGCGGCAAAGCCACTCCAGCGCAACAAGAATCTTTATCTGATTCTCGACGATTCCCAACTCCACAATCCGCTTGAACCGAGCCTGCCGCTTCATTTATGCTCCGCTCCGGAGTTGCGGGGATGAACTGTGTCAGGAGTTGCGGTGCCCGATTCGCCGCGCTGGCGCTTGCGCTGGTGGTCAGCGTTGCCCCTTCGTCCCTGGTCACAGCCCAAGGTTCGAATGCGCCCGTTCCGGCTGATCCCTCCGCGACCAACCGCGTCGTTGCCTCTCTGACCTGCCAGGAGGTGTCGCACACGATCCTGACTTGGGGCGTCTCCGTTCAAAACCAAACAGCCCCCTTCGCCAAAGAGCCCTCCCTCGCGGCCGGCAAAATCCAGCGCGGCCGGCTGGATTTCCGCCCCCGCCGTGAGCCGGCGCTCGGTTTCATTTGGGATCCTCCGCAGGCCAAGCTGTATCTGGACATCAACGGGAACGACGACCTGACGGACGACACGAACGGCGTGTTCACCTGCCGGACGAAGTCCTCCGATGAACGCTACCAACTCTTCACCGACATACGCCTCGCCGCCCAAACCAACCCGGCGGCGTCTCCGCTGCTGCTGGACCTGAACTTCCGCCAATACAGCAGCCTCTATGTCTCGGCTTCGTTGCGCTCGTTCTACGCGGGCAAGACAACGCTGGCAGATCGTGACTGGCAGGTCGGGATCATTGAGAAGCCCTACTCAGATCCCAATTCGCTGCGGGATGCCTCGCTCCTGTTCCGGTCGTGGGATTCCAGAACCCAGGCGTTCGGGGCGGATGACGGGCGTTTGCAGGCGTTCCCGCTGCCAAAGACTCTTTGCCTCGGCGGGCATTCGTACCGCGTGACCGCCACTTGGGAGTCTGCCACCGAGGCCAAGGGTGTGCGTCTCGAATTCGCGGAGGAACCGGTTCCGCTCGGCGGCTTGAAGATCAACGGAGATTACATCCGCCGCGCGCTGCTCATGGACGCGAGCCGCACGGTGGTGTTGGACGCGCCCACGGGTACAGTGCCAGTGCCGGTCGGTTCGTACACCAGCTACCAGGTGCATCTCCAACAGAGTGAGAGCAGCGCCTCACTCAAGGACAGTTTCTCCCATCGCGGCGTGACAAGCACGATCACAGTCCAATCCAACAAACCGGGCACGCTCGTCGCCGGGGGACCGCTCACGAACACCGTCACGCTGAGACGGCGTGGCAATCTGCTGGTGATGGAACACCGGGTGGTGGGCGCCGGCGGCGAGGCCTATCAACTGGACGGCGGCGCGAATTATGAACATCCGCCGACCTTCGCCGTTTTCTCGGGCGAGAAGCGGCTGGCGACCGGGAAATTTGAGTTTGGTTGAGGTGGAACCTGCTCGTACTCATGGCGAGTACCTCTCACTGCGGGCGATCTGAAAGTGGTGGCTTCCTCGGACCTTCGGGGTTTGGGGAACACGGACGGCCCGCCGGTGGCCTACCACTGGACGCCCCCGAATCCACTCCCGCACCTGTTGCCCTGGCTGGCCACGCTCGCGCTGCTGCTCCTCAAACCGAACCGCACCGCCAGGGCGTGGTGGATTTGGCTGCCGCTGGCCTTGGTGGCGGCGGTTGAAGCCATCGTCCGGCCGTGGATCGAGTTCGCGGGTTCGGAGGTGCTCGACTACTTCTGCTTGGGCTTCAACTCGCTGGCCTTCGGCATCGCGGCGGTTTGGTTGCTCGCCAGCGCGTTGAGCCACCGCCTGCGCTTCCTGGTGTTCCTGAAGATGCTGTGCGCGACGGCGGGTGTGAGCGCGTTCTGCTATCTGGTGCGCGCGGAGTGGGATGCCGCGGCCCTGGGCTTCATTATCCTGGTAGCTGTCGCCGTTGCGGTGGCGGTGATTGGTCTGAACCTGGCTGGGGTCGCATGCCGCCGACGCTATCGCCCCCTCGCGCTGACAGTTTGGGCCGTGCTATTCATGGCCGCTCTCTGGCTGCTCATCACGACGCCGTTCGCCGTGGTCGTGTGGGTGGCGAATTCCAACGGTCCGTCCTGGATCGAATTTCTCGGCCCCGTGCTGAGCCTCGCGGGATTGACATTCGGGATGGCACTGCCGTTCCTCGTGCTGGCTTACGTGAACGGGCTCTTCCGCGAACGGCTCAAGGAACTCTTCCACCTGAATCCCGTCGCGCCCCCGCCACCCGTCCTGGTTTCGCCGCCGCCGGTGCCAAATCCGCCAGGTCCGTCGGGCGCAGTTTGAACAGCCGTGACCATTCGCTGTCCATTTGAACCGAAGGAGCAACGCATGAAGTTGTTGAGAATAACCCGGGCCGCGCGCCCGCAAAACGCCCACACGCTGGCCGCGCTGGCAGGGCTGGCTTTTACCCTCTCCGCCGCCGCCCAAAAGGAGCAATGGCTCGAATACCACACCGGCACCGAACCGAAAGGCTATCGCTGGCTGGAGCTCTCCACCAACCCACCGCCCAACGTCACTCTTCCCAAACTGACCAGCGCTCCCTATTTCGGGGTTTGGAAGAACGGGCTCGAATTCAACGAGGGCCGCCGATTCTGTCTCGACCGCACGGCCCGCAGCGGACCGTACGACCGCTTGGTCTTCGACGCCAATGGCAATGGCCGCCTAGATGACGACCCGGTTGTGCCTTGCCAGAGCCGTGACGACAACTCAGCGGCGTTCGAGCCGGCGAAGCTGGTCTTCAAGGGTGAGGACGGGCCGATCACCTATCACCTGATTGCCCAGTTCTACCAGTTTGACAAAGACCGGGCTCAGTTGTTGGTTGGCTCCGGCGGCTGGTACGAGGGCTCGGTGGAACTCGCTGGCAAGAAACGCCGCGTGCAGCTCGTGGACAACACCGTCAACGGCGTCTTCAGCGACACGAGCACGACGCCGTCCGAGAGCGACCTCCTCATCATTCTTGGCGACAAGGGCGTGAGCCGGTATCTCGGCAAATACTTGGAACTGGACGGGCAACTGCTCCAGATCGAAGTGGCGCGCGATGGCGCATTCCTCAAGGCACAAAAGGCCGAGGGCGTCCGGCTGGGCAAGGTCCGCGTGCCCGAGGTCATTTCCGAGTTCGTGGCCTTTGGCAAGAACGGCCATTTCATTCGCAAGCCGGAGAAGGGCGAGCTTTCGCTCCCCGCGGGGGATTACCGGGTCAACAGTTGGAGCATCAACCGCAAAGACGACAAGGGTACCGCATGGCGGCTGTCAGGTTCGAGCTTCACCAAGGCCGGCGATTTCACGGTTGCGGACACGGCTGCGGTGGAACTCGCCATTGGCGAACCCGTGCGGGCGGTGGTTCAGGCCAACGAGGGCAAGAGCGAAGTCTCCTTCGGGCTGCGGCTGCTCGGGCAGTTGGGCGAAACGGTGGACCTCATGCGCGGCGAAGAGCGCCCCCGCGCGCCGCGAATTCACGTCGCCAGCCTGACGGGGACGTTCCGTTCCACCAATACCTTCGAGTATGGGTGAGGTGGCGTCTGTTCGCTCTCATGGCGAGAGCCCAAATCGGCGCAGCGTCCCCTCGTCGTCAACCTCGATGTGCTCGGGCCGTTCCAAGTGGTGAAGCCATCTTTGACGCTTCACCCGAAGGACACCAAGCCCGCGACCGGCTCGGAGAAGGCCGGGCCCGTGGGCTGGTGGAAGCTCGACGAATCGAGTGGCACGACGGCGGTCAACGCGGCGGGAAACAAACTCAACGGGCAGTTGTCTGGAAACCCGCGTTGGTCCCCGGGCGGTGGCGCCCTTGGCGGCGCGCTCGAATTCGATGGCCAGCGCGACTGGATCGAGTTCGCCGACTCGGGCGACCTGGATTTCCGCAACGGCTTGACCGTCGCGGTCTGGGTCAAGCCCCGCGCGGTGGGCAAGACTCCGGAAACGCTGCTGGCGAAGGGCGAGGCCTGGCGATTGCACCGAATCGGCGGCACTGGGAATTTCGAGTTCGCCCTCACTGGTCCGCAAACCACGGGCGCGAGCAAGGGCAAGTCGCCAAACCTGGTGTTCAAAGAAGCCCTGACGGACGACCATTGGCACCAGCTCGTCGGCGTCTATGACGGCAAGCGCATCGCGCTCTACGTGGACGGCGAGGAGAAGGCGGCGGTCACCGCGTCAGGGGCGCTGGCGGTGAACAACGTGCCGGTCACCCTCGGTGAAAACGCCGCGAGCCGGGGGCGGTTGTTCGGCGGCTGGCTGGATGACGCGCGGCTCTACAACCGGGGCTTGAGCGCCGAGGAAGTCAAAGCGCTGCACACCGACGGAGCCACGAAGTAGAATTCCCCGCCCCGCTCGGTAAGCGAACGATTGCCGGGTCTGGGGCGGGCTCAAAACCACGCGCCAGCGTCCTGGAGTGCGGCGGCCCTCCGCCGCTTTGGCACGCGTCCGAAAAGCGGCGGAGGGCCCCGCGCCGGTGTGTGGGGCCCCCCCCCCCCGTTTGGCCCCGCGTCCAACCGGGGGGGGAGGGCCGCCGCACTCCAAGACGCTTCGCGAGATCGGAAGTTCGGTGTTGTTCATGCCGCCGCCTCGGATCGGGTTGGTCGGCGGCTTGGCGCGTTGTTGTTCGTTGGCTTCATGTTGAATCTGAGAGGGAATTGAAAATGAAGAAGACATGGCAGGTGGTGTTTGCGTTCGCTGTGGTGTTGGCCTCCAGCGCGTTTGCGCAGACCAACGTGGCTGACATCGTCATCCTCCTCAAAGGCACGGTCCAGGACGCGGCGGGGAACCCGGTCGAAGCGGCGGTGGTCGAAGTCTCGACTTACGGTGACGGGATTCGCCGCTGGATGGATCCCGATCTCAAAGTGATTGGGCAAGCGACTGCCGGGACGAAGGGTGCGTTTGAAGTCGCCCTGCCGCGAAGCGGGGCCGTCGTCACGGCGCGCAAAACCGGTTTCGCCCCGGCCTGGCTTCAGTTCTGGAATCTCCAATCCAGCATGGAACGGCGGCTGGTCTTGATGCCGCCGGCGAGCCTCGCGGGCGTGGTGGTGGACGAAGCGGACAAGCCGGTCACCGGGGCCGAGGTGTTCGTGCATGTCGGCTTCAGCGACACCCCTCAAGCGGACGGCCAATCCGCCTACGGTTACCTCTCGGGGAAACTTGCGCGGGAGATGTTCCATGCCCGAACGGGTCCGGATGGACGCTTCCGCATCGAGAACTTCCCCACGAACGCCTCCGCGAGCCTCGCGGTGCAGGCGATCGGCAAGGCGCTGCGCGAACCGGCGTTGCCTTCCTCCTGGGGACCGGACTCGATGCCCTTCCAAGCGGGCCAACAGGACATCCGCCTGGTGGTCGAACCGTCCGGCAACGTCGAGGGCGTGGTCGTTGCCGAAGGCAGCCCAGCCCCGGTGCCGGTGGCGCAATTGTCCCTGCAGCCCGACAGCGCAAGTCCGTTCAACCTCGGCGCGCGGGAGCCGGTCAAATCTGGGGCTGATGGTTCGTTCCGCATCCCTGACGTGCCAGCGGGCAGCTATCGCGTCTGCGCCGCGTTCGGCACGAACGCGGTCTTGGATGGACTCGCTGAGACCCTCCCGGAGTGGGTCGCCGAGACCGTGCCTGTGTTGGTTGAATCCGGTCAGTCCACGCGCGACGTGCGGGTCAAGGCGATCCGCGGCGGTGTGTTGCTCGTCAACGTGCTGAGCAAGACGGATC
>CAZJTM010000005.1:77851-78107 GCA_964548925.1 uncultured Verrucomicrobiota bacterium | reverse complement strand
GCCCGTGCCCATCCGCTTACAACATGGCGCTGGATGAGGCGCTGCTTGAAGCCATGCCGCGTCTCGGGCAACCGGTCCTGCGTTTCTACGGCTGGGTCGAGCCCGCCGCCACGTTCGGCTATTTCCAGAAGTTCGCCGAAGTCGAGCGTGTCACCTTGCTGCGCCCGCTCATCCGTCGGCCCACCGGCGGCGGGCGGGGGGCGCCCCCAGGCCACAGCACACAAAACCACAGGGTTGAAGGGCGCCCCCACGGGGC
>CAZJTM010000005.1:0-77841 GCA_964548925.1 uncultured Verrucomicrobiota bacterium | reverse complement strand
CGTCGGCCCACCGGCGGCGGCATCGTGCCGCACGATGCCGACTGGACCTACAGCCTCGTGTTTCCAGCGCGCCACGAGTGGCACGATCTCGCGGCTGAGGAAAGCTACCGCCGCGTCCACGAGTGGGTGCGGGCCGCGTTCACGCGCCTTGGCGTGACCACAGAACTTGCCCCGTGCTGTCGTCCAACGGGCCCGGGCCAGTGCTTCGTGGGGTGCGAAAAGTCAGACGTGCTCTGGCAGGGCCGCAAGATCGCCGGCGCGGCGCAGCGCAGGAACCGCTTGGGCCTGCTCATCCAAGGCTCGGTCCAACCGCCCCCACTGGGCCTGGCCAAGATAGACTGGCAACAGGCGATGTGTGACGTGGCGAGTGCGGGCTTCGGCGTGCAATGGACGGAACTGGAACCGGACCTGGAACTGCGCGAACGCGCCGAGGCGCTGACGGAGCAGAAGTATTCGCGGGCATCCTTCAACGAGAAGCGCTGAGCGGAGGTTTTACTTCATGCCACGGCTGTGGGAGGCTCGGGCAGCATGACGTTGGAACTGATGGCTTCCCGATGGCTGACGCGCGCCACCACAATCGGCGCGACGTGCCTAGCGTTGTTCTCCGCCGTTCCGGCTTTGCCGGCCGCCGTGTTGCTGGCCGATACTTTCACCTACACCAACGGCTCGCTGGTCACCAACTCCGCGTTCCTGTGGACCGCGCACAGCGGCGCGACCGGCCAGACGCAGGTTGTGGCGAACCGCGTGCAGCTCTCGCAAAACCAATCGGAGGACCTGGCCCGCACGCTCGATGGCTCGCCGCACACCGGGGGGAACTTGTATGCCAGCTTCACGGTGAACTTTTCCGCGCTGCCGAATGGCGCGGGTACTTACTTCGCGCACTTCAAAGATGCGGGCACGCTCGGCTTTCGGGCCAAGGTCTTTGCCACCACCAGCGGCGCCGCGGCGGACCGGTTCCGGCTGGGCGTGGCCAACGCGGCAAACACGCCCGCCGCAATCGTTCCGGTGGATCTGGCGCTGGGCAGCAACTACTCGGTGGTGCTGCGCTACACAGTCGCCACTCCCGCCACGACGCTTTGGATCAACCCCACCGACGAAACCGCGACCGCCAACCGCGCCGACGCCACAGACGCCGCCACCGCGTCGGGCCTCACCGCCTTCGCGTTGCGCCAGTCGGGCTCCAGCCCCGGCATGGGCGTGCTGACGTTCGACGACTTGATCGTGGCCACCAGCTTTGCCGAAGTCAGCCCGCCCCGGTCCAACATTCCCCCGGCCATCATGCTGCAACCTCAAAGCCAGGCGGTGGTTGAAGGAAGCGATGTCACGTTCGCGGTCCTCGCCGCCGGCACGGAGCCGCTCTGCTATCAGTGGCGGTTCAACGGAACTCAGCTTGCCGGCGCAACCGTGTCCGTGCTGACCCTGACGAATATCACTCTCACGCAGGCCGGGGCTTACTCTGTTACCATCACCAACCTGGCCGGGATCACGAACAGCGAGCCAGCGCTCCTCACGGTGAGCCCGCTGCCACCGCCGGATGCGGTGGCCTTCCGCCTCGTGACCTACAACAGCCACGGCGCCATGATTGAAGATTGGAGCACCAACGCCGCGCAGGTCCAGGCTATTGGTCGTCAGTTGCGGTACCTGCGGCCGGATATCGTCACCTTTCAGGAGATTCCGTACACGAACACCTGGCAGATGCCGGGTTTCGTGGCCGCCTATCTTCCCGGCTACGCGCTGGCCACGAATTCCGGCACGGACGGCTTCATCCGCAGTGTGATCGCCAGCCGCTTTCCCATTACGCGCTCGCAGAAGTGGCTGGATGGCGTGAGCCTGTCCGGGTTCGGCTACGACGGGAGCTTCACGCGCGACCTGTTCGAGGCGCAGATCGCCGTGCCGGACTTTCCCCAGCCGCTGCACGTCTTCACCACGCACCTGAAATCCGGCCAGGGCGCGGACGATTCCGCCCGCCGCGCGGCCGAGGCCAACGCCATTTCCAACTTCTTCGTGACCGGTTTCCTCACGACCAATCGCTTGCGCCCCTATCTGCTCACGGGCGACCTGAACGAAGATGTCGCGCGCCCGCCGGCCAGCGCGCCGCGGACGATCGAGCGCCTGACCAGCGCCCCGACCGGTTTGCGCCTGACTACGCCGGTGAATCCCGGGACCGGCAGCGAGCTGACGTTTTCCATCCGCGCGGCGGACCTCACGAAGCGTTATGACTACGTGCTGCCCTGCGCGCTGCTCTTCTCGAACGTCGCATCCAGCCAGGTCTTCCGCTCCGATTGGCTGACCAACCCGCCCCCGCCGCTGCTGGCCGGCGACAGTCAGACCGCGTCGGATCATCTGCCCGTGCTGATGGTCTTCAAGAACCCTTACACCAAGCCGTTTCGGTTGTTGTCGCTCACCACCAGCAGTTCCGGCGTGGCTCTGACGTGGGAAGCCGTTCCCGGCCAGCCATATTGCGTGGAGGTGTCGTCAAATCTCAGTGTGTGGAGCGCGTTCCTCACAAATCTGCTGACGACGAACCACAGCCTCACGCTGACGGCTGCGGCGGGCGAGATTCCATGTTTCTTCCGCGTCCGCCGGGTCGGGTCGCCTTGACTTGGATAGTTCACACCTCGATTGAATCGCCAACCCTTCGCCGGGTGAGGGCACCCGGCCTACAGCGCGCGAACCCCGGTCCTCTAGGCCGGATGCCCTCTCCCGGCGGTTTGGGTGTGAAACAACCGGGTTGAAGCCTACGCAGTTGAACTTCCGGTGCATGGCTTTGGGGAACGTCGGCATTCGGCCAGCGAGTCGCGCTGCCGGGCTTTCGCACCCGCCGGCAGGGCGCCAGCGCTCCCAGATGGGGGACGAGATTGACGCTGTCGGCCTTCCCGCCCACACTCTGACCTCGTGCCAATCGAATCCGGGATGAAAGACCATTTCCTGGTCAAACTGGAAGCGCTGATTGCCGAGGCGAGGCGTCTGCGCGTTTCCGGCTTTGACGAACAGGAACCGGAGGAGGCCACCAAGCAATTGCTGCTGGAACCGCTCTTCAGCGCGCTGGGGTTCGCCGCCAAGTCCGGCTACGTCCGCGAGTTCAAAATCCTCGGCGACTCGGTGGACTACCTGCTCAAGGCCGAACATCCGCTCCTGTTCGTCGAAGCCAAGAGCTTGCACGACTGCCCGAAAACCAGCCTGTTCGAGAAACACCGCGAGCAGGTGCTCCGCTACATCCAGAACTACCGCCTCAGCCCCGAGGTCACGAAGATGGAGCGGCCGGTCGCGTGGATTCTGCTCACCAACTTCGACCAGTTCCATTTCGTCCGCGTCAACGAAACCGCGCCCACGTTCTCCTTCCGGCTCGACGAGCTTGGGTCGCGCCGCGAGGAGTTCTGGGAACTTCTCGCCTGCGAAAACCTTCAGGCGGGTCGCATTGACGAGATTTACGACCAGCGCCTCAAGGCCAGCCTGGACCAGCAATTCCTTGCCGACCTCAAGCGCTGGCGACTGCTCATCGCCAACGGATTCGCCCTCCGCAACCCGCAGCGTTCGCTCGCCGACCTCACACTCGCCAGCCAGCAGTTGCTCGACCGCTTTATCTTCTGCCGCATGCTGGAGACGCGCCGGCTGGTCGAATACAACAAACTCGCCCGTGCCTACAGTACCTACGAAGTCCTCTACGGTCGCGCCAACGCCACGTTTGCCGAAATCGTCCGGCAATCGCTCTTCATCGAAATCAAGAACGACTTCAACACCGAGTTGTTCGAGCAGCCGTTGCTCTGTGACCAATTGGAAATAGACAACGCGGCGCTCGCCGCCGTCGTCGGTCACGAACCGCTGGCGCCGGAGTTGGCTGCCACCTGCGGCTTCGAGACCGGCCAGGGCGAACTCCTCGCCTTCCGCCACCTCTACAGCTACGACTTCAGCCTGATGTCGCAGGACGTGATGGGCGCGGTCTATGAACGCTTCCTCGCCCACAAGCTGGAGCAGCAGGGCGGGCGCATCGCCATCGAGGACACCGACGAACTGCGCAAGAAGGAAGGCATCTACTACACTCCGAAATACATCGTGGACTACATCGTAGCCCACACGCTCGGCGAAAAGATCAAGCCTATCCTCGCCGAAGCCAAGTCGCTGCTCGGCTACAAGAACTTCAAGGGCGCGTTCGCCAAGATCCGCGAACTGGCCCAGATCAAGGTTCTCGATCCCGCGATGGGCTCCGGCTCGTTCCTGCTCGTCGCGTTCGACACGCTGGTCGCCGCCTACGCCGATTACAACGTCGAGTGCCGGCGGCTCAAGCGGGAACGCAACGGCCATGGTTCGCTCTTCGACGCCGACCTCGTCATCCCCGAGGAAGTCTTGGAAGCCCCGCTCCATGTGCTGACGGAAAACATCTTTGGCGTGGACCTGGACCGGCAGGCCGTGGAGGTGGCCAAGCTCAACCTCTGGCTGCGCTACATGGCCGTGAACCGCGACGCGTTCCTGGAACGCTTGCGCGTCAAACAACGCGGCGGCAAGCCGCTCAACCTGCTGCCCAACCTCACGCAGAACCTCAAGTGTGGCAACTCGCTCATCGCCGACCCAGGCGTGGCCGGCGACGCGGCGTTCGATTGGGCGAAGGAGTTTCCGCAAATCGTAGGACAGGCTTCCAGCCTGTCTCCATCTGAAGAAAAGAAATCAGAGACAGGCGGGACGCCTGTCCTACGCCGCGGCTTTGATGTCGTCATCGGCAATCCGCCGTACGAGCGGATCCAAACGATGCAAGCGAACGCGCCGCAGGCCGTGGAGTTTCTCAAAGCCAACTATCACTCCGCCGCGTCCGGCAACTTCGATATCTACGTCTGCTTCATCGAGCGTGGCCTGCAACTGCTCAACGCCGATGGCCTGTTTGGCTACATCTGCCCGCACAAGTTCTTCCAAGCGGAATACGGCGAGCAACTGCGGAGGCTATTGAATGAAGGCCGGCACGTCCGGCACATCCTCTCGTTCGGCGATCTGCAGGTCTTTCCGCAAGTCAGCACATACACCTGCTTGTTGTTCCTCGACAATGAACCGCAGCCCGCTTGCCGATTCGCCAAGGTGGAGAGTCTCGATGAGTGGCGCGCGACCGGAGTTGCACAAGAAGGAGTTTTTCCCGCTGCGCACTTCTCGGCCAGTGCATGGAACTTCGCGCTGGGCGCATCTGCACCACTGTTTCAAAGGCTCTCCAAGTTGCCCGACAGATTTGCTGACGTGACGGAACGGGTGTTTCAAGGACCGATCACCAGCGCCGACAAAGTCTATCTCTTCGAGGAATTTCGCGAAGGCAAGAAGGGCAGCACCGAAGTCCTGTCGCAGGAAGACGGCGCATGGGTGACTCTGGAATCAAGACTATTGAAGCGCGTCGTCCGCGCGGGAAACGTAGGGCGCTATTGGGCCGAGGCCAGAGCGTTGGTCCTGTTTCCCTACGAGGTGAAGGACAACGAGGCCAGACTCATTCCCGCCGCCAAGTTGAAAAGGAGTTTTCCCTTGGCGTGGGACTACCTGTTTCGACACAGGAAAACCTTGGAAGACCGGGAAGATGGCAGCTTTCGTGACGAAGAATGGTATCGTTTTGGTCGGACGCAGAATCTCGGCATGTGGGAGCAGCCCAAACTGCTCGTGCCTTACATGATTACCGAGTTGAGCGCGCACTTTGACCGCGCAGAAGACTTCTATTTCATCAACGTCACGACCGGCGGATATGGAGTGACCGCGGATCCGGGTAAGATTCAACTTGCCTACCTTTGCGGTCTGCTGAATTCGCGGTTGCTGGATTTCTATCTGAAGCACGTCAGCACGAATTTCCGTGGCGGGTACTTCGCCGCCAACAAGCAGTTCCTCGACAAGCTTCCCATCAAGCGGATTGACCCGAAGAAGAAAACCGAGGTGAAGCTGGAGCGGGAGATTGTCGAGCGCGTGGAGCAGATTCAGGCCGCCCATCGCCAGCGTGTGAAGCTGCCGGAGGTTTTGGAGCGCCTCATCCGCCACAGCACCACCCGCGTCCCCTGCAACCTCGCCCACTACCTGCAAAAGGACTTCGCCGCCGCCGTGCAGCCGGAAATCCTGATTGACGACGTGCAACGCGCCGGCTTCGTCCACGCCATCCAGATCGAAGCGGACGGGAAGGCTCTGACGCTGTCCGCCACCGTCGCCGCGAAGGCGGATGCGGAACCGCAGCCGCTGCCGGTCTTGCGCCTCGCCTTCAAGGACGACGCCCTCCGGCAGTTCATCTACGCCCGCTGGAAGCAGTTTCTCGCCGAGCATTCGCGCCAGAAGAAGTGGACCAAGGGCAAGAAGCCGGAGGCGATTTTCCCGCTGCTGGTGAATGCGCTCGAGCCGCTGGTGTATTTCAGTTCCGGCGCCGGCGACAACTTGCGCGCCATCCGCGACCTGATGAACGCCGTGGAACAAGAGGCCGGAAGCGCCGACCTCGCGGCGATTGAGGCGGAGATTCGGAAGCTGGACGGGGAGATTGACGAGCGCGTGTATGAACTTTACGGCCTTGCGCCCGAGGAAATCCGGGTTGTGGAAGGCGGCGAGTGATCTGCCTTGGCGCGGATTCGCCTTCGGCTTGTCGGGGCGGCGTGTGTGCTGCGTGTAGGACAGGCTTCCAGCCTGTCTCCATCTCCTGCCTGCCGGTTCACCGCTTGGAGGCGCGCGACCGGGCTCGTGCGCGCGGGCAAAGGTGTTGTTCCGTTGAAGTTGGAGACAGGCTGGAAGCCTGTCCTACGGCATGGATACGGCTGAGGCTGCAAGGCGACGGAAGCTCGATTCGCAACGGGCGACGATCAGGCAACCAACGGTGGCTCAGCCGGGTTTGGTTTCCCCAAGCAACACCCGCAGGGCGGCGCTTGTGTCTTGTTCAACCTGCGCCCAGTCCCCCAGCACGGAAAAGCGTTGTTCCGCCAGCAAGGCAAAGTGGGTTGCATGACCGCGCCAGGGACGGAGATCCTCCGCTGTCGCGACCAGCGTGACGGGTTGGCCGCCGAGCACGGGATGCCCGCGCGCGAGGGCGTCCAGAAAGCCCAGCCACCAGTGGGCGTGACGCAGGTCCGCGCTGCTGATCGCGCCATCCACCAAGAGCAATTCCGGCCTGAGCATCAGCGCGCGCGCCAGCCCGGCGCGCTTGCGCCACGGTCGCGGCAACGCCCCCGGCGTGTTCGCGGCCCACGGCAGCAGTCCCACGGCCGACAGCATGGCGCGCACTTCCGCCTCCACCTCCGCCGGGGCCAGGTTGCGGTGATAGCGCAGGGGCAGGGCGACGTTCTCGAACACCGTCAGGTGATTGAGCAATTGTCCGCCGTCAAAGACCAGTCCCACCCGCAGGCGTTGGGCGAGCCGGGACTCCTCGAAGATGGGCATGGGTTCGCCGAACAGGCGGTACTCGCCTGCGTGGGGTGGAATCAAGCCTGCGGTCAGCATCAGGAAATCGCTCTTGCCGGCGCCTTGGAGCCCGCCGATGACCCAGAACTCGCCGGGCGCAACCGTCCAATCCACCTCCGCAGCCACGAGCGAGGCCGCGTCGCGCGGCGCGTTCACGGCAACGCCGCGCATTTCGATGGCCGGCGGGTTGGGGAGGGCAACGGCGGCACTCATGCGGCCACGAGGTAGATGACGATGAACAGCGCGTCCAGCACCACGCACGCGGTCAGGCCTTGCGCCACGGCGCGGACGGTGGCGGACGAGACTTCCTCGAGCCGCAGCGGCTGCGCCAGCCCGTGATAACAAGTGACCACGGCGATGACGGCGCCAAACCAACACGTCTTGAGCCCGAGCAAAGCGAAATCCAGCCCGCTCAGCGCGCCGGCGAGTTGGCGGAAGTAATCGCCCGGCGTCAGCGGCACGTCTTGCAGGAAGGCCCACAGGTAACCAGTTGCCACCGCGCCCAGAATCAAATAAACCGTCAGCGAAAAGATGCCGAGGGCCATGCCGATCACCCGCGGCACAACGAGGTAATGCACGGGGTCAATGCCCAGCGCCTCCAGCGCTTCCACTTCGCCCGTGGCCCGTGCCGTGCCGAGTTCGACGACGTTCGCCGTGCCGACGCGTGCCAGCACCACCAGCGCGGTGAGGAGAGGTCCGAGTTCGCGCACGACCACCACCACCATCACGGTGCCGAGATAGTTGATGGCGCCGACCCGCGTGAGCCACGACACGGTCTGGCCGATGACCAGGAAGCCGAGCGCCGCCGCGAGAAACAGAAACATGGGCAGCAGACGCAGGCCGGAGCGGGCCAGTTCCTGGCGCACCCGCCCCCGCATGAGACCGCGCGCCACGCCGAACTTGGTCAGCAACACGCTGAACGTAATGAGCGCAAAAGCGCCGAGGCCCTGCACCGTGAGCAGCAGCGCGACGAGACTGCGGCCGATGACATTGCCATAGGAGGCCGGCAGTGGCGCGTCCCACATCTGGCGGAGCGAGGGCAGGCTGAAGGCGCTGATGACGCGATGTCGCACGCCGGCAGCGTAACGTGGGCGAGACGCCGTTCAAGCCGTTAAAACAGCCGGGGCGTGAAACCCCAATCTTCGACGTCCCCCAGCGTGCTTCCGGCGTCCCCGCCGGAAGTTCCAGTTTGGGCCAGACTTGGAATGGTTCTTCCGGTGAGGACGCCGGCAGCACGCTGAATGGCGCCGAGGATTTGCGATTTCCCTGTCGAACGCACTTGTTTCTTCCCGCCCGCGAGGGTTTGATGGTCGCCGCGCCGTGAAGAACATCGTCTATTTTGATCTCGAAACGCAAAGGTCCGCCGAAGAAGTCGGCGGCTGGAACCACATCAGCCGCATGGGCATGAGCGTGGGTGTGACCTACAGCACGGCGCGCGGCGGCTACTGCATCTACGGCGAACCGCAGGTCAACGACCTCATCGCCGAACTCCAGCGCGCGGACCTTGTGGTGGGGTTCAACAACCTGCGGTTCGATTATGAAGTGCTCCACGGCTACACGCCGCTGGATTTGCGCCAGGTGCCGACGCTCGACATGATGGTCGTGCTCCAGGAAACGCTGCAACACCGGCTTTCCCTGGATGCCATCGCCGCCGCGACCTTCGGCTTGGAGAAGACCGCCGAGGGCTTGCAGGCCATCGAGTGGTTCAAGCAGGGCCGGCTTTACGAGATCGCCGAGTATTGCTGCTACGACGTGAAGCTGACCAAACTCGTCCACGAATACGGGATGCGGCACCGCCAGCTCCATTACCGGAACAAGTTCAACAAGAAGCTGACCGTGCCGGTGAAGTGGTAGGCGCGAAGAGAACCCAACGCCGGAGCGTTGGCGCAGCCAGTCGGGCGAACTCCGTTGCTCGTCCTCGTCCAGGTGATCGTCCGAGCTGCGCACCTTACGAGCCGGTTCAGCGATGGAGCAGGGGATGTTGAGATTGCGGTCGAGAACCTCACGTGCTTGATCGGTTGCGCCGCCGTGACTCCTCTGTTTAGGATCGGAGCATGTGAACGCTGTCCTTGGGTACTTCCATCACTTGCTCGTTGATGCGCCGGAACGGTGGCACCCGTTGCTGAGTGTCTATTACCTGACGTATTCGTGTGCGTTACGGTGCCCGCACTGCTGCGACGGGGCCGGCGTGCCGTACCCGCAATTGCCGGACAAGGCGCTCGGGGCCGAGCGCGTCCTGCAGTTGCTGGCGATCATCCGGAGGCACTGCGAGTTTCTAGTGCTCACCGGCGGCGAGCCGCTGCAGCATCCCGATTTCTCCGATATCGCGAAGCGAATCAAAGCGCTCCGCTTTCGTGGGGTGATCCTGACCACCAACGGCGTGAACCTCGAACCCCATCTCCACGCGATCGCCGAGTCGGTGCATTTCCTGGTCTTCAGTCTGCAGACCTTGGATTCCGGCAAGGCGGATGCCTGGTACGGTGGAGGCGGCGGTGTTCACCAACGCGTGTTAGCGAACATCGAGAAGGCCAGACAATTCCGAAAGCGGCGATTCGAGATCATCATTTCGAGCGTGGTCACGCCCCAGAACATCGCGGACTTGTACGACGTGTGGGACTATGCCAGGGCGCGCGGCTTCCGGCTGGCAGCCTGTCCGCAACTGGTGGGCGTCAAAGCGCATGCCGCACTGGCGGGAAGCTCCGGCTATCGCGCGTTCTTCGATTTCCTGATCGCAGAGAAGCGGAAAGGCGGACGCCTCCAGGGCACCGTGGACTATTTGGAGCACATGCGGGACTTGCGGAAGTTCGCCTGTCGGCCCTTCACGATGTTGACCGTGTCGCCCAGCGGCGACGTGCTCTACCCGTGCCTGGAGTTGGGGCAGGTCGCCGGCAATCTCTTCGATGAACCGAATCTCCACGCGCTTCGCCGGGCAGGGTTGAGGAAGTTCGGACCCCAACCGGACTGCGACACGCGATGTCATTCCGCCTGTGCGCTCGGTTTTTCGCGCCTGCTCGCCAATCCCGCCTCGGCGCTGCACGAAGCCATGCTCGAGGCCCGCGGCTGGCTCAGAAACTTCCCTTGAGAGGGACCGGGCGGGTCATCTGCCAGTAGTCCCACAGATTGCCCAGCCGATGCGGACCGAAGCGAAGTGTCTCCAGCGAGCCGCGACAACTCGTCCAGCACCCACGGCAGTCGTTCGAGCGCCATTGTTTGCGCAACCGGCGGACGATCCCGGGCATCGCCTCGCGCAGGATGTTGCCCGCAGGGTTTTCCAGCCGGTCAATGCAGAAGGTGACGTCGCCCTGACTGTCAATTTTGCAGAGCAGTCGTCCGGCCTGACACGGGCCGGCGCCCGACGTCGCCGCTTCACTGAAGCGTTCCAGGTATCCGCGCAAGGGCACGAAATGCCGGCGGCGGCGCTTGATTTCCAATAGCGCGCTGGAGACATCCATTGCCGGAGGCCGAGGGGGCTTCTGGCCGCGGCTGTGACTGTAGAGCGTCAACAGGCAAGTGATTCCCATGTGCTCACAGCGTTCGATCAACCGCTCCAAGTCGCCGAGGTTGTCGTCCATGAGAACAGAGATCAGGTGGACGCGCTGCTCGGGATGCGTGCGGGTGTCGTGCAGAATCTCGAGCGCGCGGAAGGCTTGGTCAAAGGCGCCGGGGCAATCGCGTTGCGTGTCATGTCGGGACGATTCGGCATAGTCCACCGACACGCTGATCTCCATCAACCCCGCGGACCACATGGCATTCGCCTTGTCAGCGGTGACCAGAGAGCCGTTGGTAATGAGCACCGGGAAATGGTGTCGGGCCAAGGTGCGGGCGATGGCTTCCAAGTCCGGGTGCAGCAGAGGTTCGCCACCACCGATCGAGATGATTTGCGGGCCGATCTCGTTAAGCCGGTCCGAGATGATTGCGGCTTGCTCCAAAGTCAGCCGCGGATGGTCACGATAACCACCACGCCAGAAGTCACAAATGCGGCAGCGATAGTTGCAGTCATAGAGAATCTGCAGATTCACATGCACCAGCCGCCCCAGTACGAACGACCAGGCATAACGCAACTTGCGGCCGAGGTGTCGGGTGGGCAGCGTGGTCATGGGGCAGCCGGCGCAGCGGCGGCTGCTTCATGGTGGGTCAGAAGCCCGTGTCGAAAGACCCACAACACGAACGCCGTGCCGAGCACAAAGAGTAGTTCAGTCCATTCCTCCCACGTTTCAAACCACATCAGGTCGTCGCTGAAGGTAGCGACCAGGAAGGTTCGTAGCAGCCCGAAACTCAGCGGTCCCAAGCCCGCCGCGAACAGCAGCTTGGACAGTGGCAGTGGATTCTCCTGCTTGAATGCCAGAACCAGCCATGAGGCAGCAAAGCAACCCAGCGCCAGCAACGGGCAGAAGCGCATTTCAAACCACTGGCTGGCCACGGTGTGCGAGTAGCACACGCTGGCGCCCAGAATGTCGCAGCGGTACGTGGTGAGTTTGAAATCCGCGGTCAGCGGCAGCAGCGCCAGAACCGCGGTGGCCGGGATGCCGAACATGAACGCGCGGCGTAGCCCGCAAGGTTCGTCCGCGTATTTGATGCATCGCCGGCAGAGCGAGAGCGCGGCGCATCGGTCCTTCGCATCACTGAACCGGATGAGCCGGTGGTCCACACCTTCCATCAAAGCCCAGGTCACGAAAGCGAACCCCGCCGCCATGCCGAAGTTGTGCAAATACTCCAGGAACTCGGATTGACCGCCGTAGCCCAGGTAATTCGCGCTGCACGCTTGTTCGCCGACCCAAAACCAGATCAGGCCCCAGCGCAGCGCTGTCAAATCCGGCGCCGGCCGCCGCCACAGCACAATGATGACTGCGAGCGACACGAGCAGGTAAACCGGCTTCACGCCGAACGCTGTGATCACGACAATCCACTGTTTCAGAACCGACATGGGCCGGGAGGTCGCCGTCGGTTGCGAATCCGGTTTGTCCGTCATGGGCAGTCCGTTTTCAAGCGCTGTTCCACCTTGCGCGGTCGTCGGAATCAGTGGAGGCGCGTAGTTCCACCATCCGCCCAGAATCATCGCGGCACAAAGTGCGAATGCGAACAGGTTCACTGCCATCAGCGTTCTTTTGGGGATCGGTGTCATGAGCAGCCCTTCACGCAGTTACGAACACAGACCGGGATCATTCGCCCATCCGGCTGCGGATAGACCTGGCAGCACTTCCGCGCCCGCGACAGATCGAACGTCTCCGGGTCCATGAATTGGTGGATGAAGATAGACTTCACGGAATGTTCAGCGACGGTGAGCGCCTTCTTTGGTGCGTAACCACCGCCGCTCGTGCTCTCAGCCAGCAGACGTCGGACCGCCTGAAGTGCCTTCTGCGAATCCGGCGACAACGCCGCCGGGCCGGACCACAGTTCGTAAACGGCCTCGCTGATCTGAGCGAAGCTATCGGCGTCCGTCCCAAAGATCGCGCGGTTTTGGATGAGGTCCAGATAGCGTTCCGCGCTGACTAGCTGCTTGACGGGCCGGTAAGCGTGATCCTCGACTCGAAGGTAGAACGCCAGCGAGAAACAGGCCGGATGGCTGCACGGCAACGGCGAAAAATCCCCCTTCGAAACCGTTCCGGCTCCGGCTCCTTCCAGTGCCGCAATCACATCGGGAATGGTCGCTGCGTCCACTGGGCGACCCAGCGCGGTGGCGTGGCCCGCGTACGCCGCCGGCTGAAACATCACGCTCAGAATGTGGTCGTGCTCGAACAGCAGGTCGGCAATCTCCACCAGCCGCGTGTCGTTGACCCCCGCAACCACCGTGGCCGTGAGCGACATGGCCGCGTCCAGCGCCGCACACTGTTCGATCAACCGCCGTTTCTCTTCGAGCATCGGCCGCCCGCGCAGCGTTCGATGGATGTCGTCGTGCTGGCCGTCGAACTGGAGCGAGACGATCACCCGGCGTTCGGCGAGGAAGCGCAGCAGGTCGGCGTCGCGCGCGAGCACGCAACCGTTCGTGGAGACGCTGACCCGGAGGATTTCTTTTCGTCCAACGCATTCCTCGATGATTACGCGGAAGTGCGGGTTCAATGTCGGCTCGCCGCCGGAAAGGTTCAGCACGTCAATCTGACCTTCGGATCGGATGAGTGCGTCCAGCACACGTGCCACCTCTTCCCGCGTGCGGTGGTAGGTGCCGGGATTGGTCACCAGGCAAATTGGACATTCCAGGTTGCAGTGATCGGTGATTTCGATAATCGGGAGGCAGATGTGCTGTTCGTGATCGGGGCAAAGCCCGCAGGAATCCGGACAACCCTTGTTCTCCGTGGCGAAGGCCAGCGGCAACGAGGCCCGCCGATGGAAATGCCCCAACCTCAAGTAGCTCTCCGCGTCTCCGTAAACACGCGTCCTCTGCGGCCCGTGATCGGGGCAAATCTTGCGCAGCCAGATGCCGTCCGATTCGACGAAAACCTGTGCGGCAACCAGCCGCAGGCAAGTCTTGCAGGTGGATCGTGTGCTGGTGAGGTATTCACTCATGGATTGAGCTGTCCAGAGTCCCGCCGCCAGCGTCGGGCAGCGCGAAGATTCTGGCCGGGTTGCCCACCGCCAGTTTGCCCGCCGGCACGTCGCGGCCCACTGCAGTGCCGCCGGCCACGACCGCGCCCTCGCCGATCTCCACGCCGTGCCCGATTAGCGCAAAGCCCCCGATCACCGCGCCCTTCCGGATGATGACCCGCCCGGCACGAAACTGGTTCGGCCCGAATTCGTGGAGCGCGATTTTGACGCCCACGCCGACCAGCACGTCGTCTTCGATGGTAAGCAGTTCGGGAAACGTGGGGTCAATCCAAAGGTCGGCCGAGAGATACACGTTGCGGCCCACTCGGGCGCCGAACCGCCGCAACAGCGCAATCTTGGGTCGGTTGAAGGCCTGCTTCAGCACCGCCAGCAGCAGCCATGCTCGCACATAAAACCTCAGCCGGGCTAGCAAGGGACGGTCGCACGGACAGAAGCCTGTCGGTTGTGATGGATGACACGTGGGATGACTGAAGACGCGATCGGCTGTTTCGCCGGCGAGAAATCGAGCGAATCGTTCGCGTCCGTCCTGGGGCGCTGGGCTGCCGGTAGAGTTCATTGCCGGCCTCCGATTTCAGATGGGCGCCAAAACCGCGGATCTTTCTCGCGGTAAAAAAGATTGTAGGCGCACGCTGGAATGAGGCGACCGTCCGGGTCAGGTACCTGGTCGGGGCACGTCGACAGACGACCAAGGTCGAGCGTGTCCTCGTCCATGTGCGAGTGAAGGTAAACGGCGAGCAGGTTCTTTTCAGCCACGGCTTGGCGCTCTGCTGGCGACAGAACCCAGCCCGGTGGATACATCTGTTCCACAAGTCGCCGGAGGGACGGCAGAACCTCCGCGGTGTCTCCGGCTGCCCACAGGCGGTCAATAGCACTGCGAAACACATCCTGACTGTCCTCGCCCGGTTGCAGGAGATAGCCATGGTCAAGCATCTGCCGCAGTTGCTCGACCGTGAACAAGTCCGTCAAGGACCGGTAGTGGTCTTGGTCCTTGAGGTAGTAGGCCACGCTGTAGCAAAGGGGATGCGCCCCGGCATGCGGGAAGAAGTCGCATGCGCGCAGCGCCCCGTTTGTCGCCGTTTCGATGGCCTTGGCCGCCCCGTCCAGCGGCATCGTCTCGCGCGGCTGGAAGTTCCTTCCGCCGTGGCCGGTGAACGTCATCGTCTGGACCGTCACGCTGCGCACCACCGGGTGGTTCCGGGCCAGCGCGATGACATCGCCGATCTCATCATCGTTCAGCCCCCGGATCATGACGTTAAGCAGCGTGGTGCCGACGCCGAAGCGCTGGAGGTTCGCCAGTGCCCGCCGCTTGACCTCCACCACATCCCGCCCATGAATCTTCGCCGACCTTTCGCTGCGGAACGTGTCAAAGGAAAGCACAACGTAAACACCCAGGTCTGCCAATGCCCGGCACAAGTCCTCGTCCGCAGCTAGGCGAAGCCCGTTCGAGTTCATCGTTACGCGCCCGATTTCGGGTCGCTGGCACTCCCGCAGCAACTCCAGAATATCCGGATGCAGTGTCGGCTCGCCGCCGGTGATGTTGATCAAATCGAACGGCCCGGCCCGCGCGATGAGTCGGTCCAGCAGCGCGTGCAGCTCATTGCGGCCCATGAAATACTTCCGATCCGCCCGGTTGTAGGTGAAGCAGATCGGGCAGTTCATGTTGCAGGCGTTCGTGACGGAGAACACCGGCAGGTGGCAGGCGTTCGCATGGAACTGGCAGGGACCGCAATCGTGCGGGCAACCCGCCATCACCGATGAACATGGCTGGCGGGCCGGCTTGCAGCGGACGGTGGTCGCAGTTCGCTCCAGATACCAGTCCACGTCATCCGCGATGCGCGCTCGGGATGGGCCACACGTCGGGCAGAGCCGCTCTTGAAACACCGCGCCGTCCGTCTCCAGCACTCGCGCCGGAACCAGCGCACGGCATTGCCGGCACATGCCGGTCACCGTGCCCAGGTAGGTGTATGGACGGGACGATCTCACGCCGGTAGAATCTCTCAGGGCTGGTAGATTTCCGAGAACAGCACGCGCAGGTCGTCCGGCTTCACATACTCAGTGGCCGGGATTGTCGCCGCAAGGCAACCCAGACCCGTGATGATGGTGCGCCCGTCCACCGTGCCTTCGCCTGACAGCTCAAAACCATCCTCGTGCCGTCGGGACAGAGTCACTTCCATGCGCACTTGCTGGCCTGGTCGGAGTGCATCATGGAAGCGCGCCTCCGAAATTCGGATGACCATTCCCATTTGGTTGAAATCCGAAGAAAGGAGCAGCAGCCAATTTCCCAGTTGCAGGAAACTCTCCAACAGCAGCGTCTCCGGCAGCTTCGCCTCGTCGCCAAACGGTTCCTTCAGGCAATACTCCTCGAACGACACCGCCTTAACACCGACGATCCGCTGGTGCGGCGTCCACGCGAGGATCTTGTCCACGAACCGGAACTTCATCAGATGCCTCCGTCAACGTGGATGGCTTGGGCGTTAATGTAGCTGGCGCGCTCGCTGGCGAGGAACGCCACGAGTTCCGCGACCTCTTCCGGTTTGCCCGCTCGGCCTGCGCTGCAATGCTGCACGTAATCCTCCCGCTGCTTGTCCGGCACATTCCCGCTCACGCCGTCGGTGAGCAGGCCGGGCACGACGGCGTTGACCCGGATGCCGTAGCGCGCGAGTTCGCGGGCGAGTGCGAGGGTAAAACCCACCACGGCGCTCTTGGCTGTGGCGTAATGCACCGGGACTTCCAACACTCGCATGCCGGCTAGCGAGCCGAGGTTGACGATGCTCCCGGCCTTCCGGCGGATCATCGGCCGCACAAACGCTTTCGTGACAAGGAACATCCCCTTCACGTTCACGTCCATGATCCGATCCCAGTCTTCCTCCTCGATCAGCGCAAATGGCATCACTTGGGTGATGCCTGCGTTGTTCACCAGAATGTCCACTGCGCCCAACTCCTGCTCCACCATCTCCGCCAGCCGCACGGTCGCCGCCGCCTCCAACACATCGAGCTTCCACGCCTTGACCGGCTTTCCGGCGAACTCGCGCTCGAGCTCGTGGGCCTTGTCTTCGTTGTCATGGAACGAGAACGCCACTCGCGCGCCATGCCGGGCGAGACATCGCACGATCGCGACGCCGACCGCACCCGTGCCGCCTGTCACGAAGGCTGTGCGCCCATTAAGCATGGGCGACTCCTTCTGTCTTGGCTGCCAGCTTACGCGCGATCAGATGCACGAAGAACGCGACCGTGAGCAGCGACGGCAGATCCATCTTGCGCAGGCCCTTCACGAGTTTGGCTGGATCGAGTTCAGGGATGGACTTGCGGATTTCGGCCAGCGCCTCGTCCGTCAGGCAACCGTCTTTCTCAAACACGCCACCGGGAAGGCGTTTCCTCGCCTCGCGCTCGATCTCGTTGGCTTCAATCCTCACCTTGAACTGCTCCTCGATGCGGAAGCTCAAGTCCAGCAGGTCAATGGATTCTGCACCTAAGTCCGCCACCAGCACGCTCTCCATCCGGATCTGCTCTGGCGCGACGCCCAACACCTCCACGAGTAAGGGCTTCAACTCTCCTAAGATTTCAAGGTCCGTCATCTTTGGTATTCCCGGAACGCCGGCGATCATTTCTGAACTCGGCAATCTGTTCGAGTTTTTTCCTGCGCGGCGGCACGGGCAATTCCGCCGGATGCCCCACTGCTACGAAGCACGTGATCTCGAAACTGGGCGGTACGGCCAAGTAATTCCGCACGACATTCTGCGCCAACAATGGCGCGGTCATGACGCAAGCGCCCAGCCGCAGCGCGTGGGCCGCGAGCAGGAGATTCTCCACCGCCATCGCCACGCTGAGCGGCTCTCCGGAAACCAGTTCTGGCTGGCTTACGCCTTCCAACAGCGCGGCAGACACGCTAACGGGATGTTTGTGCAACGCCACGATGAGCAGTGGCGCCCGCCCGAAAAGCACTGCGTGTTCCGCCAGCTCTGCGGTGTAAGCCGATGCCACCGCCGGCAGCGACTCCAGCCTCGTCGCAAGACTTCGTCCGACTCCTTCAGCCAGTGCTTGAATCTCCTGCCGGTCTTCCAGGACAAGGAATCGCCACGGCTGGCGGTTGTGGTTGGACGGCGCCCAGCCTGCCGCTTCAAGCAAGCGCCGTATGTCTTCCCGATCAACCGCCCGCTCCTCGAAGCGCCGATGCGAACGGCGTGACTGCAGCAACTCAAGCAGATCGTCGTAGCCCATCATAGGTTCAACCCAAAACCGCCATCCACGCGGAAGACCTGGCCGGTGATGTAGGAGGCTTCGTCCGATACGAGGTAGGCAACCAGACTGGCGATCTCGGTGGGCCGACCTGCGCGGCCCAACAGGATGTGGCTCAAAATGCGTCCGCCGTGCCGCTGTAGGACTGGCTGCGACATTTCAGTCTCGACCACGCCCGGCGCCACCGCGTTGACGAGGATGCCGCGGGGCGCCAACTCAATCGCGAGCGCTCGCGTCAACCCTTCCAGCCCGGCCTTCGCCGCCGCGTAATTCGCCTGGCCGCGTCCGCCTTGGCTGGCAACGACGGACGAAATGTTCACGATCCGCCCCCAGGGTCCCAGCACCATGGATTTGGCGCAGGCCCGGGACAGTTGAAACGCGCCGGTGAGACAGACGGCGAGCACACGCTCCCACGCGGAGTCCTCCATCGCGAGCGCAGGCGATTCGTCCGTGACGCCGGCGTTGTTCACCAGGATGTCGAGGCGCCCGCAACGCTCGCGGATGCTGGCGGCGACGGCGTTGCAGTCCGCGGCGTTGGTCACGTCGAGTTGAATGCTGAAACCCTCGCCGCCGGCGTGCTGGATGCCCTCCACCACTGCTTGCGCCGCGTCTGCACGCTCGCGGAAGCCAACCGCCACCCGATGCCCCCGCCGCGCCAGTTCTTCGGCGATGGCTTGGCCGATGCCGCGCGACGCGCCCGTGATCAAGGCAACACGTTTCATGGTTCGTATCTTCCGAACACCAAACTGGCGTTCTGCCCTCCGAAGCCGAATGAGTTTGACAGAACCGTGCGCCCGCCAAACGCCCGGCAGCCATCGGCCACGTAGTCCAAGTCACACTGAGGATCGCGATGGGTGAGGTTGATCGTCGGCGGGACTTCCCGGCGGAACAGTGTCATAGCCGAGACGATGACTTCCGCTGCGCCGCTCGTGGCAATCATGTGGCCGGTCATGGATTTGTTCGCCGTCACGGGCACCTCATACGCGCGCTTGCCGAGAGTCTGCTTGATGGCGAGCGTTTCGGCCACGTCATTCTTGGGCGTGCCGGTGCCGTGCGCGTTGACGCAATCAATCTCGCCGGGTGTCAACCCCGCATCCTGGATCGCCTTGGCTATGCTCAACGCCGCGCCCCGACCGGTCGGTTCTGGATCGGTGACGCGGTAGGCGTCCAGCGACGAGCCGTAGCCAAGCACTTCTGCGTAGATGCGTGCGCCGCGATGTTGCGCATGCTCCAGCGCCTCCATCACCACGAAAGCCGCACCTTCAGCGAGAACCGTCCCCTGGCGCGTGGCATCGAACGGGCGGCAGGCCGTCTGCGGTTGTTCGTTTTCGGTGGAAAGGATTTGGAGCAGGCTGAAACCGCCGAGCCCCAGGGGATTCAGCGAACTGTCCGTCGCGCCCGCGATGGCCACGTCCGCCGAGCCGTCGCGGAGTCTGCGAAACGCCTCGCCAATCACCTGCGCTCCCGCGGCGCAAGCCGAGCCATTCGTGAAACGACGGCCTTGCACTCCGTAATAGTCGCCGAGGATCTGGGTCAGGCGATCCAGTGGTGTCTGTAGTCTCTCCACGCATCGTTGCCGCAACAGCCGTTCCGCGAGCGCCCGAGCCAAGTTCTCCGCCTGAACTACTGGCGTGACCTGCTCCAAGAAGAAGGCTTCCAGACTCACGCCCACCAGCAACAACGCCCGCTCGAAGGCGACTGCTGGAATTCCGGAATCCGCGAAAGCCTGCGAAGCTGCGTCCAATCCGAGCCAAAGCTTGCGATCCTTTTCGCTGGCAACGACGGGAAACTTCTCCGCGAGCCGGGCGATCTCCAGTTTCTTGACTACGCCACCTATGCGCACCGGCAACGCGCCAGCGTCAAACAGCGTGATCGGGCCAATGCCCGAGCGTCCGGCTCGCAGATTCTGCCAGCACTCATCCACGCTGCGCCCCACTGGAGTGCAGAGTCCCAATCCCGTGATGACCACGCGCCGGCTCATGTGGATTCCAGGACAAATGCCGCCTGTTCGCTGCCGTGGCCCAAGCAGTTCGCCAGAACCGGTCGCCCAAATCGCTCGACCAGCAAGGCGGCTAGCGCGATTTGCAGCAGTGCGGCGGCTGCGAACAGATTGCCCACATGCCGCTTGGGATGCAGCGTCGTGTCAGCTTTGATGCCAGCAGCCTGCAATGCCGCCTCCTCGTCCTGGCGGCTTGCCGGGTCATCCTCGCCGGCCGCGACAATTGACGCAGGACCGGCGCAGCCAAGCCTCCGCAGCATTTGGACCAGCGCTTCCTGTCTTCGCCCCCTCGGGTGCATAGTGGAAAAGCTGGATCGCCCCAGGTGGGCATAGGTTCGCGCGCCTCGCGCTACTGCTGCCTGCTCTTCCTCCAGCACCAGGAACACCGCTCCCTCTCCTGGAATCACGCCGACCCGCTCTGTTTTCCACGAATCGAACAGCCTGTGCTGCTCCAGATTCATGAAAGCCAGTTCGTGCGTTTTGACGTCGCACCCGCCGACAACAGCGCATCGTGCATCGCGGCATTGAATCGCGCGCACGCCAGCCTCAATGGCTTGGGCGCCGTGTCCTTCCCACGGTGTGTATACGGCGTTCGCGCCCCGGATGTTCTCGCAGATTGAAACGAAGCAGAGCGGCATGTTGCTGAGAATCTTGAACGAGAGAATCGGGCTGACTGACCGCAAACCGGCTTGACCGAATTGCGCGAGATCGAACTGCCCGTCGGACGACGTTGAGGTCCGAATCAGCGGCGTGACATCCGCCAGCGGAAGCCCAGCCAGACCGGTGGCCGCGAACAGACCGATCTCGTCCGGCCGATAGTCCACGCCGACTTCGAGCCGTGCATCCTGGAGCGCCAATCGCGCGGCAGCGACGGCTAGTTGGGCGTCGCGATTCATCAGGCGGAGGCGTTTGACCTCCGCGACGTGCGCTTGCGGTCGGAAATCCTTCACCTCTGCACACACGGGGCACGCGAAAGGCGTGGCATCGAAACCCATCGGCGGCGACGCGGCTGATTCTCCCGCCTCGATCCGGCGCAGAACCTCGCGTGGATTGTCACCGAGCGGCGTGACCAAGCCGATTCCCGTGATGACAATGGCGCCGCCCATGGTTCCCTCCGCCGTCAACCGCCTTTCATCCACAAATTCATCAACCGCCGCCGCTTCTCGTCCAGCAGCGGGTCGTCAACGTGCTTGAAGGCGAACACCATTTCCGTGGAAGTCACCACGGTTTCCCCGCGAAAGGCCGTGGTCTTGACCTTGCCTCCGGCCTCGTTCACCGACACCACCTCCGTCCGGTAGCTCAGCGTGTCGCCCGGCTTCACGAGCGTGCGGAACTTCGTTTTCTCCAGAACCGTGAGGACCGCCTTGGCATTCGTCCCGTGCTTCTGTTGCAGGCTGGCTTCGAGCAGCAAACCCGAGAGCTGGGCCATGCCTTCGAGGATCAGTACCCCCGGCATGACGGGCCGCCGCGGAAAATGGTCGTCAAAGAAGTCCTCGCTCAGCGCAACATTCTTCACGCCTTCCGCGAGCACGCCGACTTCCCAGCGGGTGATCTTGTCAATCAGGAAGAAGCGCATGACCAGTCTCAACCCCAAATCTGCCGATCGAGCGAGCGGAGCTGGATCGCCTCGCTTACGTGATCCGCCAAGATGGCCTCCGTGCCGGCCAGGTCGGCAATCGTGCGGGCGACCTTCAGGATGCGGTCGTAGGCGCGGGCGCTCAGGTTCATGTCGGCCATCGCGAACTTGAGGAGTTCCGTCGTCGCCTCGTCCAGCTTGCACCACGATTTGAGCTCGCGCGGACCCATGCGGGCGTTGCACGTGACCTTCGGTTTTCCCTTGAACCGTTCTTGCTGGCGACGGCGCGCGGCCACGACGCGTTCGCGGACTTGGGCCGAAGTCTCGCCCACGTGATCGGTGGTGATCTCACGGAACTTCACCGCCGGCACTTCCACGTGCAGGTCAATGCGGTCGAGCAACGGGCCGGAAATGCGGTTGAGGTAGTTGTGGATTTCGCGCGGGGAACAGCGGGATTCGCCCGGCATCTTGCCGTCGGGGGTCGGGTTCATCGCGGCCACGAGCATGAACTGCGCGGGGAACGTCATTGTGCCGGCGGCGCGCGAGATCGTCACGCGGCCCTCCTCCAACGGCTGGCGCATGGTTTCCAAGACGCTGCGTTTGAACTCGGGCAATTCGTCGAGAAACAACACGCCGTGATGCGCCAGAGAAATCTCGCCGGGGGTCGGATTGATGTTGCCGCCCAAGAGGCCGGCATCGCTGGCGGTGTGGTGCGGCGCGCGAAAGGGGCGGCGCGTGATCAGCGCCTGCCCGGGCGCAAGTTGGCCCACGATGCTGTGAATCTTCGTTGTCTCCAGCGCTTCTTCCAGCGTGAGCGGCGGCAGGATGGTGGGGAGGCGCTTCGCCAGCATGGATTTGCCGGTGCCGGGCGGCCCGATAAGCAGGACGTTGTGTCCCCCGGCGGCGGCGATTTCCAGGGCGCGCTTGACGGACTCCTGCCCCTTCACCTCGGAGAAATCCACATCATTGTCGAGCGGTTGATCGAAGATGCCGGCGACGTCCACCTTCACCGGCGCCAGGCGGATTTCACCTTCGAGGAAGGCCGCCGCCTCGCGCAGATTCTGGACGGGGATCACTTGCAGGCCCTCGACGACGGCGGCTTCCGCGGCGTTCTCCGCGGGCACGAGGACTCCGACTTTGCCTTGGGCCTTTGCGCAGAGCGCAATGGGCAGCACGCCTTTGCAGGGCCGCACGCCGCCGGTCAACGCGAGTTCCCCGACAACGGCGAAGTGGTCGAGTTGATCCGTTTCGATCTGCTCGCTGGCGGCCAGCATGCCGAGCGCGATGGGGAGATCAAAGCTCGGCCCCTCCTTCTTCACATCGGCCGGCGCGAGATTGACGGTGGTGCGGCCCATGGGGAACTTGAAGCCGGAGTTGGTCAGCGCGGTCGAGACGCGATCCCGCGATTCTTTCACGGCAGTGTCGGGGAGACCGACGATGACCACGAGGGTATCGCCCCAGCCGGCGTTCACCTCCACTTCGACCGGATAGGCGTCAATGCCGTTGACGGCGGCGGAGCACACCTTTGCGAGCATGGGCGAACGATACCAAGGATGGCGCCGGCGAGGCAATTTGAGAAACGCAGCCTTGGAAGCGGAACAGGCGGAAACGCGGTTGCAAGCGAGCGGACGGGGCAGGGGAGGCAGGTCTTGCCGGTTGCCCAGATGGAGACGACCTCAGAATTTGCGTCTCGGGATCTCTGGAAGCTGGGAGGGAGGAGGCGCGCGCCGCGTGACGACTGGATCAGGCGTGGATTGGCTCACTCCTGCCAAGCCCGGCGATGCCGCCAAGCCGGCCCCCGACAGTCCGCTGACCGCAGGTGACGTTGTCGCAGGCGGTGGACTCAGAGCAGGCGCGGGTTTGACGGTCACGCCATTCAAGCTGCGAAAGCGGTCGCCAGGGAGGCTGCCGCTGAGGGATGGGAGGCTGCTGAAAGCCGACGGGGTGACGGGCTTCGCCAGATCGGTCTGAGACATCCGCTTGAACTGGTCAAGGCGCGACTCTTGCAGTTTCGTCTGCGCCGTCTTGGAGTTCGGGTCTTCGGTCAGCTTTGGCATGACAGAGCCGTCACTGAAGGTGGGCAGCGACTTAAGACCGGAGTCTTCTCTCAGGGCTTGCCGCAAGCCTTGTTCGGCCTCCTGAATCTTGGCTTTCAGGGGGTCTGCCGGCGGTTCGTCGGCTTTCCGCCCATCGAACGTGTCCCGGTTCTCGCGCGAATCGCTGTAACTGCCCGAATCCCGGTTCGTGGTGCCCAGGCCTTCGCGGCCCAAGCTGTTGTAATAGCGTTCAAAGGCCGGGATGGACGACAGTTCGCGCCCCTGATCGTCCAACTGTGAAATGCCCATGATTTCCTCGGGGGTCAGGCCGTTCATCCGGCTCTCGGGCGAGTCGAACACCCAATTCTCCTGCTTTTCTCTTCGGTCCAGGAGTTCGCGGACTTTTCGGCTTTGAATCAGCGGTCCGGGGGGCGGCCGAGGGAGCATGCGCTGCGCGCCGCTGGCATCGTCCCGGTTAAGCACGCGAAACGAGTTGTTCAATTCTTCCTCCAGCCGCCGCAGATTGTTCTTCTTCTCTTCGGCCAGGGCGTTGAGGTTTGTGGTGGCGGTTTCGCGCCGCGGCTCGGAAAACTGGATGGGCGGCCCACGCCGGATGGGTTGCGCCTGGACGGTGAGGCCCGCTCCGACGGCCAGTGCCGCCAAAGCCGCGCCCCAAGCGATCCTGTGGAAACCGAGATTCATGTTCAGCGCCGCATTGTATCCCGAAGGCTCAGGGTGCGTCAAAGCCCGTGTCAGGGGAAGAGTCCCCGCACCCGCCGGGCTTCGGTGACCCGTTTGATGCCCTGGCTCAAGGCCGCCAGCCGCATCGGGATCTTCTCTTTGCGGCTTTGGTTGAGGACCTGCACATAGGCGCTCTCGAGAATGCGGAACAACCGGTCCACAATCTCGGTCTCGCCCCAAAAAAAGCTCTGCAAGTCCTGCACCCACTCAAAGTAAGACACCACAACGCCGCCGGCGTTGCAAAGAATATCCGGAATCACGAAGATTTCCGAGCGCTCGCGGAGCACGGCGTCCGCTTCCGGCGTGGTTGGGCCGTTGGCGGCCTCGGCGAGAATGCGGCATTGCAGCTTGCCCGCGTTGGCTTCCGTGATCTGGCGCTCCAAGGCGGCCGGTACGAGGATGTCGCAAGGGAGCAGCAGCAGTTGCTCGTTTGTGACCGGTTCGGCCTCGGGAAAGCCCACCACGGTCTGGTGCCGGGCCACGTGTTTCTCGACCGCCCAAATATCCAAACCGCGCGGATTGTAAATGCCCCCGCGCACATCGCTCACCGCTACGATCTTGGCTCCGTAACGGGCGAGGCAGAGCGCCGCCACTGAACCAACATTGCCGAACCCCTGAATCACCGCCGTTGCGTTCGTGATGTCCAGTCCGGTGGCATCGCTTGCCCGGTTCACGAGATAAGCCACGCCGCGTCCGGTGGCCTCGCGCCGGCCCAGCGACCCGCCCAATCCCACCGGTTTGCCGGTCACGATGCTGGTGACCGCGTGGCCGCAATGCACGGAATAGGTGTCCATCATCCATGCCATCGTCTGTTCGTTCGTGCCCACATCTGGCGCCATGATGTCCGTCTGCGGGCCGATGAACCCGATCATTTCTTGGGTGTAGCGCCGGGTGATCCGCTCCAGTTCGCCGGCGGAGAGACGCGTCGGATCGCAGGCCACCCCGCCTTTGGCTCCGCCGTAGGGCAGGCCGGTCAAGGCGCATTTCCAACTCATCCACATGGCGAGCGCCGCCACTTCTCCCAACGTCACCTCGGGGTGAAACCGCAACCCGCCCTTGGTGGGGCCGAGCGCCAGATGATGCTGCACGCGATAGCCGCTGAAGACCTCCACGCGGCCATCGTCGAGGTGAACGGGAATTGCGACGGTGAGAGAGCGCTTGGGATATTTGACGCGGTCGCGTTTGTCCGCAGGCATCTGGAGGTAATCCGCCACGGCGTCAAATTGCTGGCAGGCCATCCGAAAGCTGGGATGATCATAGACTTGCATGACGGGAAGATATCCGAGCATCGTGGCTCCGGGAACAGGCCGCGCACTCTCGGCTTTCTAGCCATGTTTGGCGCGAGTGAAAAGTCGCAACGCGCGTGTACACACATTTGGAAGTGTGTTACAACCGTCCTCCGCCTGGCTGGCATTGCCGACTTGGCCTCACCTCCATTTTTGAAGTCTTGCAGTTTTGGTTTCCGCGCCGATTATGGACGCGTCGCCCGGCGGCCGGCCTCCGGAAGTCCCGACCAACCGCCGCGCGATGGGATCACCGCGTTATGAAATTGCATTCCGTCCTGGCCATCGGTTTCACCGCATGGATCGCTGCGGCGCCGGCCCAACCCGCCGCGCCAAACTACGACGAAGCTCAAGTTCCGGCGTACACGTTGCCCGATCCGTTGGTTTGTGCGGACGGCACGCGGATCAGCACTGTCAGGACTTGGGAGAAGAAGCGCCGGCCGGAACTGCTACGGTTGTTCGAGGAACAGGTGTATGGCCGCGCGCCTCAAAGGCCTCAGCGTCGGCTGCCGTGCGAGATCATCTCGCAAGCGACCGACGCGTTCGGCGGCAAGGCCACGCGGAAGGAAGTCACCGTTTGGCTCACCGGTCGAGAGGGTGGACCGAGTCTGAACCTGCTGATCTTCCGACCCAACGGGGTCAAAGGGCGGGTGCCGGCATTTCTGGGCCTGAACTTTGGCGGCAATCACGCCGTGACCAGCGATCCCGCCGTCCAACTCGCGGGCAGTTGGCTGCCGCAAGGCAGCGGGGTGACGAACAACCGCGCCACGGAAGCGGGCAGGGGACGCGAGGCCTCGCGCTGGCCGGTCGAGAAGATTCTCACGCACGGCTACGCGCTCGTCACGGCCTACTACGGGGACATCGAGCCGGACTTTGCCGAGGGTTGGAAGCTGGGTCTGCGCGCGGCCCTGAGTCCGGCGGGCACGAACACGGCATTCCAGCCCGGCGAATGGGGCGCGATTGGCGCTTGGGCGTGGGGACTGAGCCGCGCGTTGGATTACCTGGAAACCGACCGAACGATTGACGCGAAGCGCGTGGCTTTGCTGGGCCACTCGCGGCTCGGCAAGACCGCTCTGTGGGCGGGCGCGCAGGACCAGCGGTTTGCCATCGTCATCTCAAACGAGTCTGGCGAAGGAGGCGCGGCTCTGGCGCGGCGGCGCTTTGGCGAACGGACCGGGGATTTGAACCGGCGCTTCCCGCACTGGTTCTGCGGCAACTTCAAGCAGTATTCCGAACGTGAGGACGCGCTGCCGGTGGACCAACACGAGTTGCTGGCGCTCATTGCCCCGCGCCCGCTCTACGTGGCCAGCGCGGAGGAGGATCGCTGGGCGGATCCGCGCGGCGAATTCCTGGCGGCGCGGGCGGCCGAGCCGGTGTACCAGCTCTACCGGAAAGCCGGCTTGGGCGGGACTGAACAACCGCCCGTGAAGACGCCGGTCGGCGCGACGATCGGTTACCATGTCCGCACCGGCAAACACGACGTGACCGATTACGATTGGGAGCAGTACCTGGTGTTCGCGGACCGGTATTTCAAACGGTGAGCAGCTCGGTTCTTCCTTGCGACGTGAAGCGGATTGGTGTTTACGGCGGTTCGTTTGACCCGGTTCACTTGGGCCATCTGCTGGTGGCACAGGCGGCTATCGAGGAATTGTCGCTCGACCGGCTGTTCTTCGTCCCGGCGGCGCAATCGCCGTTCAAGCAGGACCAACCCCATGCGCCGGCGGACGAGCGCACCCGGATGCTCCGGTTGGCGCTGGCGGGTTGGCCGCACTGCGAGGTGGACGAACAGGAACTTCAGCGCGGGGGTGTTTCCTACACCGTGGATACGCTGCGGGATTACGCCCGGCGATTCCCCGACACGGAACGGTTTTGCCTGATCGGTGCGGACAACGTGCCGAACCTTCCCAGGTGGCGCGAGGCTGGCGAGGTTGCCCAATTGGCCGAGTTTGTCGCCATCCCCCGGCCCGTTGGCAGCACCAGTCTCGACCGGCCTGCCGACCTGTCCGTCGGCGCCACTTTGGGTTTCCCACCTCCCTTCCGAGGGCGGACGCTGATCGGCTTTGCGTTTGGCGTGTCCTCGTCCCAAATCCGCGCGCGAGTGCGGGCCGGGTTGTCCATTGACCACTTGGTCCCGTCGGCGGTGGCGGAAGCACTCCGTAATTCCCGGCTTTATCTCTGAACCGTTCTCTGACAATCTCCCCGCCGATGGATTCACGAAAACTCGCCCTGCTCTGCCGCGAACTGGCCGATAACCGGAAGGCGGAGGACCTCGTAGTTCTCGACGTGCGCAAGCTTTCGTCCATCACGGATTATTTCGTCATCGCCTCCGCCACCAGCGAACCGCACCTGCGCGCGGTGGTGGAGGAGATTACCGACAAGTTGCGGGACGAACATGGTCTGCGCCCGAGGGCGGTGGACGGCAAGATGCCGACGCAATGGATGGTGCTGGACTACTTCGATGTCATCGTTCACGTCATGCGCACGGACGTGCGGGAACGCTACGACTTGGAAGGTTTGTGGGGAGACGCACCGCAAGTGCGCGCTCGAAGGCAAGCGGCAAAAACCCGCTGATTCCACCTCGCAACATTCGAACCTGCCGCCGGCAGGAACCCGCGGACCTCGGTCTTGGCGACCCGCCTGCCGGCGGGTTACATGATTTTCGGTGGTGTTTCCGCGGCGGCCTTGGCCAGGCTTTCCACCATTTTGGAAAACTCCTCCAGTCCCGGCGCCGGAATGATGATGGCGTCCCGCCGTCCCCCGACGTCCTCGGTGATCCGGAGAAACCGGCCGCGTGGGTTTTCCTTCAGGGTGAACACGAACGTCTTGCGTTCCACCTGAATCCGCTCGGTGCGGAGCGTCTCTTCATTGACGGGCGGCTTGGGAGGCATGCTGCCGAAGTGGTGCGGCCGCGTGCGAAACGGTGATGGTCGTTCGTTTGAAATCATAAGTCGTTCCCAAAGGAACCCTACATCATGGGATTAGTTCCGGGTAAAGTTTGACGACTTCCCGGTTTTGTCAACCCCGTAATTTCACCGCGGGAACAAAGCGGGTCGCTTCCGAGGGATTGGCCACGCGCCAGACATAGACCACCAGGCCCGCCAGCATGAGGAGATTCACGCTCTGCGCCACGCCGTGCCAGGCCGCCAGGGACCGCGCGGCGGCTTCGCGGCTTTGCGGAGTGGCGTTGACGGCGTACTTCGCGGCGTGCAGCCGCTTGATCTTCGGCTGCATCCCAAAGTCTCCGGCCAGCCCCAGCAGCAGCAACCCGACGAGCAGATAACCGGTGAACCGCCGCATCGGCCGGCCCAGGTAAAGCCACTCGGTGAACAGATGCAGCGCCGCAATCACACCGCAGATGAGCTGAAACGTGAAATAACGGGCGATCAAAACTTGGGCGATCGCGCCGGAGAAGTAAGGGTGGTTTTTCGGACCGAGCAGGGTCTTCATCTCGTCCGAAAAGGCCGCTGGCCCGGCGCCGAAGGTGAAAAAGACCGCCGCGCCCAACCAGACGGCGGCGTTCAGCAGCCCGACGAATCGCAGGAAACCGATCACGGATGCGACGGTAGGGTGAAAGCCGGCGCGTGCCAAGTCTGGATTGGCCAGGCGAGGTTCTTGGCCGCTGCGCCGGCTGGGATGCCGGACTCGCCCGCCGCCTTGCGCTTCATGCGGTTCAGTGCAACTCCGCGGAGTC
The DNA here is from genome assembly GCA_964548925.1 of uncultured Verrucomicrobiota bacterium. Lineage (GTDB taxonomy): Bacteria > Verrucomicrobiota > Verrucomicrobiia > Limisphaerales > MWDV01 > MWDV01. Next base: position 48,350 of record CAZJTM010000005.1, on the reverse strand, counting down.
TCCGCCGGGCCGGAGTCGAGGAGTCGCCTCTAAAGGTGCGCGAGATTGTGGCGGATGGCGTAGCGGGTGAGCGCGGCGATGCTGTTGGTCCCGAGCTTCCGCATGATGTGGCTGCGGTGGGTTTCAATCGTCTTGGGGCTCACTTCCATCAACGAGGCGATCGTCTTGGTGTTCTCGCCATGCACCAGATGACGCAAGACCTCGCGTTCGCGTTGGGTCAGCACGGCGGGGCCGGGTGGTTCGGCGGCCCCGCACCCGACGCGTTCGGCCCGTTGAAGCGCGCGTTGGGCATCGGGACAGAGAAAGACGCTACCTGCCAGCACGCGACGCACGGCTTCCGGCAGCGCGTCCCCGGAGTTCGTCTTGGCGAGAAAGCCCAAGGCGCCGCGTTGCAGGGCTTCGTTCACGGTCCAGGGATCGGCTTCGGCCGCCACCATCAGGATTCGCGCCTTCCGGTCGCGTTCGAGGATTTGCCGGGCCAGGTCCAGGCCATTGGTGCCGGGCAGGTTCACATCCAGCAACACGAGGTCCGGCCGCCGCGCGGCTAAAATCACCTTCGCCTCGGTAGCACACCCGGCCTCCTCAATCAAGACGGCGGGGAAATGCAGGCGAAGCGCCGTCCGCAGGCCGGTGCGGACGATGGGATGATCGTCCACCAGCAACACATGCAACGCCTGGCGCGGCGTGGTCATGGTTGAATCCGCGGGGTGCTGACCGGCCTCCCCAGCACTTCGCACAGAGTCTGGAGGAGCAAGTCGGCGTTGTGCGGTTTTTGCAAGACATGGCGCACACCGAGTTCCTCAAGAGCGCGGCTTGCCTCCGCGCCCACCTTGCCAAACAAGCCGCCACTGGACACGACCAACGGCGTTTGCGGGGACAGCGCCCGCAACGCGCGGCACAACGTGACGCCATCCATCAGCGGCATCATGAAATCCGTCACCACCGCGCGAACTTCTTGTTGGTGCGCGGAGTATTGAGCAAGCGCTTCGATCCCATTATGCGCCTGAAGCACGCGGTATCCCTGCCGTTCCAAGGTGCGCCGCGTGGTATCGCAGATGGCCGGCTCGTCGTCCACCACGAGAATGAGTTCCCCCTCGCCCCGCGGCATCGCCCTTGTCTGGACGGTTTGCTCCGCCGTGGATCGGGCTTCCGTCGCGGCGGGTAAATGGACTTCGAAGGTGGTGCCCCGCCCGGGCGCGGTCGTGAACGTGATGAATCCCTTGTGATTCTTGACGATGCCCTTCACGGTGGAGAGCCCCAGGCCGGTGCCCGCGCCTTCACCCTTGGTGGTGAAGAAGGATTCAAAGATATGGGCCTGGACCGTCTCGGGAATCCCGGTGCCGGTGTCCGTGACCCGCAGCCGCACGAACGGCCCGGCTTCGGCCTCCTTGTGCATGGCCACAAAATGCTCGTCGAGGGTGACATTCGCCGCTTCGAGCGTGAGTTTGCCGCCGCCGGGCATGGCGTCCCGGGCGTTGACGCAGAGGTTCAGGAGCACTTGGTGCAACTGGGTGGCGTCCGCCAGCACCGGCCAGAGATTCGGGTCGCAGTCCTCCTCGACCTGAATGCTCCGGGGAAAGGTTTCGCGAATGATTTTGGCCATGTCGCGCACCAGGTGCCGCATTTGCAACGGCTGTTTCTGCCCTTCCTTGCCGCGCGCGAAACTGAGGAGTTGCTTCACGATGCCCACCGCCCGCTGCGCGCTCGTCTCGATGGTTTGCGCCAACTCGCGCCGGGTTTCGGGCGAGTCATCCAATTGCAGCATCGGCGCGCACATGAGGATGGGTGTGAGAATATTGTTCAAGTCATGCGCGATGCCGCTGGCCAGGCTGCCGATGCTCTCCACACGCTGCGCCCGCAGCAACTTGGCCTGCGTGAGCTTTTGTTCGGTCACGTCCTCCTTGACCGCGATGAAATGCTTGATTTCCCCCGCGGCATCCCGGATGGGGGAAATAGACGCCGTTTCCCAAAACAGCGTGCCGTCCTTGCGCTTGTTGTGGAACTCCCCGTGCCACTCCCGGCCTGCGGTGATGGTTTCCCAGAGTTGCCGGTATTCCTCCGCCGTCGTTTCGCCGGACTTGAGGATACGCGGATTCCGGCCCACGACTTCCTCCGCCGTGTAGCCCGTGACCTGGGAAAACTTGGGATTCACGAACTCGATGTTGCCGGCGCGGTCAGTGATGACAATGGAGGCAGGCGACTGTTCCACAGCGCGGGCGAGTTTGCGCAACTGGTCTTCCGCGCGTTTGCGTTCGGTAATGTCTTCCACCACGCCGTCGTAATACAAAACCCCGCCGGCATCGTCCCGAACCGTGCAGGCGCTTTCCCGGACGAAAACCGTAGAGCCGTCTGCGCGGGTCCAGGCGCTCTCCAAGCCCTGCACGCTGCCCTCGCCCTCCAGCCGTTCCTTGAACTGCTGCCGCGGGTAATCGGGGTGAAACCCCCGCGTTTCGAGATTCTGGCGCGCAAGGGCATCAAAAGATTCGTAGCCCAACATGCTCACCAGCGCCGGATTGGCGAGCAGTATCCGGCCATCTGGCGTGGTGCGGTAAAGCCCCATCAGGGCGTTCTCGTACAAGCTGCGAAAACGGCGTTCGCTCTCCTGCAACTGCGCTGTGCGCTCTGTCACCAGCCGCTCGAGGTTTTCGCGGTGCGCCTGATTCTCGACCTCCAAGCGCCGCCGGGTGTCTTCCAGCGATTTGATGCGGACCGCGTTTGCGACCGCGCGCAGGATGGCGGCCTTGGTGATGGGTTTGAACAGGTAGTCGGCGGCGCCGGCCCGGAGCGCCTCGGTGGCGGTTTCCACCGTCGGCTCGCCGGTCATCATTACCACCTGCACATGAGGTGACGAGGCGTGAATGCGGCGGAGCAATTCCACCCCCGTGACCCGCGGCAGGATGATGTCGCTGACCACCACATCGAACTCCGCCTCGCGCAACCGCTGTTGGGCCGCGTCCGCGTCCTCGGCTTCGAAGACCTCGTAGCCTTCGGCGCGGAGGAATTCTCCGAGCGTGCGGCGGATGCTTTTCTCGTCATCTACGATTAGGATTCTGGCCATAGTTCAGTTGCGGTTAAGCAGCAGGTGGATTCCCGGACGGGGCGCGTTCATTCAGCTCAGGATAAAGCCGCTGGATACAGTCCGGGCAGAGGCCGTGCGTGAAGGTTGCTTCTGAGTGCGCCTGCACGTAGCTCTCCACCTGGCTCCAATACCCTTTGTCATCGCGAATCTTCTTGCAGCCGGCGCAGATCGGCAGGAGGCCGCTCAGGGATTTGACCTTGGCCAGGGCTTGCCGCAGATCCTGGATCAGTTGGTCGCGTTCGGCTTCCGTCTGTTTCCGCGCGGTGATGTCTTCCTTGACGGCGACGAAGTGGGTGATGTGGCCCGCGGCGTCACGGATGGGCGAGATGGAGGCACTCTCCCAATAGAGTTCCCCGTTCTTCCGCTTGTTGTGGAACTCGCCGCGCCATTCCTTTCCCTCCGCAAGGGTCTGCCACAACTCGCGGTAGGCTTCGGGGCTCTTCTCGCCGGATTTCAAGATGCGCGGGTTCTGGCCCAACGCCTCGGCCAGCGTGTAGCCCGTGACCTCGACGAATTTGGGATTCACATACTCGATCTTTCCGGCGGCATCGGTGATCACAATCGAAGCCGGATTCTGCTCCACCGCGCGGGACAACTGGCGGAGTTGGTCTTGCGTCCGCTTCTGTTCCGTCACGTCACGGAGAATGCCCACGGCGTGCCAGCCACCGTCCATCTGGACTGCGGACAGGGACAATTGCACCAGAATCTCCCGCCCGTCCTTTCGGCGGGCGGCCAGATCAAGCGTTTTGCCAACCACGTCTCCCCGACCCGTTTGCAGGAACTTCGGGAAGGCCGCCTGGTGCGGCTCGTGAAATCGAGCCGGCGCGATCAATTCATGCAGATTCCGCCCGAGAGCCTCGCCGCTGGAATAGCCGAGGATGCGCTCCGCGGCCGGATTCCAAAACGAGATGTGCCCCTCCGGGTTCATCATCACAATGGCATCCTGCGCCGAGTCAGCAATACCCCGCAAGCGGGCCTCACTTTGCTCAAGCTGCCGGCTCACCTGCCACCGTTCCAAGATGCGACCGCGCATCTGCCGCGCGCCCACGAGAATCCCCACCAGGCCCAGTCCCCACAACCCGGCATGGGCAGCCACGATGCGGCGGGTCCGCGCCTGTTCCAAGGCTTCGTACGGAGCCAACGCCACGGCGATGCTAATGCCGCCGCGAATCTCACCCTCCTTATATCCCTGGGCGGCATGGCATTTGAGGCAGGAGGCCTCCGTGATCAGAGGCTTCATGAAACGCAAGTAGGGCTCGCCATGGAGCGATTCGCGGACGACCCGTTCGGTTTCCCCCCGTTCAAACGCCGTCAGCGCCGCGGCTTCCCAAGCGTCGGGCGCGTTTTCCGGCCGCAGCGGTTTGAGGCTGGTGATGTGCCCCCGCGCGCCCAGGTCCGCCGTCTCCAACTCATGCACCTGCCGGGTCATGTAGGCCGGATTCACCAAGGTCAGCCGCCGGCCCGACGGCGTGACGAGATCGCGCTCGACCACATTGGTTAGATAGGGGTTTGGCGGAGTGTGGGTGGACGCGGGCACATAGACTCCGCCATGCAGAGCGGCCCAGCGACGATAGACCAAGTCCTTCTCAAAATGGCTGCGGGCGTTTGTGGCGGCGGCTTGGAACAGGGCGTTGCGCAGCAGGCTCACGCTCCAAACCACCGATGCCAGGATGGCCGACGTCCAGAGCGTCGCGAGCAGCCAGGCCAGCCGCTGCAAGTGGCGCAGATCGGACGATTGGAGAATGTCGGTCACAGGTCGCTGCGGGCAATTCGGGGCACAATGGTCATACGCCATGAACCGTAGCCCCTGAATCGCATTGTGAATAGTGCCAAGTCATGGGGAGCGCGCTCCTCAAGCTGTTTCAGCCACCACCGGCAAGTCCACGTGGATGCGCGTGAACCGGCCAGGTTCGCTTTCGACGATGATCTCGCCGTGATGTTCCTTCACGATGCCGTGGCTGATGGCCAGGCCCAAGCCCGTGCCCTTGTCCCGCGGCTTCGTGGTGAAAAACGGATCGAACATCCGCTCCCGCACCTCGGGTGTAATGCCCGTGCCGTGGTCTTCGACCGTCACGCGAATCCAAGGGCGGCCTTCTTTCTCAAGGAGGTTCGTCGTGACGTTCAGCACCTTGTCGGGATCGTGGCCGGGGTAACGCTCGTTGAGCGCGTCGCGGGCGTTGGTCATCAGGTTCATCATCACCTGCTGGAGTTGCTGGCTGCGACAGCGCAACGCGGGGAGGTCGTCGGGTACGTGGACCTGGAGCGTGATCTGGTCGCGCCGCATGACGGTGCGGATGAGCGAGAGCGTACCTTCCACGATGTCCGCGATGCGAGCGGGGCTTTGGCTCTGATGCTCGTTGCGTGCAAACGTCAGCAGGCATTGGACGATGGTGGCGATGCGCCGGGTTTCGTGCAGGATCTCGCCCGTGAATTCGAGCAACGAACTCCCCGCTGGGAGGCGGTCCTGAATAAGTTGCGCGTAGTTCATGACCCCGTTGATGGGATTGTTGATTTCGTGGGCCACGCCGCCAGCGAGCGTGCCGATGGCTTCCAACTTTTGCTGCTGGCGCAATTGGGCTTCCAACGCCCAGCGCTCGGCTTCGAGCCGCTTCCGGTCGGTAAGGTCGGTGTGCGTGCCGAGCATGCGCAAGGGCTTGCCCTCGGCGTCGCGCGACACCACCCGCCCCAAGGACAGAATCCATTTCCAGCCGCCCGATTTCGTGCGCTGCCGGAACTCGACGCGATACACGTCCCGCTGACCCGCGATGTATTCCTGATAAACGCGGTACACTGCCTCGCGGTCGTCCGGATGGAGGCGCTCGCGCCAGGCGGCGTTGGTTTCGTGAAACTCTTCCGGCTCGTAGCCAAGCATGCGCGCATACTCCGGGCTGACGATGGCTTCGCCCGTCTGGACATTCAGATCGTAGAGGCCCTGGTTGGCGGCGGACAGGGCCAGGCGCAGGCGTTCTTCGTTCTCGCGCAGGGCGGCCTCGGCCTTCCGCTGCTCCTCCAGCGCGGTCAGCAGCGAGGCATTCGCCCGTTCGGCTTCGGCCCGCAGCCGTTGGGCCTCCGCTTCCGCCGCCTCGCGCCGTTTGATGTCTTCCTGCAAGGCGCGGTTGACTTCCGCCAACTGTAGCGCCTTTTGCTCCAGTTTGCGCACCACCACCTCGCCGTAATTCCGCAGCAGGGCGGTTTCTTCGCCCTGCGGCGCGCGGGTCGGGCCGCTGCCCGCCCTGGTTTGCGCAAGGACCGCCTGGATGCGTTCCATGAAGGTTTCCGGTTCGGCGGGCTTGAGGATGAAGGCATCGGCGCCGAGGTCCAACGCGAGGCGCTCGTCTTTCGGCTCCGTGTAGGTGGCGGTATAGACCACGAAGGGGATGGACTTGAGGCGGTCATCGGCCTTCCAGTGCCGCAACAAGGTGTAGCCGTCCATCACCGGCATGAGGAGGTCGGAGACGACTAGGTCGGGTGGCGATTGCCGGGCCTTGGTCAGCGCCTCGGCGCCATGCCGGGCTTCGTCCACGGCACAGCCATGACCTTCCAGCAAGGCGCGCAGCAGATAGAGGTTCTGGGGGTGGTCGTCAACAATGAGCACTTTCATAAAGATGACAAGAAGGAGGTAACTTGGGCGACGAAGGTGTCCGGATCAATGGGTTTCTCGAGATAGCCATTGCAGCCGGCGGCAAGCGCCTTCTCGCGGTCGCCGGCCATGGCGTAGGATGTGACCGCGACAATCGGGATGTGGTTGAGGGCGGGGTTTGACCGCAGCGCCCGCGCCACGGCGTGGCCATCCATGCCGGGCAACTGGATGTCCAGCAGGATGAGATCGAAGGGCTGGGCGGTGGCAAGTTCAATGCCCGACCGGCCATCCGGGGTGTGAATCACCGTGTGGCCGTGCTTCTCCAGCAGAAACGTGGCGAGGTAGCAATTCTGTTCGTTGTCTTCGATCAGGAGGATTTTCGCACTCATGGAAGGTGGTGAGGGTGGTCCCAAGGATTCGAAGCGTTCAAGGATCTGGCAAAGTGGAGTAACGGGGACTGTTCCTCGCCTTCAATCCGTGGACGCTTTGAATTCATGGGAAGCAATTTCATCCGCTGCGGCGCATCGGGGGTTTTACAAGTTGGCAATCCAGCCGGGTTTTGCCGAAGTTGAGAAGCAAACCCCAGGTAAGATCGAGGTGGCGAAGACAGGTTTGCAGCACCGCGCGGTCGGCGGCCTGACGGGTTTCGCGGAGGGCAGTGATGAGCAGTGCCGCCTGCCCGGGCAAAATCAGACATGGCAGTTTGGCTTCACCAAGCAGCACATCGCCCGATCGAATGGCCACCGTGGGGTGCTCCGCACACGGAATCTTCCGGTGCAGCAACTCTGCCAACAGCAGGCCGCGATAGGTGCTATCCCGATAGCCCAAGCCAAACTCGGTCAAGACCGCGTGCAGTGAATCCAGGATCTCCCGCACGAGAGAACGCTCCGGACCGCTGACCGGGGACTCCGGCTGCATTGACGCCGGGTCAAAGGCCGTCGCGCGGTCAAGCCGGGGGACGCGTTTTTGCGCGAGACTCTCTTTGCCGAAGTCGAACAGCAGACCCGCATCAAGCCGCCAGAACTTCAAGTAACAGATGAGTTGCAGCAGATGTTCCGGCGCGAAGTCGCCCCAAAGCACCTTCAACTCTGCTGCCAGCCTTCCCTCCACGATGAGGTCCGCCTCGAATTCATCCGCGACTCTTCCTCGGTGTAGAAGCTTGCCACGCGGCTTCGTTTCATGCGGGATGCCGGCGGCGGTCAGCTTCCGCGCGAGCAGTTCGTGATAGAATGCCTCGTCCAGCCCCGGGCCAAGCTCCCGGTGCGCGGCCATCGCCATCCCGATGACGGCATAACTCAGCGGATCATCTATCTCAGCCATACAATTCCAAGAATAGCTCTCCAAGGATGCAGAGCGTTCATGGATGATGAAGAACTCATGCCTGCAATCCTTGAACGCTTTGAATCCCTGGGGGAGATTCCTTTTTGCCTTTTGGTTCTATGGGCAGGGTGACGGTGAACACGCTGCCTCTGCCCCAGTCGCTGCGGGCGGTAATCTCGCCGCCCAGCAAGTCCGCCAGCCGCCGGCAAATGGCCAGCCCCAAGCCCGTGCCTTCGTGTTGTCGTGTCAGCCCGGTATCCACCTGCCGGAACGGCTGGAACAACGTCGCCAAGTCCTCGGGCTTGATGCCGATGCCGGTGTCGGCGATGGAAATGCGGAATGCGGGGCGACCATCGGCCTCTGTTCCCGGGATGCCTTCAGCCGTGAGCTTCACCTCGCCTTGCTCGGTGAACTTGATGGCGTTGTTGACCAGGTTGAGGAGAATCTGCTCAACGCGGCGCGAATCGCTGACGATCCGGCCCAACTCCGGCGCGAGTTGCACGTGGAGCGCCAGCCCTTTCTTTTCGGCCAACGGCCTCACCAGTCCGACGACCTTGCGGATCGAGGCGGGCAGATCAAAGGGTTCGCACGCAACCGTGAGCTGGCCGGCTTCGATTTTGGAAATGTCGAGCACGTCGTTGATGAGCGCCAGCAAGTGGCGGGCGCTGCTGCGCACCATTTCGAGCTGCTTCGTCTGCTCCGGGTTCAGCGGCCCGGCGAGCTTCTGCAAAAGGATGCCCGTGAAGCCGATGATCGAATTAAGCGGCGTGCGCAATTCGTGCGACATCGTGGCCAGGAAGGCAGACTTGATCCGATCCGCCGCTTCCGCGCGTTCTTTGGCCGCGGCCAGTTCCTCGTAGGTGCGCACCTTGGAAATGGCCGCCGCCGCCCGTGTGGCCATCGCTTCCAAAAAGTCGCGTTCTTCCGCGGTGAAGACGCGGGGTTCTTTGCTCTGCACGAACAACACCCCGAGCGCCCGGCCGTCGGTGAGCAACGGGAAGCCGGCAAACGCCCGCAACCCGAAGTCCTCCAACATCGGGTTGGCGGCCAGCGGGGACTCGCGGATGTCCGGCACGAGCAACGGTTGCCGGTGCTCAAGAATCCAACGGGTGGCGCCGCCGCGTGGACGGACCCGCCGGGCCGCCTCCTGGGCGGACTGTTGCGGTACGGTGGTGGCGCACAAGTCGAAGCGTTGCTGCGCTTCATCCCATAGAATCACGCTGGCGCCGCCGCTGGCAGACACGAGGCGCGTGACGCATTCGACAATCTGGTCGAGTACGGCGCGCAGTTCGTGGGGCTGGTTGATGGCCAGTTCGATTTCCGCCAACGCGTGCTGGCGAAGCGACAGGGCGCGGAGCGCCTCTGTGCGCTCGGCGACCCGCTGCTCCAATTCCACCGCGTCGCGCTGAAGCTCCTCGTTGAGCCGATGGATTTGCTCATCGGCCCGGCGCTGGGCTGTGACATCCGTGCCCACGCTCAGGATTTCGAGCACCTGTCCCTGAGCGTCGCGTACCACCTTGTTGGTCCAGGCAATCCACACTCGTTCGCCGTTGCGACGCATGTTCTCGTTGGTGTTCTGCTCGAAGGCCGCGGGGTTAGCGCAAATCTGCTCCATGAGCTGCCGCAGATCGCGCCCACCATTCTCCGACGGCGGCACGATCGTTCCCATAACATGCCGGCCAAAAATCTCTTCGGCGGCGTACCCGAAGAAGCGCAGACCGAATTCGTTGAGGAAGGTGATGTGACCCTCGGCGTTCCAGCGCAGGATGATACTGTTGGCATGTTCGACGAGTTCGCGATACTTCTGCTCGCTCTCCCGCCGCGCCTCTTCGGCCTGTCGGCGTTCGGTGATGTCGCGGGAGACGACGAGCACCTTCTCCACTCGTCCCTGCGCGTCCCGGATCACGCTGCCTTGCGACTCGATGTGGCGCACCCGGCCGGACAAGTCCATCAAGCGGTATTCCAACCGCTCGCCAACGCCCGTTCGCACCGTCTTGTGAAAAGAACTTCGCACCCGTTCCCGATCCTCGGGGTGAACTTGTTCGAAAGAGGATGACCCACGCAACTGATCGGGGTCGCCCAGAAGATTGCGGTAGGAGGGACTGTTGTAGAGCCGGCGTCCCTCCACATCCAGCACGGCCACCAAGTCGGTGAGGTTCTCCGTGATCAGACGGAACCGCTCCTCGCTTTCGCGCAAGACGGTTGCGGCCCGCCCCTGCTCTTCCAACAAACCGGCGAGGAAGAGCGCGCAGGAAATGGTGACAGCGAGGAACGAGTTCAGCAGGAGGAGCGATTCATTAACGGTCGCTCTCACGAACGGGCTGGTACCCAGGCTGGTGCCAACCACCGCGAAGAGCGTGATGGCGGCGGCACTGGTGGCGGCCCCGCGCATGCCAAAGCGAAACGCCGCCCACAAGACCAGCGGCAGCAGCACGAACTGGAAAGGAGTGCGGCGGAAAAAGACGAAAAGGCAAATCCCCAGGGTCACCGCACTCAGCGCGACCGCTTCTGCGCCCCACCAGGCGCGCTTTGGGACTGGTTGCTGCCGTTCCCACGCAAGGATCAGCGGTGCTGCCACGAGCGCCCCGGAGGCATCCCCAACCCACCAGGTGACCCAGGCTTGTCCGAATTGCTCCCACGGCACCTTCCCGTTCAACGCCAGACTGCTCACGCCCACGGTGGGACTGATCAGGGCGCAGCCCAGGGCGCCGACCAGCACGAGGATCAACACATTCCGGCCACTCTGCAACGGAGGTTCGTTGCGGCAAAAGCGCCGCACCAAGTCGCATCCCAAAGCGGCACCCGCGGTGGCGCCAAGGCCGATGACCGCGCCCACCAACACGTCCAGCGGGCGTGCCAGCCCGGACGAAACCGTGCCATCCACAAAGGAGAGAGTGTTGGCGACGAACGAGCCCAGCCAGACGCCGACCAGAGCCTTGCGCCCCAGCAAGATCGCCGCCGCGAGCGCCAGACCCGCCGCCGGAAAAACCGGCGAGATGTTCCCGGGAGAAATCGTCAGGAGGAAACTCACCTTGGCCGTGATCGCATACGCCCCCGCAACCGCCAGAACGAGACCCAGCGACGGCAAGCAGCCGGCAGGCTTTCCGGCGGCGTTCATAGACTCCACCCATTATCCACCGGGAGCTCCAAGTGCATGCGCGTGAATCTGCCCGGCTCGCTTTCCACCGTCAACCGGCCATGATGCTCTTTGACAATACCGTGGCTGATGGCCAGGCCCAAGCCCGTGCCCTTGTCCCGCGGCTTCGTGGTGAAAAAGGGATCGAACATTCGCTCGCGCACTTCCGGCGGGATGCCCGTGCCGTGATCTTCGACCGTCACGCGAATCCAGCGGCGGCCTTCCTTCTCGAACAGATTCACCTCGAGCTTCAGCACCTTGTCCGGATCGTGGCCGGGGTAGCGCTCGTTCAACGCGTCGCGGGCGTTGGTCATCAGGTTCATCAACACCTGCTGGATTTGCTGGCTGCGGCACTTCAACTGCGGCAGGTCCTCCGGCACGTTCACCGTCAAGGTGATTTGATCGTGCCGGATCACCGTGCGGATCAGGGACAACGTCCCTTCGACGATGTCCGCGATTTGCGCCGGGCTGTGGCTTTGCTTTTCGTTCCGGGCAAAGGTCAGCAGGTTGCGCACGATGCCGGCCACCCGCTGCGTCTCGTGCATGATCTCGCCGGTGAACTCGGTTAGGGGGCTGTCAGCCGGCAGCCGGTCCTGAATGAGCTGGGCGTAGTTCATGATGCCGGTGATGGGATTGTTGATCTCGTGGGCCACGCCGCTGGCCAGCGTGCCGATGGACTCCAGTTTCTGTTGCTGGCGCAACTGGGCCTCCATCGCCTGCCGCTCCTGCTCCAGTCGTTTGCGCTCGGTGAGGTCCTGAATCACCGCCAGAAAGACACGGTCGCCTTCGTGCTCGAAAAGTTGCAGCCGCACCTCCACCGGGTAGAGCGAGCCATCGGCGCGCCGATGCACGGTTTCAAAAAGCTGGAGTGGCTTCTCGCGCCGTAGCAGGGGCTCGATGATCTGATCGAACTTCGCGCGGTCGAATTCTGGCTTCAAATCCAGCGGGGTCATCTGCCGCAGGGCTTCAAGGGTGTAGCCCAAATTGCGCAGCGCCCCGAGGTTGACGTACTCGAAGCGCAGGTTGTCGGCCTTGAAGACGTAGATTTCGTTCAGGCTGGATTCCAGGATGTGCAACAGCCGCGCCTGAGCCGCCTCCGCCTTCTGGCGCGCGGTGATGTCCATCACTGTGGTCATGAAATAAAGCGGCTGCTCGGCCGCGTCGCGGCGCAGGGTGGTGCTGACATCCGCCCACACCACGGAGCCGTTCTTGTGCAGATACCTTTTGGTGAACCGGGCCGAATCTCGCTCCCCGGCCAGGAGCGCGTCCACGACTTGCTGGGTGGAGGCCACGTCCTCCGGGTGGGTGACCTCTTGCCAGGTTCGGTTTTCGAGTTCCGCTGGCGAGTAACCCAACAGGTCGGCGAAGGCTTGGTTGACCTGCACTTCCCCGGAAGGTCGGGTAATGGATTTGCCGACGTTGGAATGTTCAAAGAAGCACTTGAACTGCGCCTCGCTTTCCCGGAGCGCCGTTTCCGCCGCCTGTCGCCGCGCTTCGGTATCGAGGTGTTCAATGGCGTAGCCCACATCCATCGCCGCTTCCTCCAGCAGCGCGATTTCTTTTTCCAAGAACACGTCCGGCTCGCCTGAATATACACCGAACACGCCCCACACCGCGCCCCGCACCCGGATAGGGATCACGGCGGCGGCTTGGATGCCTGCCGGTATGATCGCCGACGCTTGATCGTGCATCTCCCGGAGCGCCGCCAGATTGTTGGCTACGCAAGGGCGGTTTTCCCGAATAACCGGAACGCAGAAGCAGCGGTGGCCCGCGTCGTCCGCCGTGCTGTGGCGGAGGTCGTGAACAAAGGCATGTGGCTCACCCGCAGAGCCCACCGGCGTCACCGCGCCCGTTTCCGCGTGATGCTGCCCGACCCAGGCCAACTTGAAGCCGCCGAATGCGACGGCGACGCGCGAGACTTCCGCGGCCAGTTCCTCCCGCGACTTCACGCGCACCACGGCTTGGTTGACCTGGCTGAGCGTGGCATACAAGCGGTTCAGCCGCTCGATTTCCGCCTCGTGCGCCTTCCGCTGGGTGATGTCGCTGACGATATGCACTGCGCCAGCATACTGGCCCTGGTCGTCGAGAATCGGATCCACGCACACCTCGAAGACGCGATCCGCCAGCCGCAACTCCATCGTCTCCCGCTGAAGACTTTTCCGGGCGCGCAACACCGGACACTCCGGCAACGGCTGCGTGGTCCCGTGAACAATCGCCCAGCACGGTTGCCCGATCATCTCGCCACAGGGGCGGTGGAAGAATCGTTCCGCAGTGCGGTTGGAGCGTAAGACCCGGTGCTGGCTGTCGAGCGTCCAGATGGCGTCGTTGGCGGCATCGAAGGTCGTCTGCCAGTCGCGGCCCGCTCGCGCCAGTTCGCGCTCCGCCGCCAATTGAGCTTGGAGGAAATGTTCATTGCGCCGCCGCCAAAGGACCGTGATACCCAGCGCCGCCGCCAACAGGAGCGCCAGCGCGATCGCGACCACGAAGAGCGCCTGTTGCCGCAACGGGGCGTACAACTCCGCCTCGTCCACCTTGGCCACCAGCACCCAGGGCGTGTCCGGAATGGGTCGCGCCGTCGCCACCACCGGCACGCCGCGGTAATCCACGCCTTGCTGGACGCTTTTCTCACCGCGCAAACCCATCGCCGCCGGCAATCGGGGATCGTCTATCGGGCGGCGCAACTTCAGGGCCGTGCCCGGGAGGTGGCGTAGTTCGTTGAGGTACAGCACCTCATTCCCCTCGCGGCGAACCAGCAACGTTTCGGCGGTGCGAGTGGACGCTGGCCAGGCTTGGATCAGCGGGAACAGAAAGTCATGGGCATTGACTTGCAGGACGAGCAGGCCCGCGCTGCGATCAGCGGGTGACGGGGTTGTGCCTGCCGGGGGCACTTCTTCCGTGCTGGCTTCCCGGCGAACGACCAGCGGGATTAGGAGATCCAAGTGGGCGTGGCCGTCGGCCGGCGCACCATGGAGGTCCGTCATGATTACGGTCTTGGTTTGCAGCGCCTGTTTCGCTGGGGCGCGCACGGCGTCCGCCAGCGCGTCGGAACTTCCGGGGGGATGGGCCAGCCGGACGTTCAAGTCCGCATCCAGCAAGAGCACCCGTGCATACGCGCCGCCCGCGAGTAACGGCTCGAGCCACCTCGTGAACGTGAGTCGCGTGTTGGCGGAATTGGGCTGGGCCAGCACATCCAGCGCGCGTCGGGTCGCGTAGGGGGTGTAGCGCACCAAATTCGCGTCCGCCAAGCGCTCTTTCCGCCATTGCACGATTTGCCCCACCTTCAAGTCGGCGATGGTTTCCAGTTGCGCGTGCGCCGCCAGCCGGGCTTTCGCCTGCTCGCGGTTCAGGTATTGCAGGCCCAGGACCGCGATCCCCACGATCAGGACCACAAAAAGCCACAGCAACGACCATTCAACCGTGTGCCGGGGACCAGAACCGTCCTCGACGACGTGTGGACGCAGAAACATGCGCAACGGCCAGGCGTCGCTCCCGGCGCCGAGCATCGTGGCGGTGCTTAGCAAGAGAAACACGATCGCGGTCAGCAGCGCCATGGGAATCGTGGAGCCGCCGTAGAGGAAGGGCTTTCCGGCCAGATAACCGATCGTGACAATGCCGCTGACCGCGAACACCGCCAGCGCCAGCCACCCGCCCAACGATCGCAGGGGTTGCCACCGAGCCGCACGAACCCGACCGCACAAGAGCGCCAGCGCGGTAGCGACGAGACAGCCAGCCGTCAGGGGGGACATCCGCCCGACGGGTATCTGGCCCACCGTCTCGCTGGTGCGTGACAACCACTGCTCAATGGGCCAGGAGAAACTGAGCAGCGATTGCAGACCCAGCGGCGTGGCACCGGCCAGCACCACAAGCAGGCAAGTGGTTTCCAGGGCGCGACCGGTTCGCGAAACCGCCGTCTTCGCCCGCAGAAAGCAAGCGATGACGAGCAACAACAAGAAGAGCGCGGTCGTGGGCGCCATGGGAATGAAACCGGGGCCAAAGGTGAACGGCTGCCAAAGCTTCAGCCACCAAGGAATCAGCCCCGTCAGCGCCAACGCGCCCGCACCCGCCGCGCAGGCGACGGCAAAGCGGGAAAGGAACTTGAGCAGGGGTGGAGTGGGGTTCATGGATGACAGGAATCGTTGGCCCGATCCGGCTGTGGATGGGCTGCGGCCCAAGGCAAAGTCAGCCGCAGTGTGCTGCCGTCACAGGGTAGTATGTGATGGGATTGGTCGGGAGCGCTGTCAGGCCGCACGTTCACCCGCGCACTCGATCGCAGACTGCGACCCGCGAATGCGCCGGTTACCTTTTCCATCGCCTGCTGCACTGAATCCAAAAACGTGCCCATCTGCAAACAAGTCCCGGGCGAGTGACTCGACTGTGGGCCGAGCGTAGGCTGCGCCAGGCCTTTCGGCGAGTTCCATGCTCCCTAGGCGTGCAGTAGGAATCTGACAGCCGGACGCCGGGCGGTCAAATCCTTACACGTTCAATACCCAATGATCGTAGCGCTCGATGGGCACGGCGAATGTCATCGCCGCTTCGTACTGAACCCGCATCGCGGCAGGCAACCTCTGCCCCACAGCCCTCAACAATTTCATGTTCGTAAACGGTTTGGGCAGGGAGGCGGCGGGTTGCCTGGACCCAACTTGGCTTTCCAAGGATTTACATCGTTCACGCAGAGCTCCTGCCGGTCGGTGGATCGCACTGCATCGTCAGGGCGGTTCACAGAGAGAATTCCCCCAAGGATTCGCGCCTTGCAATTTGAAACCGTAGCTGCTTCTCGGCAGAGCGCCGCCATTCTCGCTTCCAAGCGTTTGCGGCGCTCTACCGAGACGCCGCTACGCCGCGGTTCATGGGGAGGCCGCTCCAATTCGGATTCGACGCGTTGATTTCCAGGACCACCCGAATTTCCCAGGGATTCAACGCGTTCAGGGATGAGATCGAAGTCACCCTCGGTCGCTTCGGATCCTGTGGAGTCAGCCCAGGCAACTGACCAGGGCAATGGGTGAATTCAGGACGCGGTGTGGGCCATCTGGGCACCGGGTTGTTACCACTGAGCGTCCGCTTTCGTCTGACGCCGCCTCAAAATCACACGGTTTCACGCGCCCCCTTGATGTGCGACGCCACTCCCCCTGCTGGCCAGCATCCTGCTTTGAGACGGAAAACGATCCGAGCAATGACGACACTTGCCTGCCCCGACGTTTGCGCGCCGGCCACGCGAACGGAGGTTTGTTTGAGTCCGGTCACCGAGATGGTGTTGGGCCGCGAACCCGCGGTTCGCCCAGCTTCCGGTTCGGGCTCTGCTCCGGGATTGGTGGGTTCGCGCGCGATGAAAAGAATACTCGTGATTGATGATGAAGAAGCGCTCCGGGAGATGGTCAGCGTCGTCCTGGATAACCGCGGCTATAGCGTCATTGAAGCGGAGAACGGTACTCGCGGCATCGAACTGGCCCGCCAACATCTGCCGGACCTTGTGTTGTGCGACGTCAACATGCAGCAGACGAACGGCTACCTGACGCTGGCCGCGTTGCGGGAGACGCCCGCCACGGCGGCCATTCCGTTCATCCTGATGACCGGCTACGCCGACCCCGCCGGCATGCGGCACGGGATGGAACTGGGCGCGGATGATTATCTGCCCAAGCCGTTCACGGCGGAGCAGCTTTGCGGCGCCGTGGAGGCGCGGTTGCGCAAGGCGCAGGAGTTGCGACGGGTCGCGGAGCGCAAGCTGGCGGACCTGCGCGACAGCATCAGCCTGGCGTTGCCCCACGAACTGCGCACGCCGCTGAACGGGATTCTCGCTTACGGCGAAATCCTCAGCACCGACGCCGAGGCGCTCCAGCCCGCCGAGGTCGCCGAGATGGGACAAGTCATCAGCGAGTCCGGCCGGCGGCTGATGCGGCTCATCGAGAATTTCCTCATCTACGCGCAGTTGGAGTTGCTCGGCAGCGACCCGGCGAAGGCCGCCACGCTGCGGAAGAAGGCGACGCAATTCCCCGTGCGGGTGATTGAGGACAAGGCCCACACGATTGCCGAAACCATGCGCCGCGCGGCGGATCTCACGCTGGTTCTCCAGGACCGCCGCGTTCCGATGGCGGAGGAATACTTGTCCAAGATCGTGGACGAACTGCTGCAAAACGCGTTCAAATTCTCCAAGCCGAACACCCCGGTGCGCGTGGTCTTGGAAACAACGGGCGGGGCTCATGTCTTGTCCGTCACCGACCAGGGGCGCGGATTGTCACCGGAGCAGATCGCGAAAATCGGCGCTTACATGCAGTTCGACCGCAAGATGCAGGAACAGCAAGGATTGGGCTTGGGGCTGACCATCTGCCGGCGACTGGCGGACATGCACGGGGGCACGCTCACGATTCAGAGCCAACCGAGCGCGGGCACCACCGTGACCGTGCGGCTGCCGGAAGAGGCGGATTGAACGTCATCACAGCGGCAGCACTCCGTAAAGCCGCGTCAAAGCCGCCCCGGCGAATTCGGCGATCAGGAACACGATGGCCACGGCCACCAAGGGAGCGAAATCCACTTTACGGGACTGCAGCGGGATGGGTCGCAGCGGCTTCAGCAGGCTGCGCGAGGTGGTTGTGATGAAGGCCAGGAAAGGATGGCGGCCCAGATAGACGTAGCTGTTGAGGATGTGAAACGCCAGCAGACCTCCGATCAGATACTTCCAAGGCAAATACGCGCCGACGCCGATCAACGCCGCCTGTTCGAGGCGATGGGGCCAGGAGGCGGTTGCGGGAATGAGTTCCAGCCAAGTGAGCAGCGGCCCGAGGGCCAGCCAGGCGCTCGCAACGCCGAGCAACGGCAGCATCAAACGCACGGGCCAAGGCCAGCGCGCCACCGGCCCCAAGTGCGCGCGGGCAAGGCGCAGGAAGGGATCGTCTTCGCTACCGCGCTCGCCAAGGAATGAAAGCAGCACCAGCCAGCCGTAAAACTGCACCAGCACCTTTCCGAAACTCAGCACAGAGTAGAGCGCCATCAGCCCCAGATAGAAGGCCGCCGCGGACACCGGGAAGTAGAGCTTGATGTCGCCCACCAGGCCCAAGTTGGGGGACCAGGCGACGGACGGGCCAATCGCCCAATAGAAGAACGCACGCACCAGGAGCAGCGTCGCAAGTCCGGCGATAAACCCCCACCGTTGCGTGCGCGCGCCCCCCGCCTTGCGCAACGTGCCCACCAGCGTCGCCGCCGGCGGGCGGGCCAGCGGGTCGAACCGGATGGAAAGCCAGTTCAGCCAGAGCAGCAGACCGGCGAGATTCAGGATGAAGTCAATGCTTCCCACAAGAGCGCTGAACGGTTAACCCGCGAATTGTTGGACCGGTTCGCCGCGTTGACGAGCCACGACTCAAGGTTTCCCCTACATCATCTTCAACAACGTCTCCGCCATCTCGCTCGGCGTCGCGGCGATACCGATACCCGCTTCCTTGAAGGCGGCGACCTTGGCCGCCGCCGTACCCTTGCCGCCGCTGACGATGGCGCCCGCGTGGCCCATCCGGCGACCGGGCGGCGCCGTCGCGCCGGCGATGAAGCCCGCCACCGGTTTTTTGCAGTGCAACTTGATCCACGCGGCGGCTTCTTCCTCCGCGCTGCCGCCGATCTCGCCGATCATGATGATGCCCTTCGTCTCCGGGTCGTGCGCGAACAGCTTGATGATATCGAGGTGCGACATGCCGGGCACGGGATCGCCGCCGATGCCGACGCAGGTGCTCTGCCCCACACCGCGACAGGTCAGTTGCCAGACCGCCTCGTAAGTCAACGTGCCGCTGCGCGAGACGACGCCAATGTTGCCTTTTCTGTGGATGTAGCCGGGCGCAATGCCAATGCGGCAGCCGCCGTAAGAATTCTTGCCTTCGCCCGGCGTCACAATGCCGGGACAATTCGGGCCGATGAGCCGGGTCGCTTTGCCGGTCATGGCGCGCCGCACCTTGAGCATGTCGTTGACCGGGATGCCTTCGGTGATGGCGACGACGAGTTCCAAGCCCGCGTCCACACCTTCGAGAATGGCGTCGGCGGCGAACGCGGGCGGAACAAAGACGGCGGAGGCAACGGCGCCCGTTTGCTTCATGGCCTCGGCCACGGTGTCGAAGATGGGCACTTTGTGGCTGCAGTGGGAGAAGGTCTGACCGCCCTTGCCGGGGGTGACACCGGCGACGATCTGCGTTCCGTAGTCGAGCGAAAGCTGTGCGTGCCGCGCACCAAAGCTGCCGGTGATGCCTTGGACGAGGACGCGGGTGTGGGGAGTGACGAGGATGGCCATTGGAGAGTTTGCAGTTTCAGGTTTCTGGCAAGCGAATGAGACTAAAGCAGGTTTTGCTGATTGCCGGTTCTCTCTTTGATGGCGAGGAGGTGTCGTAGGGCAATCAGGTCGTGCTCACGACCAACGGCTTTCTTCGCCGTGATCAAGGCGTCCAAATTCAAGAATCGAAATCGGCCAAAGGCAAAGTTCGCCTCCACGCTTTGTCGCTTCACTGCCGCATAGTCCCCGATCCCCTTGACCTCACTCAGACAATCCAGCTTTCCCCAATCCGTTTGAAGATACAGGTTCTTCAGCGTGGCAAAACTGCTTCTGGTTTCCTCCAGCGGGAGCTTGGTGGTGGTTAAGCGGTGCAACGGATGCAGGTCTTGAACGGCAGCTTCAATCTTGCGGACGTTTTCCTCGCCAAAGGGACAGCAGATGTCGAGATCAAACGTGGCAATGGGCGCGCCATGGTAAACGACACAGACTCCCCCAACGACCACGAATTCCAGGCCGCTGTCTTTCAGTCGGACTAGTAGAGCTTGGTCATTCTGTGCCATGCGTTGGACCCGCCGCCCTGACCTCCACAAGAAAATCAAGCACCTGTTGATGCTCCGCCAGCCGCTCTTCAGGCGTCAGTTTCAGCGACGCCTCAAGCAGGGACATGTCAATGCCCGCCGCATGCGCCGCGCGCCACGCGGGGCCGGCGTCTGCGGGCATGGCATACGCGCCGTTGATCTGTGCCAAGGTCACCTCGTCCAGCATGGGTCAGCTTAGTTCTTGGTGACGGCCTGCACCACCTTCTGCGCCGCATCCGCCATCGTGGTGCCGCTGATGATGGTCAGACCGGAGTTGGCGAGCGTTTGCTTGCCGGCGTGGACGTTGTTGCCTTCCAGGCGCACCACCAGCGGCAACTTGAGTCCCGTCTCCTTCACGGCGGCCACGATGCCTTGCGCGATGACGTTGCAGTCCATGATGCCGCCGAAGATGTTCACGAGGATCGCCTTCACGTTCGGGTCCTGCATGATGATCTTGAAGGCTGCCGTGACCTGTTCGACGGTTGCGCCGCCGCCCACATCAAGGAAGTTCGCGGGCTCGCCGCCATAATGCTTGATGATGTCCATGGTGGCCATCGCAAGACCGGCGCCGTTGACCAGGCAGGCGATGTTGCCGTCGAGCTTGATGTAGTTGAGCGAAAACTTGCTGGCCTCGACCTCCAGCGGTGATTCCTCAGCCAGGTCCCGCATCGCTTGGATGTCGGGGTGGCGAAAGAGCGCGTTGTCATCGAGCACCATCTTGGCGTCCACAGCCATAAGAGACAGCTTGCCGTCGGGGGCGGCGACGATACAGAGCGGGTTGATCTCGATGAGCGACGCGTCGCATTCCCACCAAGTTCGATACAGTCCGGCGAAAGTCTTCACCGCTTGGTTCAGCAGATCACCGGTCAAGCCCAGCGCCACGGCCAGTTTCCGTCCCTGATACGCCTGGAATCCCAGCGTGGGGTCAATGGCTTCCTTGATGATCTTTTCCGGTGTCTTGGCGGCCACTTCTTCAATGTCCATGCCGCCCTCGGTGCTGGCCATGATGACAGGGCAACCCAGCGCGCGGTCGAGCAGCACGGCCACGTAGAGTTCTTTGCGGATGTTTGGCGCGAGCGTGACCAACACCTTGTTTACCGGCCGACCGGCTGGCCCGGTCTGCTTCGTCACGAGCACATTGCCGAGCATCGCCTTGGCAAACTCGAACGCCTCGTCTGCCGTGGTCCCGAGCTTCACGCCGCCGCGGTAGCCGTTGGTGAACGTGCCCTTGCCGCGCCCGCCGGCGTGAATCTGGGCTTTGACCGCCAGTTTGGTCGCACCTTCGGCCAGCAGGCGGGTGGCCACGGCGCGGGCCTGCTCGGCCGTCTCACAGAGGCCCTCCGGCGGGAGGGGCACCCCACGTTGGCTGAGAAGTTGGCGGGCCTGGTATTCGTGAATGTTC
This sequence comes from uncultured Verrucomicrobiota bacterium, assembly GCA_964548925.1. Lineage (GTDB taxonomy): Bacteria > Verrucomicrobiota > Verrucomicrobiia > Limisphaerales > MWDV01 > MWDV01. The sequence goes on along the minus strand of CAZJTM010000005.1, from coordinate 27,016 downwards.
ATGTTGGGCGATTTCGCTTGCGGAATTCAAAGGTGGTCCCTACAAGAAAGCAACTGCGAACATCTATGAAACCTCATCGTGGCATTCTCATTCTCGTCCTCGGCATCTTGAGCCTGGTTATCTGTCAACCGATTGGCATCGCGCCCTGGATCATGGGCTCGGGGGATCTCAAGCAGATGGATGCCGGCCAGATGGATCCTACCGGTCGGGGGCTGACCACGGCCGGCAAGATTTGCGGTATCGTCGCCGTGGTCCTTTTCGGAATTAGCATCGTTGTGGGCGTCCTGCTGCTGGCCCTCGGCGTCTTCGGCGCCGCTGCTGCGGCGCGTTGAGGCCGCCGTCCTTCGCGGCGGCGACGCTCCCGACCCTTCGGCGGGGCGGGATTCACCCGCGCTGCCGGAGCGGCACGTAGGCCGTCTGCGTCGGCCCGGTGTAGATTTGGCGTGGGCGGTAGATGCGCGAGTTCGGGTCTTCGAGCACCTCACGATAATTCGCGATCCAGCCCGGCATCCGGCCAATGGCAAACATCACCGTGAACATCTCCACCGGGATGCCCAAGGCGCGCATGATGATGCCGCTGTAGAAATCTACGTTCGGATACAGCTTGCGCTCGACGAAATAGGAATCCCGCAGGGCCGCTTCCTCCAGGTGCTTGGCAATATCCAGCAGCGGATCGCTCTTCTTGAGCTTCGCCAGCAGCTCGTCGCAACGCCTCTTGATGATCCGGGCGCGCGGATCGTAGTTCTTGTAAATCCGGTGGCCGAAGCCCATGAGTTTCTTCCCGCTGGCTTTATCCTTCGCGGCGGCAATGAACTTTGAGCCGTCATCGCCTGTCTTGTGGATGGCCTCCAGCATCTCCAACACGGCCTGGTTCGCCCCGCCGTGCAATGGTCCCCAGAGCGCGCACACGCCTGCCGCCGCGCTGGCGAACAGGTTCGCGCCGCTGGAGGCCACCATGCGCACCGTCGCCGTGGAACAGTTCTGCTCGTGGTCTGCGTGCAGCAGAAAAATCAAGTCCAGCGCCCGGACCGCCTCGGGGTTCAATTCCACGTCCCGGTACGGGTGCGAGAACATCATGTGAAGGAAGTTCGCGGCGTATTTGTATTCCGGCTTGGGATAAATGATTGGCAGGCCGCGCGACTTGCGGTAGGAAAACGCCGCGATGGTCCGCACTTGCGAGAGCAAGCGCGCCGCGAGCATGTCGAAGTGGTCCTTGACGCCGGTGGAGAGCAGTTCGGGGTAGTAGCAACTGCTGGCGTTGATCATCGAGGAGAGGATGGCCATCGGGTGGGCTTGGGTGGGGAAGCCCTCGAAGTGGAACTTCATGTCCTCGTGCAACATCTCGTTTTGCGTCAGCAAATCCGAGAACCGGCGCAATTCCGCGCTGCTCGGCAGGTGGCCCATGATGAGCAAATGCGCCACTTCGACGAAGGTGGACTGCTCGGCGAGTTCCTCGATCGGCACGCCGCGGTAACGGAGAATGCCCTTCTCGCCGTCAATGAACGTGATGCTGCTCTGGCACGAACCCGTGTTGCCGTAGCCGTCGTCCAGCGTGATGTAGCCCGACTGGCTGCGCAGCGCCGAGATGTCCACCGCTTTCTCGTGTTCGCTGCCTTCAATCACCGGCAAATGGTAGGTTTTGCCCTCTAGGTTCAGTTCCGCCATGTTGCTCATATTTGCTCGCTCGTCGTGGAAATCGCTGTGGCGAAAATAGGCGACGCCCCTCAGCCGGGCAACTCTATTTCCGGTTTTTCATGCTGTGCCGTACCATTTTTTCATGGCGCCGCCCATTTGCCTTGAACGCCACTCGGCGGGCGGGCACAGTGCGCGCGCATGGGTGGCACTGGATGCAGGCGTTGGTTCGCCGCTTTGGCGCTGGCGGCAGTGGTGCCGCCAGGCTCGGCGGCTGTGCAGACGCCGCCGCCCCGGCCCAGCCCGCCGGCCGTGGTGCGCGTGCGCGACTGGGCCAAGGCCAATAGTTTTCAGGTCCAGTGGCTCAAGCGCGACGAAATCCTCCAACTTGCCAAGGGTGACACCAGACTCGTGCTCACCGCCAATTCTCGCGAAGCGCGCATCAACGGCGTCAGGGTCTGGCTGCTCAAGCCTTTCGAGTATCGCGAGGGGGCGGGCTACCTCGCACAACTCGATCTCGACGCCACCATCGCCCCGGTGCTCCGTCCGCCGCGTCACGCCAAGAAGATCCGCCACATTTGCCTCGACCCCGGGCACGGCGGCAAGGACCCCGGCTACCGGATCGGGTCGCAGGAGGAAAAACGCTTCTCGCTCGCCCTCGCCTACGAACTCAAGGATCAGCTCTCCCGCGCCGGCTACAAGGTCACACTCACCCGCACCAACGACACCTTTGTGGACTTGCCCGAGCGACCGATCCAAGCGCGCAAGGAGGGCGCGGACCTCTTTCTGAGCCTCCACTTCAACGCCACGGAGGGCGACCGCAACGAGGCGCGCGGCGCGGAAGTCTATTGCCTCACCCCTGCGGGGGCCAGTTCCACCGCCGATGGCAGCGACGGGCCCAGCACCGGCTCGTTGCTGGGCAATCGCAACGACGCCAAGAATCTGCTGCTCGCCTATCAGGTGCAAAAAGCCCTGATGCGCACGCCGGGCACGGAAGACCGGGGGGTCCGCCGGGCACGGTTCGCTGTGCTGCGTGACGCCACCATGCCGGCGATCCTGATCGAGGCGGGCTTCCTGTCGCATCCGGTGGAAGGGAAGAAGATCCAGGAATCCGCCTACCGGCGGGACATCGCCAAGGCGATTGTGCAAGGCGTGCGCGCCTACCAACGCGTCGTTGAATCCAAGAAATGACGGTTGGCGACGCTCGTGGCATTGGGTGTGAGTCTGCCTGGTTTTCGTGGAGCATGGAGCGGACTTCCGTTCGTTACCGCCGTCTCGAAAGAAGCGCTTCGTCCTCCTTTTGATCCTGTGCCACAACCACGCAGATAATTGTTGGCCGGACAAAGAATCGCAGAGGCGTCGAGGACGCTGAGCATCGTAGGGCAGAGGCTTCTCCGCGTTCTCTGCGTTTCGTCTGCCTCCCTGTGGTTGTGGCTTCGTTGCGCTGGCAGGCTTGGTCCACACCGGCGGAGAGTCCGCTTTGACTTTCCGCCCGTTCCGCCCGACTCTCTGCGCCGGTTATGAGCATTGTGACCAAAGGCGGCGACGCCGGTTCTACGAGTTTGATGTATGGCCGGCGCGTCTCGAAGTGCCACCCCCGGGTGGAGGCGTATGGCTGCGTGGATGAATTGAATGCCGCGCTCGGCCTGGCCCGCGCGGCAGCGGAGCAATCCTTCGTACGCGACAGCCTCGAACCCATCCAGAAGGACCTCGTGCAACTCATGGGCGAATTGGCCACCGCGCCGGAAGACCTTCCCCGCTTCGGCAAGGACGGCTTCCGCGTCGTCACGCCGGAGATGACCGCCAAACTGGACAAGTTGGTGACGGAAACAGAGGCGCAAGGCGTCTCGTTTCAAGGTTGGGCGACGCCCGGCGCCACGCAGGCGGCCGCGGCACTGGACCTCGCCCGCACGATTTGCCGCCGCGCGGAACGGCGCGTGTGTGGCATCCAGGAAGCCGGCGAACTCGCCAACCCGGAGATCATCGTCTATCTGAACCGGCTGTCCGACCTGTTGTGGCTCTTCGCACGGTGGGTGGAGACGCACCGCGCGGCCGGATGAGGTTATAACCGAGTGGGCGCATCTCACTTTGTTGCGCGGCTTCCAGATTCCGCTGCAAACAAGGTGGAATTGCCCGCAAGAGCATGGCTCTCAACAGCTGAATTCCAAGGGAGAGTGGAGGGCTGCAATAAACTGAGATTCGCCCCAACCGACTGCCGGGCAGCCAGCGGCGTTGACGCATCCGTGGGTCTGGAGCACTATTGCTCCATGAGCACGCTCGCGGAGATTGAGCAGGCGGCGGAGAAACTACCGCCGCAACAGAAGCGGAAGCTGATGATGTTTCTTGGCGCTCGGTTGCAGGCTGAAGCCCACGCCATGTTTCCTCGCAATCTTTCACCTGCCGAGCGTGCTGCGGACTTGAAGCGCTGGGCAGCCCACCATGAACGTGGGCCTGGTCTGCCGGACTCGGCCGTGGGACGGGACGCGATCTACGACTGATGGCCGCTTACCTCGCCGACACGAATCTTGTCCTGCGATTGGCGGACCCGGCCTCGCCACAGCACCCCATCACAACCCAGGCTCTGGCCCAATTACTCAGTCAGGGCGATGAGGTTTACCTTACGCCGCAGAATTTCATCGAATTTTGGGCGGTCGCCACTCGCCCCGTGGAGGTTAATGGTTTCGGGTGGAGCAGCGAGCTCACGGCCAGAGAAGTTGCCGAGTTACAGGAGCGATTTCCGCTACTGCCGGATTCGCCGGGTATTTTCACGCGCTGGCTTGACCTCGTGAAGCAACTGCCCGTGCATGGCAAACGCGTCTACGACGCACGATTGGTGGCGGTGTTGCAGGTCCATTCGGTCGAACACTTGATCACGTTTAACACTTCCGACTTCAGCGCTTTTCCGTCGCTTTCGTTGGTTGACCCACGCGCGTTAGTCCGTCCGTCCGCTCAGTAGCCTCCTTGAAGCACAACCTGGTGGCATTGCCGGCAACCCGATTCGGCGACGTACACCGGCTGGGCGTCAAATCGCGAAATCCGTATATTCCAGTTTGGCGGCTTCGAGCGGCGGGAGCAGCATGCCGGCGGCAACGGTGGCGTTCGTGCCTTGCTCGATCAGGATGAATGCGCCAGTCAGCCGGTTCGTGGCGTAGCCATCGTAGGCCAGCGGCTTGGACGTGCGCAGCCGGACTTCGCCGATGTCGTTCAATCTCAATTCGGCCGGTTCGGGTTGCGACTCGAAGGTCTGGATGTCCACCCGGCTCTCCAGTGTGCTGACGATGGCTTGCGCGGTTTGCGTGGTGTGCTTGAGGAAGAGCTTGCGCCCACGCTGCAACGGGCGCGGGTGCATCCAGCTTATCTTCGCGCGCAAATCCGTGCTCAAGCCAGGCAGCGAACTCGCGCTCACCAGCATGTCGCCGCGGCTGATGTCAATGTCTTCCTCCAGCACCAGCGTGACGCTTTGCGGGCAGAAGGCTTCTTCAAGCAAGCCGTCATGCGTCCAAATCTGTTTCACCGTGCCGCGTGCGCCGCTGGGCAGGGCCAGCAACTTGTCGCCGACCCGCACGATGCCTCCGGCGATCTGCCCGCTGAGCCCGCGGAAGTCGTGGAGCGCCGGATCGCGCGGGTTGTTCGGGCGATTGACCCATTGCACCGGGAAACGAAACACCTGCAAGTTCCAGTCACTGGCGATGTGAACGGTTTCGAGATGCCGGAGCAGGGTCGGCCCTTCATACCAGGGCGCGTGCGGCGACGGTTCGACGACGTTGTCGCCGTTCAACGCGCTGATGGGCACGAATTTCACGTCTTTGAATGCGTCGAGCTTGGGCAGGAACGCTTCAATGTCGTCGCGAATCCCGAGGAAACGATCTTCGTTCCAATCCACGAGGTCCATTTTGTTCACCGCGAAAACGATGTGCGGAATGCCGAGCAACGCCGAGATGTAGCTGTGCCGGCGGGTCTGCTCGATGACGCCCTGCCGCGCGTCCACCAGCACGATCGAGAGGTTCGCGGTGGAAGCGCCGGTGACCATGTTGCGCGTGTACTGCACGTGGCCCGGCGTGTCGGCGACGATGAACTTGCGGCGCGGCGTGGCGAAGTAACGGTAGGCGACGTCAATGGTGATGCCCTGCTCGCGCTCCGCCCGGAGGCCGTCGGTGAGATTGGCCAGGTTGATCTGGCCGCCGCCCGTGATGTCGGCGGAGCGCTCCAGCGCCTCGATCTGGTCCTCCATGAGGTTCTTGGAATCATAGAGCAGCCGGCCGATGAGCGTGGACTTGCCGTCGTCCACGCTGCCGCAGGTGTTAAAGCGGAGAATCTCGATGGGGTGTTGGGTGTGGGGCATGAGAGAGTTATGAATGGGAGTATGCTTTCCGCTTCGAAAGATCGCATGGCGCGCCCTTCGGGACGCCGGCTAGGCGCATCCAGGGACGACTTGGCGCTACTTTCTTGCTTTGCTTCTGCGTTGGCCTTCGAGTCATGGGACGCTCTTTCAAAACTTCTGCTGGCTGAGGGCAGCCGGCCTACAATCGGTGAGCCCTTGCCCGGTGCCTGTAGGCCGCGTGCCCTCACGCGACGCTTCCGCAACCTTTTGAAAGAGCCTCATAGTGTTTCAAAAATACCCCGCTTTCTTCCGGTCCTCCATCGCCGCTTCGCTCGATTTGTCGTCGGCGCGGCTGCCGCGCTCGGTCACGCGGGCGGCGGCAATCTCGGCGATGATATCGTCCACGGTGTTGGCCGGGCTTTCCACCATGCCGGTGCTGATGATGTCGCCGATGGTGCGGACGCGGACCACCAAGTCCTTCACGGTTTCGTTCGGTTTGAGCGGGAGCAGGTCGCTGACCGGCAGCCACTGGCCGTTGCGCCGGACACATTGACGGCGGTGGCTGAAATAGATGCTCGGCACTTCGAGCCGCTCGCGTTTGATGTATTCCCAAACGTCCATCTCGGTCCAGTTGGAGAGCGGAAAGACGCGCATGTGCTCGCCGGGGTTCACGCGCGCGTTGTAGAGATTCCAAATCTCCGGGCGCTGGTTTTTGGGATCCCACTGGCCAAAGGCATCGCGAAAGCTGAAGAAGCGTTCCTTGGCGCGGGCCTTCTCCTCGTCGCGCCGCGCGCCGCCGATCAAGCAGTCGAAGTGGAACTCCTCAATGGCGGCGAGCAGGGTGGGGATTTGCAGCCGATTGCGGCTGATCTCTCCGGGCGAGGGAACGGCGACGCCGGAGGCGATGGCGTCTTCCACCTTGCGGACGATCAACTTCCCGCCGAGTTCGGCCGCGCGGCGGTCGCGGAACTCGTTCAACTCGGGGAAGTGATGGCCCGTGTCCACGTTCAGGAAGGGCATCGGGATATCGGAAGGGCGAAAGGCCTTTTCCGCCAAGCGCAGCAGGCAGATCGAGTCCTTGCCGCCGGAGAACAGGAGCGCGGGGCGCTCGAATTCGGCGGCGACCTCGCGCAGCACGTGAATGGCCTCGGTTTCGAGATACTGAAGATGATCGAGGTGATAGCTGGTCATGTGACACGAATTGCACGAATTGACACCAATGGATCAGAGGATGACGCGTTTCCATTCCAGAGAATCGCCGCCGAAGTTGACCAGCAGTCCCAGCCGCAACCTGGAGGCGGCCAGATAATTGAGGACTTGCTTAACGTGGGCATCGGTCAGTTTTTCGACAGCTTTGGCCTCGAAGAGAATTCTGTCCCAGATGACGAAGTCAGCGTAGTAATGGTGTGGCAGAAGTGCGCCCTTGTAACGGATCTCGTACTTCGTTTCGCGGGAGAAGGGAATGCCCGCGCGGCCGAGTTCAACGACGAGGGCATCCTTGTAGATGACTTCATCATGGCCCTTGCCCAATTCGCGGTGGATTTCCATGCAGAAGCCGACCAGTTGGAAACACTCCTGTTTGAAGATCAGTTCGCTCATGCGGGATTCGTGGGCATTCGGGCAATTCGTGTCACGCCTTCGCGACGACTTCGCGTCCCCACGCCGCGTGCAAACCGCACTCGCGCTTTTCATCCGCCTTGGCGGGGTCGAAATAGTCCCACTCGTTGGGTAGGTCATGTTGTTTGAGATAAGCCTCCATCTCCGCGTCGCTCCAGTAAAACACCGGGTTGACCTTGAGCGTGCCGAAGTTTGCGTCGTGGGAGACGATATCGAGTCCGGCGCGGTGCGGGTTTTGAACTTTGCGGAGCGCGGTAAGCCAAACGGCGGGTGCAAGCTCACGCATGCCGCGCTGGAAGGGTTCGAGCTTCATCAGCGCGCTGAACTGCTTCAGCCCGGCCTCATCCTCCGGTGTTGGGATTGGTCCGTAAACCGCATCGCGGTGCGCGGCGGAAAGTTTCGGCAGGTAGGTCTTGAGATTCAATTTCAGGCGATGCCGCAATTCCTCTGCGTGACGATATGTTGCGGGCCGGTTGTAGCCGTGGTCCACCCAAAGCACGGGGATGTCCGGTTGCACCTGCACACAGAGATGGAGCAACACGGCCTCGTAGGGACGGAAGTTGGTCGAGATCACGGCTCGCCCGCCGCTTTGGGCAATGGCCCAGCGCACGATTTCCAGCGGCGACTGGAATCGCAGGCGATCGTTCACCGCGCTGATTTGTTGCGAGGTCATGGAGTAAATCAGTGCGCACCCCGGAAGGGCATTTGACAAAGCGCCGCTCTTGGGCTTCTTATGGCGCGATTCTGCCGGGAGGCCGCCCACGGGTTGGCGCGGCTGGAGTGTCCGGCAGGCAACTGGGAATCTGATTCAGGAACAAAATCATGAGTGACACGGCTAGTGGTGGTCTTTGCGAATGTGGCAAGCAGGTGGTGTCGGTCGGCATGCAGGTGCCGAACTTTGAAATGGAAGTCTATGATCCGGTGGATCGGGCGTTTGGGAAGATCTCGCTCGACTCGGTGCGCAAGCAGGAGCGCTGGATGTTGCTGGTGTTCTACCCGGCGGACTTCACGTTTGTTTGCCCCACGGAACTGGCGGACCTCGCCGAAAAGCACGAGGCGCTGCGCAAGCTTGGCGCGGTGGTCGTGTCGGTTTCGACGGACACCAAGTTCGCCCACCTGGCGTGGCGCGACTCCGAGAAGCTGCTTTCCAAGGTGGGCTACCTGATGGGCGCGGACCCGACCGGCACGGTGAGCCGGCTGTTCGGCGTGCTGGACCCGGCTTCGGGCCTGGCGTTGCGCGGTACGTTTCTCATCAGCCCGCAAGGCAAGCTCGTTTCCTCCGAGGTCAACTTCTACAACGTCGGGCGCAACGCCGATGAACTGCTGCGGAAGATGGAAGCCAACGTGTATTTGATGGCGCATCCGGATGAAGCCTGCCCGGCGAAATGGAAGCAAGGGGGCAAGACGCTCAAGCCCAGCGAGAAAATGGTGGGCAAGGTTTATGAAGCGTTGAACGGCTGAAACGCCGGAGGGTTTTACGCGCGGACGCTCGTTGATGAACGGGCGTCCGTTTCTTCTTTGGAGCATTGTGAGGAAGGCAGACATGGATCAAACCCCTGCGGGCCGTTCCTTCCACAACACGCGCTCCACCCAATCGCCGAACCGTTCATTGGTCTGGCGCTCCGCCGCGTAGCGGGCCAGCACGGGACGCAATTCCGTCTCGATGTCGGCGTCTTTGACCCCGTCCTTCCAAAGGCGGTTCAGGCGGGTGCTGGGTTCATTGCCGCCCAACCAAATTTGGTAACGCCCCGGCGCTTTGCCCACAAACCCGATCTCAGCCATGTAAGGCCGGGCGCAGCCGTTCGGGCAACCGGTCATGCGGATGATGATTTCCTGCCCGCCTAGTCCCACCTCGCCGAGCAACGCTTCGAGACGCGTGATCAGCCCCGGCAAATAGCGTTCACTCTCAGCCAAACCCAATCCACAAGTGGGCAGCGATACGCACGCCATCGAGGCGCGACGCAGTGCGCTGCCCTGCCGGCTCAGGTCCACACCGTGCGCGTCGAACAGGCGGTTGATGGCCTCCCGATCCGCCGGTGCGAGGTTTGCCAGCAGCACGTTGTTGGATGGTGTGAGGCGGATCTCTGGTTGGAACTGCTCCACCACCGCCCGCAGCGCCGTCTTCAAGCGAACCGGCCCGTGGTCTTTGATCCGGCCCGTTTCGACGAAGACGCCGAGAAACAACCGCCCGTCCGTTTGCGCGTGCCAGCCAAAGGCGTCGCCCTGCCGTTGGAAGGCAAAGGGCTTGGGTTCCGCGAGCGCGAAGCCCAGCCGGCGTTCCAGTTCCGCGCGAAACCACTGCGGGCCGCGGTCGGCCAGCACGTATTTCAGGCGGGCGTGTTTGCGATTTGAGCGGTCGCCAAAATCGCGGTGAATGGTGAGGACGGCCCGGGCGACATCCACCACTGCTTCCGGCGCGAGAAAACCGATGACATCCGCCACGCGTGGGAAGGTCTCCTCGTTGCCGTGGCTGCGTCCCATGCCGCCGCCGGCGGTCAGATTGTAGCCCAGCAGTTTTCCGGTGTCGTCGTTGATGGCAATAAAGCCGCAGCAATTCGTGAAGACATCCACGTCGTTGAGCGGCGGAATGGCGAAACCGATCTTGAACTTCCGCGGCAGGTACGTTTTGCCGTAAAGCGGGTCGGTGAAGTCCTTGTTCGCCGGGTCTTGCAGATTCAATTCAACACCCTCGAGCCAGATTGAGTGGTAAGCGGGCGTGCGCGGTGCCACGGCGGCAGCGACTTCGCGCGCGTGCCGAAGCACCAGCGTGCCCAGACCATTCTGCGCCGGCGTGGGCGGGGCCATGATGTTGCGGTTAACGTCACCGCAGGCCGCCAGCGTGCTGAGCAGCGCGTCGTTGATGCCCTTGATCAGTGCGCCAAGTCCTGACTTCACGACGCCGTGGAACTGCAAACCCTGGCGCGAGGTCACGCGCAAGGTGTTGTTTGCGTGGCGGGATGCCAGCGCGTCGCACGCCAAATACTGGGCCGGAGTTAGCACGCCGCCTGGTAGCCGCAGGCGCACCATGAAGATGTATTTCTTGCCGGTCTTGCGCAGGTCGCGGTCGTCCTGTTGATAGACGCCGTGGAATTTCAGGAACTCGTAGTCGTCGTCGGAAAAGCGGTCGAGCGCAGGGTCACGCAGGGTCTGCGCAATCGTGCCGGCGAGCGTCGGGCTGCCGGACTTGAGTCCCTCGTTGCGCGTCGGTGTCGCGGTTGTTGTCGTTGTCGTCATAGGTCAGATTCGTTTCAGGGAGAGGCTAGCATCAGCAAACGACAATGCACAGCCTGCTTGGAGTGATGGTTCGCAAACCGTTCTCATCTCAGATCGAGTAGTCCTCGGCGAAGACGCGGACTTTCTTCAATTCCACATAGACTTGTGCGCCGGGTGTGAGTTCGAGGCCCCGGCTTTCCTCGCGGGTCAGTTCGGCGGCGAATCGGCTGCCATCGTCGGCGCGCTCCAGTTCCAGGCGAACGACCGGGCCGGCCGAGTTCACGTGGTGAATCCGCGCCGCCAGACTCGCGGGGCCGCGCGGCTGGTTGAGCACCTTGACTTCATGCGGGCGAACGTAGGCCACGGCCGGCGCATCCTGTCCGCCACTGGCCTCTGGCAAATGATACGCGCTGCTGCCGAGATGAACCATCCCATCGCGGATGCGACCGTGAAAGAGGTTTACGCTGCCGAGGAAGTTATAGACGAACGGATTCACAGGGCGGTCATAGACTTCGTCCGGCGTGCCGATCTGTTCGATCCGGCCCTCGTTCATGACCACGATGCGGCTGGCGACTTCCAGCGCCTCGTCCTGGTCGTGCGTGACGAACAGCGTGGTGACGTGAACTTTCTGGTGCAGTTCGCGCAACCAGCGGCGTAGTTCCTTGCGAACGCGCGCATCCAACGCGCCGAACGGCTCGTCAAGGAGCAAGACCTTCGGCTCCACCGCCAGGGCGCGGGCGAGAGCCACGCGTTGTCGCTGGCCGCCGGAGAGTTGTGAGGGCAGGCGTTGCCCGAAGTTCTCCAACTGGACCAGTTCAAGGAGTTCCTTGACGCGTTGGCGGATTTCCGGTTCGGCCGGCCGGGTGGCTCGGGGGCGCACTCGCAAACCGAACGCCACATTTTCGAACACGCTCATGTGCCGGAACAGCGCGTAGTGCTGGAAGGCGAAACCCACTTGGCGCGCGGCAGCCGAACTGTGGGTGACGTCCTGACCGTCGAAGAGAATTTGTGCCGAACCCGGATCAGCGAATTCCAGTCCAGCGATGATGCGCAGGAGCGTGGTCTTCCCCGAGCCGGACGGCCCGAGGAGCGCCACCAGTTCGCCCGGGCGCACTTCGAGGCTCACGTCGTTCAGCGCGGTGAAACTGCCAAAGCGCTTGGTGATGTTGCGGACTTCAATGCTCATGGAGCGATTGTGAGTTTGGTGTGGCTGTGCGACTCCACGTAGCTCTTCAGCGCCAGCGTGACCAGCGCCAGCAGGCTCAGGAGCGACGCCACGGCGAACGCAGCCACGAAGTTGTATTCGTTGTAGAGGATTTCCACATGCAGAGGCATTGTGTTCGTTTGCCCGCGGATGTGGCCCGACACCACAGACACGGCGCCGAACTCGCCCATCGCGCGGGCGTTGCAGAGGATCACGCCGTAGAACAAACCCCACTTGATGTTCGGCAGGGTCACGCGCCGGAACGTCTGCCAACCGCTCGCGCCGAGCGTGAGCGCGGCGTATTCCTCGTCGTTGCCCTGCGACTGCATCAGCGGGATGAGTTCGCGGGCCACAAACGGGAATGTGACGAAGATCGTGGCGAGCACGATGCCGGGCACGGCGAAGATGATGCGAAGGTCGTGATCCATCAACCACGGCCCGAGCCAGCCTTGCGCGCCGAAGAGCAGGACGTAGATCAGCCCGGAGATCACCGGCGAGACGGCGAACGGGAGGTCAATCAGCGTGGTGAGCAGGCTTTTGCCACGAAACTCGAACTTGGCGATGGCCCAGGATGCCGCCACGCCAAAGACCAGGTTCAGGGGCACGGCGATCGCCGCCACAGTGACGGTGAGGCGAATCGCCGCGAGCGCATCGGGATCGCTCAAGGCCGCGAAGTAGGGGCCGATTCCGCGGCGGAACGCCTCCGTGAACACGGCCGCCAGCGGCACGAACAGGAACAAGCCAAGGAAGACCAGCGCGGCGGCGATCAGCGTCCAGCGCACCCACGCCGGGTCGTGGGTTGCGCGACGGCTGATTGCCGGGCGATTCAGTCTGGTGATGATGCCAGCCATGGAGTACTCAGTGCCCGATACGGCAGCGGCTCCACCTCTGGAGCAGGTTGATAACCAGAAGCAGTGCGAACGACGCCACGAGCATCACGACCGCGATGGCCGTGGCGCCGGCGTAGTCGTATTGCTCCAGCTTCGTGATGATCAGCAGCGGTGTGATTTCGGTCCGCATGGGCATGTTGCCCGAAATGAAAACCACCGAGCCGTATTCACCGAGCGCTCGCGCGAAGGCCAGCGCAAAGCCGGTCAGCAACGATGGGGAGAGCGGCGGCAGCAACACGCGGCGGAAGGTTTGCCAGCGGTTTGCGCCGAGGCTCGCGGCGGCTTCTTCCAATTCAACCTCCAGGTCCTCCAGCACCGGTTGCACGGTGCGCACGACGAACGGCAGACCGATGAATGTGAGCGCGATGAGGACGCCGAGCCGGCTGAAAGCCATCTGGATGCCCAGCGGCCACATGAATTGACCAATCCAGCCGTTCTTGGCATAGATCGCTGCCAACGCGATGCCCGCCACCGCGGTGGGCAGTGCGAAGGGCAGGTCCGCAAACGCGTCCACGACGCGCTTGCCCGGGAACGAGTAGCGCACCAGCACCCACGCCACGAGCAGACCGAAGCCCGCGTTGATCGTCGCGGCGATCAGCGAGGCGCCGAACGTGAGACGGTAGGACGCCAGCACGCGCGGCGAGGCCACCGCTTCCCAAAACGCGCCCCACGACAGCGACGTCGTTTTGAGGAACGTCGCTGTCAGTGGGATCAGCACGATGAGGCCCAGATACACCACCGTGTAGCCCAGCGTCAGCCGGAAGCCTGGCAGCGCGCTGCGTTCTTTGGAAAGGACTCCGGTCATTGCGGCTTGTAGATTTGGTCGAAGACGCCGCCGTCGTTGAAGTGGGTCTTCTGGGCCTTCTGCCAGCCGCCGAAGACTTCATCAATCGTGAACAGTTCGACCTTTGCGAAGGTCCTGGCGTATCTGGCGGCGGCCTTTTCGGAGCGCGGGCGGTAGAAATGTTTGCCGGCGAGGTCTTGGCCCTCGTCACTGTAAAGGTACTCCAGGTACGCCTTGGCCACGGGCTCCGTGCCTTTGCGCCGGGCAACCCGGTCCACCACGGTCACGGGCGGCTCAGCCAGAATGCTAACCGAGGGCACGACGATTTCCACCTTGTCCGCGCCGAATTCCTTCACGGCAAGGAACGCCTCATTTTCCCATGAGATGAAGACGTCGCCAATGCCACGCTGGACAAACGTGGTTGTCGCGCCGCGCGCACCGGAGTCGAGGACGGGCACGTTCTTGAACAACTTCGCCACGAACTCTCGGGCCTTGGCCTCGTCATTGCTGTTCTTTCGGAGCGCGTAGCCCCAAGCGGCGAGGTAATTCCACCGGGCGCCGCCGGAGGTCTTCGGGTTCGGGGTGATTACCGAGACGCCGGGCTTCACGAGATCGTCCCAATCCTTAATGCCTTTCGGGTTTCCCTTCCGGACGAGGAAGAGGATCGTTGAGGTGTAGGGGGAGCTCTTGTTCGCAAGGCGCTTCTGCCAATCGGCGGGGAAGAGCTTCGCCTTCTCGGCGATGGTGTCAATGTCGTAGGCCAGCGCGAGCGTGACGACGTCGGCTTGCAGCCCATCAATCACCGCGCGCGCCTGTTTGCCGGCGCCGCCGTGGGATTGCTGGATCGTGACCGTGTCGCCGGTCTTTTCCTTCCAGTGCTTGGCGAACGCGGCGTTGAACTCAGTGTAAAGCTCGCGGGTCGGGTCGTAGGAGACGTTCAGCAATGCGATGTCTTTGGCCAGTGACGAGGCCGCCAACATCAGGCTGGTGAGAGTCAGTGCGAAAGCGGTCAGGCGAATCGGGAGAATCGTCTTCATGTTGTTTCTCATGGCGTTTGTCAGGTTCAATATCGGCCTCAGAAGGAGAATTGAGCGCGCGTCAGGATGACATCCTCGTGGTTGTCGTGGTAAGGATTCCCGGACGGAGCATCGAAAGTGGTGTGTTCCCAGTTCAGGCTGAGTTTCAGGTTGCGGTTCAAATGCCAGTTGGCGCCCAGCGCGTAGGAGAACGCGCCGGAGGCGGACTTCGCGGGATCGGAGTAAACAGGGAAGGCATCCTTATCCACGTTTAGCTGGCCAACGCGGGCCGCCAGTTCCAATGCGCCCCAACCACTCCCCTCGCTGAAGGTCGCGGCTCGTTTTGGGGCGACGGCTCTGAATGAGTTCTGCTCCCCGGTCACGAAATAGGAGGCAGCCACCTGCCATGCAGTGTGAGTCAGACGCTGCTGTTGCCCCGCGCCGGTGCCGCCGCCCGACTGGCGCACCTCCGAGGACGAGACGGCGTACTCCGCCAACAGACCAAACGGACCCCAATAATAGTAGGCTTGGGGCACGACCCGCCAATGGCCGCCCGCCGCGAGGACATTTGGTTGGGTCGTCGCAGTGGACGTGCGATAGGTGAAGAACCGCTGAAGGCCGCTGGAAACAAACGGCCGCAGCGCGCCCTCCTGATTGCCGGTCGTGCCGGCGACACCGAAGCCCAGGCCGCGCAGGGCGTCCAGATGGGCGTTCTTGAAGGGCTGTGCGAACAGTCGCCCGGCGACATCCTTGTCGTTGTCCGCAGTTTCAAAATCGCCGCTGCCGCCATCGGCGACGCCATTAAAGGCCCCGATCTCGTAGCGGAGGGTGTCCGCGAACAGGTCACCCTGCAATTGGAAGCCGACATCGCGGTTGGGAACGAGTTGCGTGGGGTAAGCTCGTTCGATGAACAGCAGGTTCGCGCCGGATTGCAGGCGTTCCAAGCCAACGGGTTCTTTGAATTTGCCACCCTGAATCTGAAGGCCCGGCCACAAGCGCAACGTGGCATAAGCGTCTTGCAGGAGTGCGTTGTTGGCGGAGGACAGCGAAGACTGTGCTCCGAAGTCCAGCATCACGCGGTAGTCCAGCTTCCCCGCAGCGGTCCCCTCGAAAATGGGACGCGCGCGTCGGATCAGAAAGGTATCGGTGGCTGTGGTGTCCACCCGATCCGATGGATAAAACCGCGCGTCCGCCTGCACATAACCGCGGACCCGGAACGTGTAGTTGGAATCTGCCGAACTGACCGCGAAGCCGTTCGCGCCGAATGAAACCCGGGGCGTCTGCTTTGCTTTCTCGGTTGCAGTTTCCTGGTCGAGTTCGCGCTTGCATTCCAGCACACGGACCTGTTGATCGAGTTGATCGAGCCTCGAATCGGCGGACGCTGGCGGCGTGGCCTGAGCCTTTGCAGCGGTGGCTTGTTGTTCGAGGGCGAGCACCTTGGTGGTGAGTTGTTCGATCTGCTGTTTGAGCGCTTCGATTTGTTCAGTAGTGGCGTCGGCCAGCAAGGTTTGGCTGGCCGCCTGGATGCACAGCACGACGGCGAGCACCAGTTTGTTGACTTTCATTGAGTTCAGTTTTCATAGTCAGGATGGCTTCCAATGGTTCGGTCAGGTCACTGGGTTTGGTTTCTCGCCGCCAGAAGTCTGGTGGGCTTCAAATCTCGTAAGTGAGGGGTTGTTTCTCCAAGCGCACGCGCTCGGTTCGCTCTATCTGCGTCACGCGGCCGTCATGCACGACGATCTGCACCACGCCATATTGGAGCGACCGCACGTGCTGGCGGACAATCTCCAACCAACGTGCGTCGGCTTCGGGCGCGGAGTCTGTGTGCTTTGCGGTGGCCATCTGCGTTTGGAATCGAGACAAAACGGTTGAGTGCGGGGTAAGGCCTGCCTGCCCCGTTGGTGTGATATCGTGAATGGCGGAGGCGAGAACTAGTTCTGCACCTGCCGGCGCGCCTCGTCCGCCAGCGGCGTGCTGAGGTAACGCTCGCCCGTGCTGCAACCGATGGTGACGATCAGCTTGCCCTTGTTCTCCGGTCGCTTGGCCACTTGCATCGCGGCCCAGACATTCGCACCGGTAGAGATGCCAGCCAGGATGCCTTCCTCGGTCGCCAACCGGCGCGCGGTGGCGAACGCATCTTCGTTTGCCACCGTGACCACGTCGTCCACGATTTGCAGGTTGAGGTTTTTGGGCACAAAGCCGGCGCCCGTGCCTTGAATCTTGTGCGGGCCGGGTTTCAAGGGTTCACCGTTGCGGGTTTGCGTGATGACCGGCGAATCCTTCGGTTCGACGGCGATAGACTTGAAATCCTTCTTGCGCGACTTGATGACCTCGCTGATGCCCGTAATCGTGCCGCCTGTGCCGACGGCGGAAACGAGAATGTCCGCCTTGCCGTCCGTGTCGGCCCAAATCTCCTCCGCGGTGGTCTTGCGATGAATCTCCGGGTTGGCGGCGTTCTCGAACTGCTGCGGAATCCACGAGTCGGTGATTTCCTTGTGCAACTCTTCCGCGCGACGAATGGCGCCCTTCATGCCCTCCGGGCCGGGCGTGAGCACAAGTCTCGCGCCGAGCAACGCCAGTAATGTGCGCCGCTCCAAGCTCATCGTCTCAGGCATCGTGAGAATGAGCGAGTAACCCTTGGCCGCTGCCACGAATGCCAGCGCGATGCCGGTATTGCCCGAGGTCGGCTCGATGATGGTGGTCTTCGGCGTCAAGATGCCGTCGCGCTCGGCGGCAGCGATCATGGCGAAGCCGATGCGGTCTTTCACGCTGCCGAGCGGATTGAAGAACTCGGCCTTGAGCGCGATGGTGGCGTCGAGGCCGGCGGTGATGCGGTTGAGTTTGACGAGGGGCGTGCGCCCCACGGTGCTGATGATGTCGGGATGAACTGGCATGGTGTTGGTCCTCTTTAGGTTGTTGGTTGTTCGTAAAACGTCGGCGCGAGGCTGTCACAGGTTCGGGGCGTAGGCAATGAACTCGCGGTAGTTCGTTAGGATGGATTGCAGGGCGGCCACGAAAGCGGCTTCTTTGAGAGCCTGCGGAGCGGCCTGCGGTGTTTCAAGAATGATCTCGAACGGGCGTGGGCGCGCGTTCGGCGGTGCGGACAGCACCCCGTTGTAGCCCTCGCGGATGACTCCATCGCTGGCGTTGAAGCCGTCAATTACCGCCTCGCGATTGCGCGGGAGGAATTCCTCGGCAGCCCGCAGCGCAGGCTCGATGAGATGCTCAGTGAGCGTTGCGCCGTGGGCGAAACCGTAGAAGCCGGCGCTCGTGTCGTCCGTGTGCAGCGAGATGATGCCGTGGAAGGCGTTCGTGACCAACTCAGCTTCCAGATACCGCACTTCGGGCTCGCGCGAGTGATTCCAGAACTCACGGTTCAAATCCTTGCCGGTGCGTGGCGCATGGCGGGTGTTCGCCTCAAAGCCGGTCGGATTGCACACAGGGTAGATGAACAGACAGTAGCCCGTGGCAAGTTCAGGTTTCGTTTCCAGCAGCCGGAGGAACTGTATGAGAGCAAACACGCCCTCCGGTTCGTCGCCATGAATTCCCGCGAACAACCCAACCCGAATCGGCTCATCGCCACCACGCGGTCCGATAAACGTGTAACGGGGCAATTGCGCCGCACTCCCGGCGCAGTCGAATCGGCCCGCTCGGTTCGTCAACAGGTTTGGTGAGCCTGCGGCGATGGTGTCCAACGGGGACAGCACCTCAGCCACGGAGCGTCTGAAGCCCACAGTTCGGCTTGGCGCAGTCTTATTGTTCAGCAGAGCGTTCATCTTTTTCGCGTTCGATGGCGGAGAGATTACGTCAAATCTACATGATGTCAATAGAGAATACGAAGATTATTTCAAAGCCTGTTTTCAAAACGAAACAGAGCGTCTATGTGAGTATCCCGAAATCTTGACTTACACGATGGAGATTGGTATTAATTTATCACATGAAGCTCTCAGTCCGTAGCGAGTATGCCCTCCGCGCACTCATTGTGCTGGGCGAGACTTACGAGCAGGGCGTTGTCCGCATCCAGACGATCTCGGAACGGCAAAACATTCCGAAGCGCTTCTTGGAGCAGATTCTGAACGACCTGCGCTCGGGTGGTTTCGTGGAAAGCCGTCGTGGTGTTGCCGGGGGCTATCGTCTCGCCCGCCCGCCCCAAGAGATCACGCTGGCGGACCTGATTCACTACGTCGAGGACGCGCTGCCGCAGACGCCGACGCTTGGGGATCGCACCGGTGCTCGTGGACAACGTCCCGACGCGATGGCTGCGGCCATTGCAAGTGTCGTCAGCGAGGTGCGTGCAGCCATGCGGGCGGTGTTGGAAAAGCTCACGTTGGCGGATTTGTGCGAGCGTGCTCGCAAGCTGCGGAGCGATGCTTCCTTCGGCTTGGACTACGTTATCTGAGGCGCTTGCGGCTGGCCTTGGGGAACGGGAATGCGTTGCCGGTCGAGTACGGTGAGTCTTCGACCCTGTGCCGGCAGGTGATTTCCCAATGAAGCCGATGGAACGCGAGACTCATGCCTCCTTCGGGTCCGCCAGCACAAAGATGTGCCGGCGAATCGCCTCCAGCAGAGTGTCCGCGTTGGTTTGGTCCAACCGCCGCAAGGCGCACTCCCAGCGATAGGCGAAGCTGCCGGCGGGATCGTACTTGCAGTGTTTGAACAAGGTGTCAAACGCCCGACGGCGCTTGCGGTAGTCCTCCTGGATGTGAACGAACTGCTCGCGGAAGGCCTGGAGGTAAATCTCGGCGAATTCCCGCGCGTCGGGAACGAACTTGGCCCGCTGATTCACCGGTTTCGCATAGTGTTCGGCGAAACTCTCGAGCGGGGCCAGGTATTCACCGAACGCGCCGCTGTGGTCTCCCACGAGGATTTCGCAGGGCAACCCATCCGGCCCTTCGCGTACCACCTCGTCGCCGTCGTCGAACGCCGGTTGCGCGCCCAACTCGAGGGCCCGGCCGACGATCAAGCTGGAAGCGGCCGCCCGCCCGAGCAAGGGCGCCAACGCCCTCGCATAGTCCGGCTGGCTGTATTTTTCAACCGGCAGTTTGTCCGTGGCGATGCCGTCCAGGTAGTCCCGCTCGAAATAGATCGAGCGAATCCGGTGTCCGCGGTAACGCGCCGAGGTCCCTTGGTACACTTCACTGAGCCGGCGCATGACGACGCGGCTGGGCAAGTTCATGCCGAGTTGGCGGCAACCCAGTCGCCGGTCCAGCCAATAATCGGTGTACTCCTCGCTTTCTTCGATGGACTGCAGCAGGTCCTTGTTCTCGTCGAGGTGTTCCCACACGCCCCATTTCTGCAAGCGGATGAAGCGTCTGACCGGCTCGCGCTGGCTGCGCACCTTCAACTCGGCCAGATAGACCCCGCGCCGGCCTCGCGTTTGCGGACGCTCCAGCGACAGGGACTCGGGCACGCAGCCGACGTTCACGTATTCCACATCGCCATACTCGCGAATGAGATTGAAGATGATGCCCTTGGCGCGCGGGTCGCAGAGCCGTTGCAGGGACGCGTCGTTCGGACGTTGTTCCGCCTCGTCGAAGATGGAGTCCAACAGGAATTCGCCTTCCTCAAACCGCCCGCCGGGCAGCCACTCGATCCGCAGGAAGAACTCCGGGCTGAGGCCGGCCAGGACGTGCTCGCTCTGCGTCTCGTTGCCTTCAAGAAAGAGCGTGGCCAGCATGCGATCGCACCAAGCCTGGTTGTGACAGTCATTCTTGCGGAACGCCTCGTGGACGGACGAGGCGAACAGCGCCTTCAACTCCTCGTGCTTGGCCCGCAACTCCGCTGGCGGGAGTTGGGCGAAAGCGATCCCCGCAAACGACCGCGGGCCAATGCGCCGCACGTCCGCGCCGAAGAAATCCACTTCCGGCCGGCTCAAGCGGTTGCGTTGGATGCTGTGGTCGGCGATCTCTTGCAGGTGTTGCGCCAGTGCCGGCGGTTCGAGTCCGCCGAGTTCCTCGAAATCCTGACAGGTCAGCCAGCGTGTGCCAGTGAGGCGGTTGTAGAAATAGATCGGCAGCCCGTGAATGGCCACGCGTGAGCCGAAGACCAGCGCCCGCTTGGCCTCGCGCTCCTTGGGAATGGCGCTGAGCCGCCAACATTCACCCCGCCGCTTGATCGCCTCGCGCACGCGCGCGTCCGCCACCGAAAGAAACGCGATCTGCCGCTTGGACGTCAGCGTCTGCAACAATTCGTCCGCGGCAAACGCCAGGTCCATGCGGTCTGGATTGGGCCGGATCACGATCTGATCCGGCTCGAAGAACAAATCCACCGAGCGATCGAGCAGGTGTTGCTCCTCCTCGGTTGTGAGCGGCGGCTGGCCGGCTTCTCCCCGTCGCGTGTTGAGCCAATCGGCGAACTGCATCCGTTGCAGCGCGTGGACCCCCGGCAGGCGCGTGTAAATTGCGGGCGGATCAAGAAAGAGCGTTCCGATCCGGGCTCGCTGCCGTCCCTGCTCGTCCCGATCGAACGGGTGTGGACCGATGATCTCGGGTTTCATTTACAGGTCGCGATACTGCACCTGAAGCTCGGCCCGCGTCCATGCAAATGCGGCGACCCTGCGTCGGTCGGGCGCATCTCAGTTTCTTGCAAGGAGCGGGGACATTCTGGTCCGCCCGCGAGCGGGTGAGCCGTCCACAGGCCGACAAGAATGTCGGCGCGAAACGCGGGCCGGTTTGCAAAAACTGAGACGCGCCTGCGCTGGCCATCACCGCCCTCGCCTCCAGATTTCACTCGCCTTGGCTCGCGTCCATCCGCCACCTTCCACGCCGTTCAAGACATGGATTCGGCTGCCGCCAAACCTCAGCCCACCTCCGCGCCTGTCAGCGCGGAAATCGCAACCCTGAGTTCGCTTTCCCCGCAGCAGTGGCGCTCCGGCATCGCCGCGTGGCTTGGCTGGGCCTTCGATGGCTTGGACATGCATCTCTACACGCTCGTCGCCGCGCCATTCGTGGCGGAACTGCTGAACGCGGCGGCCACCACCGATCCGCGCGTCGGGCATTACGGCTCGATCATCCAAGGCGCCTTCCTGCTCGGCTGGGCGCTGGGTGGAGGGTTTTTCGGCCGCATCGGCGATCGCATGGGCCGCGCGCGGGCGCTGAGCCTGACCGTGCTGACCTACGCTTGCTTTACGGGGCTTTCCTTTTTTGCTCAGGCGTGGTGGCACTTGATGATCTTCCGCTTTCTCGCCGCGCTGGGCATCGGCGGCGAATGGGCGGTGGGCGCGTCGCTGCTCTCGGAAACGTGGCCGCGCAAGTGGCGGCCCTGGATTGCCGCCGTCCTGCAAACTGGTGTCAATGTCGGCATCCTCGGCGCGGGGTTGGCGAACTTCCTCATGGCGTCGGCGCCGCCGCGGTATTTGTTCCTCGTCGGCGTGCTGCCGGCGCTGCTGGTGTTCTGGATTCGCCGCGCCGTGCCCGAGACGGAGGAATGGCGCGCGGCGAAGGAACGAGCGCACCATCATGAGCCCGGCGTGCGCGATCTCTTCCGCGGGGAAGTCCTGTGGACTACGATTCCGGTGGTGCTGGTGTGCGGCGTGTCGTTGACGGCCCATTGGGCGTTCATGTTCTGGCATCAACAACACTTGCGCAACCTGCCGGACGTGCTGACGATGTCGGCTGAGGCGAAGAACAAGCTGGCGACGACCGCGATGTATTTGGTCATCACCAGCTCGATCCTCGGCAATTTCTTCGCCGGCTGGATCGCACGGTTCATCGGCTATCGCCGGACGATCATCTGGATGTCGCTGGCCTACTTCCTGGCCATGATGGCGGCCTATCACGCGCCCCGCGAACACACGAGCCTGCTGGCCTGGCTGCCGGTCATTGGCTTCTTCCAGGGCCTCTTCGCCCTTTACACGATGTATTTGCCGCCTCTTTTCCCAACGCTGCTTCGCACCACCGGCGCGGGCTTCTGCTACAACATCGGGCGCGTCGTGGCAGCGTTCGGGACGGTGTTCTTCGGGCTGTTCTCGAAAGTCGGTGATCACCGGGCAGCGTTGCTATACGCGGGATGCCTGTTTCTGCCGGCGGCAATCATCGCGGTCTTCCTGCCGCCGCAGCGGGACTGAGTCGTTTCCAAGCCGTAGGACAGGCTTCCAGCCTGTCTCCAACTTCAGCGGAACCACTCCTTGGCTCGCATGCGAAAGGCCGTCCGCGTCGCCAGACTGTGATCGCTCAGGCAGAATATGGAGACAGACTGGAAGCCTGTCCTACGGGAGGCTGGCACGCTGGCTCCGCGATTCCCCCGCTTGGATTCGGCTGAGGCGACAGGACGCCCGGGATTTCCGACGCTTGAAAACTGCGGCAGGAAGTGCTTGAACCCTGGCTGCGAAAGGCTGATAACCCAGCCCGTGAATCTGATCTCACCACTCCGCTGGCCAACCGGCCGACACTCGAAGCTCGCTGGCAGTCAGCCGTGTCTGCGTTGGGCAGGGCGGTTCGGCCGGGCGCGCTTGGGGTTCACGCTCATCGAACTCCTGGTGGTCATCGCGATCATCGCCATCTTGGCGGCGATGCTCCTGCCCGCGCTGGGCAAGGCCAAAGAGAAGGGCAGGCAGACCTATTGTTTCAACAACCTCAAGCAAATGGGCCTGGCCATGATCATCTATGCCGATGAGAACGGCGGCAAAGTTCCGCGCGGCAATCAACCGTTCTGGTGGCAGGTCTTCATCCCCAGCCTCGGCGGCACCAAGGCGACCCGCGATGCCTACGGGCGGGTGAAGGTCTATACCTGCCCGAGCTACCCGGACAGACGGCAGGTGATGTGTTACGTCGTTAACGCGTGGCAGTTCGCCAGCCCCAACGACCCGACCGGCTCGGAGATCATCGGCCTGCACAGCCTGAACCGGATTCAGCGGCCCAGTGCCACGATCTATTTTGCCGACAACGAGAGCGCCTCATGGCGGCCCATTTTCACCGCCACGAACATCATTGGCAGCGACAGCTTGAATGATGTCTGGTCGCCCAATCACCTGCCGTACGTTTCGGGCGGCCGGACCTTGAGCAGCGAACGGCGAGTGGCGGCCCAACGTCATGGAGCGGGCGCCAACCTCATGTTCTTCGACGGCCATGCCGGCTGGCAGAACGCCCGGCGGATGACCGTGGACGACTGGCGCGAGCAGAAACGGTGAGCGCATCAAGGTTGCCGAATTTACCGCTCGACAGTCATTGGCCGGCATTTGGCCGCATCCATTCAGACGGTCCCAACATTCGCCCTCGCCTCGACCCTTTTCTCCGGAAGAGGGCAGGATTCTGGCAACCGCCGAAGGAGGTTCACCGCTGGATGACTTTTGATCGCATGGTCTTGGCCACCCTCTTGAGCCCACCCATGAACCGCCTGGCGCGACCATGCCGGCCCCGTATGGCTCAGGAAATCAAACCGCGAATGTTGGTTCGGGGAAATCTCCCCACGAACCCATGCATCCGTGGAGTTTCCACCAATCCCTGAACGCTCTGAATCCTTGGGATCAGGGGCGTGGGTTCAGAGATCACCGCGCGAAACGCAATTTGGGGGACATCTCTCACCGAGGAAGAGCGCCAGCTTTTGGAGCGGCTGCTCGGGTCAGCCCCGCTGACCCGCCCCCGGCGCACTTTCAGTTTCCGTGCGCTGAGAGATAACCGCTGACGATCTTCTCCAACTCACCAAAGACGTCCGCGGTCTGCTCCTCACCGTTTGCATCGGTCCAGTGCTCGACGATTTCGGACAGCAGGACTCTGCCCGCGGCCCGTTTCCGCGCGCACCGCACCAGATACACGATGGCCATGCGCGCGTGGTTGTTCTTGAAGACCCGCGGCAGTGAGATCACGGCGCGCAATTCGCAGTCCGCCAACAACGCTTCGCGCAACGCCGGCATCCCGCGATTGTCCCGTGAGAGCAGGCCCTCGGGCACCAGCAGACAGACGCGCCCGCCGTCGGGCCGCGCCAATTCCACCGCACGGCGGATGAAGCAGTGATGGTCCATCAAACCGCCCTCGGCGTGGCCGAAGCAGTAATGCTGGTCCGCGTTGGCCGCGAGAAGGTATGTCCCACGTGAGTTCCGGACCACCGGCGGCACTCGAGATCATTGGGGCTGGCCGCGGAAACGGCCACGTTTCCCGCCGGCGCGCCGGCGAAGCTGGTTGCGTTGTGGTCTGTGGCGTGAACCGACATTGTTGGATGGCTGTGTCGAACACTGGGCCGGCACGGTCAAGCTTCCAATCTGGTGGCGAAAGTCACGGTTGCCACGCAGGCCTGGGTCCGCTTGACTGCTGCCATGCGTTTGTTCCGCGTCTATTGGGTGTCGCTCCTCGGTCTGGCCCTGGGAATTCATCCGCTGGGCGCCGCAATACCAGCAGCGTCAGACAGCCAGTCTGGTGATTTCGTCAGCCGATTCGCCCGACCACCCGCCCAGGGCCGCATCCTCAAGATAATCCACGGCTGGCCGGATCAACCCGAGGCGCAGGACGATTTGATTCGACGACTCACCGCACAGGGTTTCGGCGGCGTGGTCTGCAATGTGTCGTTTGATCAATACCTGGAAAGCGAAGCGCACTGGCAGGCGTTCGAGCGCGCGGTGCGCGAGGCGCGCAAGGCGGGGATGGCCCTCTGGCTCTACGACGAGCGCGGCTATCCCTCCGGGAACGCGGGCGGTTTGGTCTTGCGCGATCACCCGGAGTGGGAGGCGCGCGGATTGTTGATTGCAGACACGGAAAGCAACGGCGGCCCGGTCGTGTTGGACGTGCCGCCGGGCAAGTTGATTCTCGCCGCGGCGTTTTCCCTTCACGACGGGCGAATCGAACTAAAGCGCAGGAACGATCTCACCGGCCAAGTCGCCGACGGGAAGCTGCGCTGGACCGCGCCGCCCGGCTCCTGGCGCGTGATGACCATCACCGAGGATCGCCTCTACGAAGGCACGCACGCCGACGGCAATCTCTGGCAAAAGCTGCCGTATGTGAACCTGCTGCAGCCGGAGCCAACGAAGCGATTTCTCGATCTCACCCACGACCGTTACGCCGCGCGCTTTGGCGGCGATCTTGGCAAGGACTTCGTCGCCACGTTCACGGACGAGCCGTCGCTGATGAGTTGTTTCCTCAAGCCGATGCCGTATCGCCCGCTGCCGTGGGCGGCAAATCTGCCGGGCGAGTTCAAGCGCCGTCGTGGCTACGTGCTCGACACGGAGTTGCTGCCTGCGCTGGTCGCGGACGCCGGCCCAATCGGTGAGAAGATCCGCTACGATTTCTGGCTCACGGTTGGCGAACTGGTTTCGGAGAATTTCTTCGGTCAGATTCAGGAGCGTTGCCGACGGTTCAACATTCCGTCGGGCGGCCACCTGCTGATGGAGGAAGGCCTGACGGCGCACGTGCCGCTTTACGGCGATTTCTTCCGCTGCATCCGGCGGCTTGATGCGCCAAGCATTGATTGCCTGACCAGCCTGCCACCGGAGGTGCCGTGGTATATCGCGCGGCTGCTTGCCAGCGCCGCCGAGTTGGAAGGCCGCAGCATCGTGATGTCCGAAACCTCCGACCACGGCCAGGTCTGGCGGCCTGCCGGCGACACGCGGCCCAAGCGGGTCGTGACCGAGACCGAAATCCGCGGGACGTGCAACCGGCTTTTCGTCAGCGGCGTCAACACCATCACCAGCTACTACAGCTTCGCCGACCTCGACGACGCAGCGCTCCGCCGGCTCAACGAGTGGGTGGGGCGTTGCGCCACGCTGCTCACGGGTGGGCATCAAGTCGCGGACATCGCGGTGTTGTATCCGGCGGAGAGCCTCTGGACGAAGTTCACGCCCGCGCGGATTTGGGCGAAGGACTCGCCAGCGGCAACGAAGATCGAGAACACGTACCGCGCCGCAGCGGAAAACCTGTTTGCAGCCCAGCGCGATTTCACGTTTGTGGACAGCCGGGCGCTGGGGAACGCGAAGGTGAAGGGTGGCGCGCTGATTCATGGCGACTTGAGCTGGCGCTTGGTGGTGTTGCCCGCCGCCGACACGCTGCCGATGGCCGCCTGGCAGAAGCTCGATCGCTTTGTGCGTGATGGCGGCGTGGTGATCGCGCTTGGTGCGCTGCCGCGAAACAGCGAGCAGGATTTCCCGTCGCCCCGTGTTCAGGCGCTCGCGCGGGCGCTCTTCGGCGATCCGCAGGGTGAACCCCACGTGCAAGCCCACAGGTCCGGCGGCACCGGCATCTTCCTGCCAACAGGCTCGGAGGGGCTCTTGCCCCTGGTCCTTGATGGCGTGCTCGAACGGGACGTGAAGGTGAACTCGCCCAGTTCGCCCATCCGCGCCACGCACCGGCGCATCGGCGGACACGAGGTGTACTTCCTGATCAACGACAGTCCCAAGCCGTGGGAGGGCGAGGTGAC
>CAZJTM010000004.1:77951-82198 GCA_964548925.1 uncultured Verrucomicrobiota bacterium | reverse complement strand
TCACGTGTCTATCGTCGCGCGGCGTTGGTCGGCGGCTCTCTCCATCGCCAGGCGGAACTTCGCCGCGATGTGTTGGAATCGTGTGGCGGTAGCACGGAATAAGCACAGAAAAAGGAAGGTGCCCTGCGGCGCGAGAGCGAAGAACAGCACAACCGACCACCGGCCGAGATGAGCCGGACTCGAAGGAGGCTGTCCGATGCGAAGAGGGTTCACCCTGATCGAGTTGCTCGTGGTCATTGCCATTATCGCAATCCTCGCGGGGATGCTGTTGCCGGCCTTGACGCGCGCCAAGGAGAAAGCCCGGCGCACCCAATGCGTCGGCAACCAGCGTCAGATCGGGCTGGGCTGGCTGATGTATGTGCAGGATAACAACGACGTGTACCCGCTCATTCGTGGCTGGGGCGGCGCGGGCGGACAGCGCGGCAAGCCCACTGCGACGACCACGTGGCTCGTACCGTATTTCGGCATTGATGTGGAGTTCACCAATCGCCCGTTGAACAAATACGTCGCGGCGGTGGAGACGTGGCGCTGTCCCTCGGATCGGGGCGACGCCAACTATGGCGCGAAGAATTGCTATCTGGAATACGGCAACAGCTACGTCACCCAACACAATGTGGATTCGTGGCGGACCGCGCACATCACGGCGGACACGCTCCCCAGCTGGGCAGGCGGCGCAACCCCCATCCGGCAATCCACCGTGGCGCGCAGTCCCGTCAACAAGATCATTCAGGGCGATTGGGAATGGGAAAACAACGACTACGATATCAACAACCCCAGCGCTTGGTGGCACAACTATAAGGGCCAGCGCCGCCAGAACATGCTGTTTGCGGACGGCCATGTGGTGTTCTTCAAGTTCCCCAACGAAATCGTCAACTGGGTGAGCAGCCCGCCGCCTGATCCCGCATACCTCTGGTGGTAGCCCGCCGCCCGGACGGCCAATCAATTCCGCCCCCATTGCCAAGACGACGCAGCCACATCATGAAATGATCCCTACACATTCGACAACCACCCATACACACATTGGTCCAAAATGAAGAAGCTCCATTCCTCCATTCGCCGGTCGGGACTTGCCGTTCTCATGGCGGTTTCTGGCTTGGCCCTCACATCGGCGCGGGCTGGCAACATCGCTTACTGGCAGTTCGAGCCCGGCAATCCGGGCTCGGACTCTTCGGGCAACGGCCACGCGTTGATCCTGAACAACGTCACCTCCGCCGCGGAGGTCGCCACCACCGCGCCCGGCGCGGGCAGTGCCGTGTTTGACGGCGCCACGGCCTTCGCGCAAACCACCGCCGCCTTGGACCTTTCCGGGGCGCGCACCCTCACGATCGAGTTCTTCGCCAAGAGCACCCAAACGAGCTTGGGCATGATTTGCGAACACGGCCCGGACATCGCGGGCGTGCCGGGCGCGTTCTACTGCGACTTCAATGAAAACGGCGAGAGCTTTCGCGTGACGCAGTACTCATCGTCCGGGTTCAACTACGAATACGGCGCCGCGCCCGTGCGGGACGGCAACTGGCATCATTACGCCGCCACGCTGGATAACAGCGGCGGGACGGTGGCGTTCAACCTCTATGTGGATGGCAACCTGTTAACCAGCGTCACGCGGGCGCAAGGCGCGTCGGCCGCGGGCATCAATGATGTCTTCAACATCGGCGCGCGAAATGGATCGTTGTTCTTCTTCAACGGCAACTTGGACGAGATGCGCATATCCGACCGCCTCCTTCACCCGGCGGCGTTCCTCCGCAATCGCTACACCAACGTCACCTTCGGCATTACCCAGCCGCCGGCAAACACCGAGGTCGGCGAAGGCCAGCCGGCCACCTTCACGGTTGTTGCATACGTCACGAACGCGCCGGCGGGCGTTCTGGAGTATCAATGGATGCGCGGCGGCGCGGATATTCCCGGCGCGACCACCACCAGCTACACCTTGGAAGCTGCCCGCTACGCAAGCGATCACAACGCGCAGTTTCGCGTGCGCGTCACCGCCGCGGGCATCTTCCTGAACAACGTCGCCACGAGTGACATTGCCACTTTAGCCGTCATTCCGGACACCAATGCACCGGTGGCTCTGGCCACCTACGCCCCCGCCGCCAACTTCGTCACGGTCGCGTTTGACAGCCCACTCGACCCGGCCACCGGCGGTGACGCCACGCGCTACACCTTGAATGGCGGGGCCACTGTGAATGGTGCGCAACTTGTGTCCGGCAACCAGATCGTCGTGCTCAACGTCACCGGCTTGACGTCGCCCACTTTCACGGTGTCGTTCGCCGGCATCGGCGATGCCTATGGCAATCTCGCCACAGGCTCTCTTTCTGGGACGAACAACACGGGTTTGATCCTGACGGATGTCGGCTCTGTGACCCTGCCCGGATACGTCCAGGCCACCAACGCCGGCCGTGGCGTGATTGGCGCCACGGGTTCGGACCTTTGGGGCGGGGCGGATGGTTGCACCTTCCTTTACACGAACATCACGGGCGATTTTGATCTGCGGCTGCGGCTGGAGGACATCGGCGGAGATGTGAACGCCAACACACGTGGCGGCTTGATGGTCCGCGAAGACACCGCGGCCGGAAGCCGAAATGTCGCCGCGTTAACTTACGCCAACGCCGCCAACTGGGTGGTCACGGCCCGCTTGACCACCGACGGCCCCACCACCATTCCGGGCTATCCCGGCGCCGGATTGATCCCGCGAACCTCGCCGTGGCCCAACGCCTGGTTGCGCATCACCCGACTGGGGCAAACCTTCAAGACCTACTTCAGCACGAACAACCTCGACTGGGCTTCGCTGGACGGCGGCGGCATTACCCCGACCCAGCCGTTTGCAGACGAACTGTTGGTTGGCGTGGCGGCCAGCCAGATTTCCGTCAGTGGCCCGCCAAACAGTCCCCATGCATTGTTCACTTACAGCGGTTTCAGGAATTACGTCGCAACGGAAGGTACGATCGTTATCACCGCGCAGCCGACGAACACCGCCGTGCTCGAAAACCGGCCGGTCACGTTTGCCGTGGCCGCGACCCTGCAAGGGGGCGACCCCAGCGCGCTGCGTTACCAGTGGCGCACGAACGGCGTGGATGTGCCAGGAGCGGTCAATCCTGTGTTCACACTCAGCACGCCGCCGCGATCTCTGTCCGGCCTGCAAGTTCGGTGCGTGGTTTCCGCCGGCCCGAACATCGCCCCACTGGCCAGTGAGACTGCAATTCTCACGGTGACGCCCGATTTGACAGGGCCTGCAGTGACGTCTGTTTCAGCTTCCGCGCTGAATCCACTTCTGGCAACCGTCGTATTCGACGAGTTGTTGGACGAGACCCTGGCCAACGACCCGTCCCGATACACGCTGGACGGAGGCTTCAATGTGTGGGCGGCCACGCTGCAACCTGATAGAAGGACTGTAGTGCTGGCGGTGGATGGCTTGGTGTCGCCACAGTTCCAACTCACCTGCACGGGGATCGCGGACCTTGCCGGCAACCCGTCAACGCAAACGGCTACCGGCACCTTCAACAACGTCGGCTGGAGCTTGGTGGACATTCAGGGTGGATTTCCCACCACGTCCACCGTCATCGGATCCACCCCGACCGGCGTGACGCTGCAATCCCAGTTTGGAGACATTTGGGGCGCGATGGACAGTTGCGCATTCATCTATCAATCCATGACCAATGACTTCGACCTCCGGGTGCGGATTGTCAGCATGACCGTCGCTGGCGGGTGGGGGCGCGGCGGGTTGATGGCCCGTGTCAGTACGGACGCGGACAGCGCCAATCTCATGGCGGGTTCGTATCGGGAAGGTTTTGCGTCGCACATCTGGACGGAACGGGCGACCCAGGGTGGCGCGACCACATTCGGAACTGCGGCGCAGAACCCGAGTTTCCCCCATGTTTGGTCCCGCATTCAGCGCGTGGGGAATACATTCACCGCTTACCACAGCCCGGATGGGCATCACTGGACACAGTTCGGTCAGATCACCGACCTGGCGGCGGCGGAGATCATGCTCGTGGGGTTGAGTTTCTCGACGTGCGGGCTGAATGATCCGGTGATGGGTACCGTCCAGTTTGACCACTTCGGGCCGGTGGTTTCCATCCCGCGACTGGACATCCTGAGGGCCGGCGAAACCGTGTTGCTGCGCTGGCCGGCTGGCGCGTCTGACTTCGCGTTACAGCAAGCCAGCTCGCTCGGCACAGGAGCCAATTGGGAACCTGTGGCCGGAAGTCCGGTCCAGGTAGGCGACACGTTGCAAGTGGTGCTGCCAATGG
>CAZJTM010000004.1:0-77941 GCA_964548925.1 uncultured Verrucomicrobiota bacterium | reverse complement strand
GAGCTGCTTCTATCGGCTGACGCGTTAAACCGGGATTGACTGACTCAAGCCATGCCGTAGCGTGGCCCTCGCGGTTGCGCTACGGCTCTTTCATCGGCGGCCACCGCGCCCCGACTCGCGGGGCGCGGTGGCTGACGCGACCGATGCGGGAAGCGGGATGGGCATGAACATATTGGATTGGTTGGTGGTGGCAACATCGTGCAGCCTGGTGCTCACGGTCGGCCTGTGGTTTGCGCGGCGTTCGTCGAAGAAGGGCGCCGCGGGCTATTTCGCCGGCGACCGGGACGTGCCGTGGTGGGTCATTGGGTTGTCCAACACCGCGACGTACAGTTCAGGCACGGGGGCGTTTGTCATGCTCGTGCTGGTGTTCGGGCTGGCGGGCAACTGGCTCTGGTGGGCCAGTTGGATCGTTTGGATGCCACTGGTCGCAATCGTCTGGGCGCGGCTGTGGCGTCGGATGCAGATCGTGACGACGGCGGAGTTGATTTCGTTGCGCTACGGCGGGACAGCAGCGGGCATCGCGCGGAAGCTCTACGCTTTGGTCTGCTGCTTTGGCTTCGCGGTGCTCATCATCGCCTACATCACGGGGTTCTTTGCCAAGACGCTGGCGCCGCTGTGTCCCCTCACCCCCTGGCAGGTGTTGCTGATCTTCGGCGGCATTACAGTCATCTACACCATGTTTGGCGGGCTGCTCGGGGTGGTGTATTCGGACGTGGTCCAGTTTGGCGTCATGATTACCGGCTGCGTGGTCTTCTTTGGTTTGGCGGTGGCGCAGCACGGCGGTTGGTTGGACATCGTGCAACGCGTGCGGGAGATCCGTCCCTCCGGCCTCGTGCAAACGCCGCCCACGCCGTCCATTGAACTCCTGACGCTGATCCTGTTGTTCGTGCAAGGCTGGTTCTTCGCGGGTTCGCCCACGGCGGGCGAAGGGATGACCGCCCAGCGGTTCATGGCTGCGCGCAACGAGCGGCACGCGGTCGGTGGCCAGCTTTTCAACGCCTTCCTGGCGCTCTCCCTGCGCACGCTACCGCTGATTGGGCTCGGCGTGATCGCCATGTCATTGTTCTGGACGCCTGACCTCCAAAAGAGCCTCGGCGTTGCCCCCGCGGGCGTCACGGTTCTCAACGACCCCGCTCACGCGTGGGGCGAATTGATCAAAGTCTCGAAGCTCCCGCATGGGTTCATCGGCCTGCTGGTGGCGGCGGAGGTGGCGGCGTTCATGGGCGCGCTCAGTTCACTCATCAACTGGGGCGGCAGCTTCGTCGTGAACGATCTGATCCCGGCGCGCTTCCGCGGGGCGCGCGACAAGATCTGGGTCAGCCGGCTGACCACGCTCGCGCTGTTCCTCTTTGCTGCCGTGGTTACGATTCTGTTTGTGGACGACATGGTCAGTTGGTTTTTGTTCATCAACTCAGCGATGGTGATCTTCCTACTGCCGCTTTCCTGGCTGCGGTTTTTCTGGTGGCGTTTCAATGTCTGGGGCGAACTGGCCGCCGTGGTTCTCGGGTTACCGCTCTCGATCGTCGTCTGGTTTGGGCTCGATTTCCAAAGCCAGCCGATTTGGCAGGGGTTGGGGTTGCTCTTTGGTTTGAGTTTTGCCGTGCTCTTTGCGGTGACCCTGCTCACGCCGCCGGAATCCAAAGAAACGCTGAAACGCTTCTACGCGCGTTGCCGTCCGCCAGGGTTCTGGAAACCGATTCGCGACGAATGTCCGCTGCCGAATAACGGCGAACCCACGGCGGGCCGCATGTTTGTGGACTGCCTCCTAGGCATCGCGGCGTCGCTGGGACTGGTGCTGGCGACCAATGCTGTTTTCGCAGGTGACTGGCCCCGATTTGGGGTAAGCCTCGCTGTGTGCGGCGTCGCGGGAACATGGTTGTTGCGCCGGATTCTGGCAAAGCCCGCCCCGGCCCGGGGTTTTTCAACGGCAGCAATAGACGTGGCAAAATGAAACTACTATTGCGGCAATCACCCGGGTAACCGGGGCGAAGCCGGTTCAAAAGTCTATGAGCAGCAAATTGGCAATCCTGGGTGGCGACAAGATTCGCACGAAGCCGTTTACCAGTTGGCCGGTGTTTGGTGAGGCCGAAGAGCAACGGCTTTTGCGCGTGTTACAGAGCGGCAAGTGGGGCAAACTCCACGGCGTCGAGGTCGCTGAGTTCGAGCGACGGTTCGCCGCAATGCATGGCTGCAAGCACGCCGTCGGGGTCGTCAACGGCACCGTGTCCTTGCGCATCGCGCTGATGGCTGCGGGGCTCAAGGCCGAGGATGAAGTCATCGTCCCGCCCTACACGTTTCTGGCCACCGCCACCGCCGTGGTCGAAGCCAACCTGATTCCTGTGTTTGCCGACATTGAACTGGACACGTTTAACCTCGATCCGAACGCCGTCGAAGCCGCCATCACGCCGCAGACTCGCGCGCTCATCCCGGTTCACATGGGCGGTCAGCCGGCGGACATGGACCGGCTCATGGCCATCGCGCGGAAGCACAATCTGGTCGTGATCGAAGACGCGGCCCACGCGCACGCGGCACTTTGGACTCATCGGCCCGCCGGGAGTATTGGCCACTTGGGCTCGTTCTCCTTTCAGTCATCCAAGAACCTGACCTGCGGCGAAGGCGGCGCGATTACGACCAATGACGACACGCTGGCCGAAGCCTGCCGCTCGATCCACAACTGCGGGCGCGTCACCGGCGGCTTGTGGTACGAGCACCACGTCATGTCGGCCAACTACCGGCTGGGTGAGTTCCAGGGCGCGGTGCTCAACGCGCAATTGGACCGGCTGGAGGATCAAACGGACATCCGCGACCGGAACGGTCAGTATCTCGCAGCGAGGTTGAGCCAGATTCCCGGCGTCCATCCGCAGCAACGAACCAAGGCGACCACGCGGCACAGTTATCACTTGTTCCTGTTCCGGATCGACGCGAAGGCGTTCGGCGCTCCACGGGAGGCCTTGCTGAAGGCCCTGGCGGCGGAGGGGATTCCGGCTTGTGGCGGTTATGCCTTGCCGCTGTATCGCCAGCCGCTGTTCGTGAACAAAGCCTTCGGCCCCTATCTGCCGGAAGCGCGCAAGGCGCTCGACTACGCGGCGATCCGCTGCCCGAACTGCGAGATGATCTGCGGCGAGCAGGGCGCGTGGTTGGAGCAAAGCTTGTTGCTTGGCTCGCAGGCGGACATGGACGACATCGTGCTGGCGTTCGAGAAGGTTTACGAGAACCGGCAGGCCTTGGGAGAGGTTCAGCCATGATGCTGGGCACGGCTCAGATAGACATCACTCCGGATCCGGGAGTCGAGCTCTCCGGGTTTGCGGCCCGCACGCAGCCGTCCATCGGCGTGTTGGATCGGCTGTTTGCCAAGGCGCTCTATCTCGTGAGTGGCGAGACAAGGCTGTTGTGGATTCACTGTGATTTGATCGCATTCGACCGAGGCATCGTGACGGCCTTCCGGCGCTGGGCGCAGACCGCGTTGGGGTTGCTGCCAGGCGAGGTGATGCTCTCCGCCACCCACACCCATGCAGGGCCATGCACCATTCACTTGCGCGAGGCGGGCGCTTACGATCCGGCGTATGTGGAGTTTCTCCAGCGCCAATTGAGCCAAGCAGCCGATCTCGCGGTCGCACGGACCGAGCACGTCCAGTTGGTGACGGCTGAGGGCCGCCTGGACCTGGCGGTGGACCGGCGCCGCACCGCTTCGGCGCACACCGACCCGCGTGTGGGCGCGCTGGGCTTTCGCCGGGCGGACGGGACATTTGCTGCGACGGTTCTCAACTACGCAATGCATCCCGTGGCGCTTGGTCCGAGCAACCGTTGCATCAGCGCCGACACGTCCGGTCAGGCCGCGGTCGCGCTGGCTGGACAACTGCCGGGGCAGCCCGTCGTTCTCGTCACGAACGGGGCTTGCGCCAATCTGAATCCGCCGGCGGAGAATGTGCCGTTCGAGCAGGTGAAGCAGTGGGGCGGGCAGATCGCCGCCGCCGTCGCGCCCCTCTTGAGCGCCGCGCGATGTGGTCCGACGGCACAGCCTCGCGTGGCCAGCCGCAACGTGGCGTTGCCGCTGGAGACGCTTGATGCTGACGGCATCAACGCGTTTGCCGAAGAGGCGCTGCGCAACGCCAAACCGCTCGCCGAGTGGGGCGATAAGTACCGCCGGGTCGTCGAGCACTGGCGCGCGACGCTGCTGGACGCCGGAAACGGGTACACCACCGATCACCACGAGGTGGAGTTGTTCGGTGTTTGTTTTGGGGAGGCCGTTTGGGTGGGGGCCAGCGCCGAGGTCTTTTCCGACTTCACCGACCTGCTGCGCCGCCAAAGCGGCAAGCAGGTCTATCTGATCGGCTACGCGAACGGCGACCTGGGCTATCTCCCGACGCGCGCTGCCTACACCGAAGGCGGTTACGAGGTGGACGTGGCCCATCTGTTCTACGGTGGCTTCCGACCCAAGGCAGGCGGCTTCGAGTTGCTCGCGGCAACCGCGACGGACCTGGTGCGGGAATTGGGGGACGAGGCACCGAAGCCAGACATTGGCCGGGTGTGACCGAGGAGGTTCGGCATTCGGTTGCCTCCCCGGTTTGATCCACTAAACTCCCGGCGTGATCCGCAACATTATCTTCGACTGGTCGGGCACGCTGGTGGACGACCTCCTCGCCGTCTGGGAGGCGACCAACCACGTCCTCGCCCAAGCGCGGCGGCCGGTGTTGACGCTGGAACAATTCCGGGCTGAGTTCTGCCTGCCGTTTACCATCTTCTATGACAAGCACGTCCCGCACATCCCGCTGCCGCAACTCGAGGAGTGGTTTCATGGTCACTTCCGCAAGGCGCAGGCCTCGGTGGTCGAGTTGCCGCACGCGCGCGAGTTCCTCGAATTCTGCCGGCGGCGCAAGTTGCGCACGTTCATCCTCAGCACGGTTCAGCAGGACCATTTTGCCGTCCAATCCGGGAAGACCGGCTTCAACCGTTTCATTGACCGGCCCTATGTGAACGTTTGGGACAAGCGGCAGAAGATCCACGCAATCCTCAAGGAGAACCGGCTGAAGCCCGCCGAAACGCTCTTCATCGGCGACATGCAGCACGACATCGAGACGGCCCGCCATGGCCGCGTGCATTCGTGCGCCGTGCTCACCGGCTACAACACGCTCGACCAGTTGCGTGCCGCCAAGCCCGACCTCATCGTTGAGCATCTCCGCGAACTGCGCGCCATTCTCGAAGCAAACGACTTCCACCTCAAGCCGGCCAGGCAGCAATTCGAGGCAACGCACCCACCAGTGGTGACGGTCGGCGGCTTGATCTTCAACGACGCGGGGCGGGTGCTGATGGTCCGCACGCACAAGTGGTCCAACCTCTGGGGGATTCCGGGCGGCAAGGTGCAATACGGCGAAACCTGTGAGGCCGCGCTCCGCCGCGAGCTCCGGGAGGAAACGCAGCTCCGCGTGACCGACGTGGCCTTCGTGCTGGTGCAGGATTGCATCCACTCGAAGGAGTTCTACCGCGACGCGCACTTTGTCTTGTTGAATTACACCTGCCGCGCGCCCAGAAGGGTCTGCGTTCGGCTGAATGACGAGGCGCGCGAGTTCCGCTGGGTGACCCTGGCCGAGGCCCGAGCCCTGTCCATCAACACGCCCACGCGAGTCTTGCTGGAAGCCGTCGCCGAGAACCCGCCGCCGCCGTTGCGTTCCCGTTCCGGACTTCGCACGGCGGCTCAGCCCCGAACGAGTTGAAAAGCCATGTCGCGAATCAGCATCGTTGATCTGGAGGTTTTCTACCACGTGGGCGTGCCGGACGCGGAGCGCGCCCAGGCCCAGCGGCTCCTGCTCACGGTGGACATGGAGGTGGACTTCACCGCAGCCGCCACCACGGATGATTTGGCCCAGACGATTGACTACGACGCGGTCGCGCGCCGGCTGCGCCGCTTCGGCGACGGGCGCAGTTGGAGGCTGATCGAAAAGCTGGCTCATGACATCGCCGACCTGGTCTTGGCTGAGTTTGGAGCGGATGCCGTGGCCGTGGAGGTGAAGAAATTCGTGATTCCGCAGGCGCGCCACGTGGCGGTGAGTCTGACCAAAACGCGTGAGCGGGGACGCGTTTGTGGTGGTCCGATGTGACGGGGTAGCCGTGTGGTGCTACTTGAAATCGGCGTTCGCGTCATCCACCCGCGCACGCAGAACGACCTTGGTGGCTTCGGAGAATCCGCTGGGGGCTGGGGGCGCTTGACCAAATCATCATCCTCGGGCGGATCTTGTCACCCACCGCTCTCGCTGCCAGCCAGAGAAAACAAATCGCCCCTCCGAGGATCGGAGGGGCGAGCGACAAGAAAAAACCAAGACAATCCACCCAAGACTA
This sequence comes from uncultured Verrucomicrobiota bacterium, assembly GCA_964548925.1. Classification (GTDB taxonomy): domain Bacteria; phylum Verrucomicrobiota; class Verrucomicrobiia; order Limisphaerales; family MWDV01; genus MWDV01. Next base: position 71,608 of record CAZJTM010000004.1, on the reverse strand, counting down.
GGCCTGCTTCCGGCGGATCAAGAAGGCCAAGCTACCAAGCAAGAACAATCCCATGCTGGCCGGTTCGGGCACGATGGAGAGTTGAACATTGTCGTAATACACCGGGCCGACCTGCGCCGTGCTGCTGCCTTCGTCGGGATAGAGGTCCAAGGCCTGGAGCTGATTCAGGCCGCCGGATTGCCAATAGTGCGTCGCCAGGAAAGTGTCGTTGTAGTAGGAATTGACCGAGTTTCCGGTCAGATTGATGTCGAACCGGATGGGCACCCACTGATCCTTCACGATGCTCAGCACATTGCCTTGCAGATTTCCGGCACCGTCAAAAACACCCACCAAGCCTGCGCTGATATCCACCAGCATTTGCTCGCTCCAGTTCAGATTCGCGGGATAGCTGTTCATCAGGATGACCCACGAACTGCCCGAGGACGTCGAGGGGATGTACTGCATGAGGCTCAGCGACCACCACCCGCTGGACACGCCCGTGAACGGCCGGACGGTGTCGTTGCCGGCCACAACGCGAAGCGATTGGGTGCCGCTATACGCCTGCGCGGCGGTCACGGTGCCGGCGACGGATGCAATGCCGGTCCACCCCTCCCATCCGCCCTGGCCGCTAATCGAGCCGATGGAGTAGGAGTCGAAGTTATCGAACATGGCCTGGGCGCTTGCGGAAGACACCACCGCCACAAGGGCCAAGGAGGTCACCAGTCCTTTGAGCGATCTTGATTTCATAGTTTTCTTTCTGGTTTTCTTTTGTGGCGAACCAGTTGTTTTTGCCGGGCCATCCGGCCTGCTCCAGCGTTACTGCCAAAGCAGAACCACATCCGCCGAACCGTTTGTAGGACAAGATGGCTGGTTTGTTCAAGCCTCTTTTTCAACTATTTTTCGGCGGTTGCACGGCAAAGCAACCAATTGCCCGAGTCGGGTGTGTCTTCCGCAGGGGATCGCTCCATTGGCAGGGAACGTCCCCGGTAGGCAGTTCAGCCTCATTTGGGCGCCGGCAACAAAGCGTCCCCAACCCGGATGTTTCCTACCCAAACCGCCGGGTGCCCTCACCCGCCATAGTGTTGGCGATTCAATCGAGGTGTGAACTGTCCGGGCTACCCCCCGTGACTGGTTCGCTTGGCGACTTTGAGCCTATTGGTTGGAGGCCAAGAGGCGGCAGGTGGCTGCGGTCACCACAGCAGCGGCACCGCACCAAGGAGGGCGGCGGCAGCCCACAAGGCCAACACCGCTTTGGGGCGGCTCAGGCCGGCGCGCGTGAGCAAGTGGGAGAGGTGGTTGGTGTCGCCCACGTAAAACGGCTGCCCGCGTCGCCACCGGCCCACAACGACTTGGGCGAGATCAACGAGCGGCACCGCCAGAATCAGGAGCGGCGCCAATACGGTGAAACCGCGCGGGTTCTCCTTGGTGTGGAAATGCGGCAGGATGGCCAGCACCGCGACGAGATAGCCGGTGAGATGGCTGCCGGCGTCGCCCAGAAAGACCCGAGCGTTCGGGAAATTCCATGGCAGAAAACCGAGCAGCGCGCCGCAGGCGGCCAGCGCCAACAGCGCCACGAGGTATTGTCCCTCCCGCCCGGCCAGCAGCGCGAAATTCCAAGCTGCGATGGCGCCCAAACCGGCGCACAGGCCGTTCATGTTGTCCGTGAAATTGAAGGCGTTCACGAGCGTGAGAATCCACAGCACGGTCACGGCGTAGCTGAAGGCAAAGCTGGGCACGAACAGGGTGATGCGCACGCCGGCCAGCGCCACGCCGCTCGCGATGAGCCACTGGCCGGCGAACTTGTGCGCCGGCCGCAACTCGTGCCGGTCGTCCAGCCAGCCGATCAGGAGCATGCCCAGCGCGCCCGCCGCCACGACCAGCATCGGCAACAGACGCCGGCCAAGGCCGTGGCGGAGGGGCCCGACGGTTTCCGTTCCCAGCAACCCAAATCTCAGGGCCAACGCCCCGACCGCCAGGGGAACCAAGAACCCGGTCAAGACCGCCCAACCGCCCGCCAGCGGCATGGGCGCGTCATGGATCTTGCGGTGGCCTGGATCGTCCACCAGGCCGATGCGCAGCGCCCAGCGCCGCCACTGCGGCAGACTCAGGGCGCTGAGCGCAAACGCGCCGGCGAGCGTTGGCAGATAGACGTTAAAGGGGAAGTCCACGTTGAGTTCAATCGGCCTATCTCTGGCGGTTGCCGGTCGAGGGCGGTTCGTTCGCGTTCATGGGCGTGATGCGCGGGCTTTCGTCAATCGCTGGTACAGACGATACAGATCGTCCACCATCATTTCGACGGAGAAATGCCGGCGCACGAAGTCTCGGCCGCGGGCGCCAAACTGTTCGCGGAGCTGCGGCGACTCGACCAGCAATTGCAGGGACTGAACGAGCCGGTGCGTGTGGCCGGGCCGGACCAGAAAGCCGGTTTCATTATCGAAACAAACCTCGCGCGCGCCGTCGCAATCGTAGGCGACCACCGGCTTGGCGGCAGCCAGCGCCTGCGGCAAGGCACGCGGCAGGCCTTCGCGTTGGGAAAGATGAACCAGGATGTCCATGATCCCCACGTAGCGCGCGACATCCGCAGGCGGCACGAGACCCGCGAAGACAACGCGGTCGCGCAAGCCCGAGGCCGCCGCCAGTTGTTCGAGGCGGGTGCGCCAAACGCCGTCCCCAACCAACAGGAACTTCACCCTCGGACAGCGACGAACGAGGTCGGGCGCCATTGCGAACAGATCCTCGTGTCCTTTGAGTTTGAACAGCCGCGCGATCATGCCGATGACCACATCGCCGGGCGCCAGCCCGAGGCGGGCGCGCAATTCCGGATCGTCGGTCGCGTGCAGGTAAGGGGCGAGGTCGAAGCCGCTGAAAATTCGGGTGTAGCGCTCGCGCGAGCCAATCCCTGCGGCGAGGTATTGCTCCGTCATGGCGTCGGCGACGGCAACGAAGTGGGTGGTGACGCGTGCCGCCAGTCGTTCAGCGGTGCGGAACACCGTGTTGGCCAGGGCGCCCTGGAACGGCCCGAACGAGGGGCCGTGAATCGTGTGGATGATGATCGGGACGCCAGCCCGGCTTGCCGCGAACCGGCCGAGCACTCCCGCCTTGCCGCTGTGAGTGTGGACGATGTCCGGCCGTTGTTGTCTCAGGGTGCGGGTCAGGCGAACCAGCGCGCGCGTGTCGTGCCAGGGATGAACGGGGCGCACCAATGAAGGTTCCAACGTCAACAGGCCCGGGACTTCAGCCGCGAGGGGTTCCAGCGAGCCCTCCGGGCCGTGGGTTGGACCGGAAATCAGGTGGACATCCATCCCGGACAGTTGGCGCAGGCCCAGCACGGAGGCGAGGGTATTTTCCTGGGCGCCCCCGATGATTAGCCGGGTGATGAGGTGCGTGACGCGCATGGCGTCCCCGCTATGGCGCGGCGGGCTGCAACTGACGCAGGCGCTCACCGACCATCTTTGCCTCGGCGGTATGGGACGGCGCGTTGCTCAGATAGAGCGTGTAGTAGCGCAGGGCGTCATTGGTGGCCTTGCGCCGCCAGGCGATCTCCCCAAGTCCGAAGTGGACCTGCCAGGCGTTGGTGAGTTGCTGATGGAGTGACTGGTAGTCCGCCTGCGCGGCGTCCAACTGATCGGATTGCAGGTGGGCGATCGCGCGGTTCAAGAGGGCGTATTGATTCGCCGGCTGCAGGCTCAACAACCGGGTCAGCGCGGGAATGGCCTCGGCATACACCCCCATTTGGAGGCAAACGTAACCCTTGCTCATGAGCGCGTTCGTGTCGCCGGGGCGGAGGCGGAGCTGCCGGTTTAACCAGTCCAGCGCGTTGGTCAGACGGCCGTGGCGCAGATAAACCTGCGCGCCGCTGGCAAGCAGAAAGTAATTCGTCGGCTCGCGGCTGATGGCGTTCTGCAGCAGGCTCTCCGCCGCGGGCGAGTCGTTCAAGGCGAACCGGGCCGACGCTTCCAGGGTCAGGAATTCCACATGATTGGTCTGGGTGAGGGCAAAACGTTGCGGCTGTTGCCGTACTTCCTCTGCCACGGCCAGGGCGCGCCCTGGGAACCGGGCGAACAGATAGAGGTTTCCGAGCCAGAGGCGGGACGATGGATCCGTCGGCGCCAAGGTGCGGGCGCGCTCAAGTTGGGCGAGGGCCTGGCGGTAGAGCGAGGATTGAGCGAACACCCGGCCTTGCTCATAGCAGAAGGTTGGCTCGTCGAAAGGACCGTTCTCACCGATGACTTGATCCCAGCTTCGATAGCCGCCGAATTGGTCTTCGATGGACTGGGTGATATTGACGGTGGCCTCGCTGCCCGCCTGGAGGTTCTCGTTGAACTGGCGGTTCACATGAGCCACGACGTTACCGGGGTTGAGCTGTTCCGCCAACGCGAAGATCCGGCCCGCCTCGGGCAGCCGGTTCATCCGCTGCAGTTCAACGCCCCAATAGTTGGCCGCGCGCGACAGGCTGGTGGCGAAGGTGAAGGCATCCAGACTGTAACCTGGTTTCACGCGCGCGGCAGCGAAAGCCCGTTGGACCCAATTGGTGGGCTTCGGGTCTTCACGGGGTGGAAGTTGCCCCAAGAGTTTGGGCAACTGCTCCGCCGCAATGCGTTCCCAGAACTGCGTGTTCTGCTCCACGACGGGCGCGGGCAACGGCGGAGCGAACAAGTCGTTCGTGGAATACTGGGCGAGTCGGTAAACCACGCCCTCGGGCACGAGGTGCAAGAACTCGAAGTAATAACCAAAACTCGGATGTAAATAGAACACGTCCCGCTGGGCGGCCTGCCTGAGCACGATGTCAATCAACAGTATGTCGTCCATCTCGGCCAGATGGTTGGTCGGCGGCAGCGGCCAGCTACCGTCGGACTGCCGATGGAGCGTGCGGTGGTAGCTGGGCACCTTCAGCAATCGAGTATCCACCGCGATGTGCTTGGGAGCGCCCGGCTGCTCCGCGAGTGCGGCTTGGGCGAGCCAGAGCCGGCGGGTGTCGTCGCTGAGCAGGACGGCGGGCTTGGCCGGCAATTTCTGGGTCAACAATCTGGCGTAGTCGCGCAGGAGGTGTCCCTTGGCGGCCCGGTTGATGGGCCAGTTGCGGTACACCAAGGCCGCGACCGTGACAATGGCCAACGCCCAGACGGCGGTGACGACCATGCAATCAAATCTCCAAATGAGATCGCGATACTGACCGCGGGCCTTGGCGCGCTCGCCAAAGAGCAGCAGGAAGTAGCCGCTGAAGTAGCCGGCTCCAAGCGCGGAGAGAATCTGCAACGGCAGGAACTGCGGTCCGAGCCCCAACCGGCTGGCGCTGAAGGGTGGGTCCAGCGTCACCCAGGCGCAGAACACGAGCAGCGCCGCGTGCAGCGTGTGAATGCAGAATTTCGCCAAGGTGGCGCCCAGCCGGCTGTTGTCGCCGAAGTGCGAAGGAAACCTCAGCCCGATGATGACCATCGGCAGCAGGGAGGGCAGCGCGGCCAAGGCCAGCCGTTCTTGGGCGGCTCGCCAATGCAGGACGATCATGCTCTTTTGCTCCGCCAGCACGAGCTTGAGGGTGGACCAAAACGGCAGGGGGTAGTCCGGGCTGAACATCGCCAGCGCCGGCAGCAGGAAATAGAAGCTCAGCCCCGCCAACCCCAGCAACCACGCCCGAGTCAGGAAACGCGCGTTGAAGAAGCCCCACCCCATGACCCAGACCAGCGACACCAGGAATCCGGGCAAGAGCAGAATCAGCAGCCAGTTCTCGGTCATGCCCAGCGCGTAAACGAACGCCGCCTTCAGCAGCCAGGACTCCCGCGCGTCCCGGCGATACTCCAGCAGACACCGGACGACATAGGCGAACAACAGCACGCACAACATCTCGGGGCCGCCGGCGGTCGCCCGTTCCCAGAAAGCCATCTGGAGCGCGCAGATCAGCACCGCGAACACCACGGGCAGCCACGCCACCCGAATCGTCAGCAGCGAGTAATCGCTCTTCTCCAACTCGCGCTGCGGATGGGTGCGGTCGTGGGGCAGCAGGGCCACCGCCCGCGCCAGCAGTCCCAGCGCCCCGGCCGCAAAAACCGCGGAGAGCAGATTCAGCCCCAATGGCAGCCAGGCGGACGGAAGCGCCTTGAGGGGCAGGGTGAACAGAAAGTAGGCCGGATTCGCCAAGACGGGCTGCCACTGATAACCGGCCACGCGCGCCACCGGGAGCAAGCTGGTGCTCGTGATCCAGTGGCTCAGGGTGATGACGTAAAAGACCAGCCCGGCGGCGGCCACCACCCAAGGCAACAGGGCCGGAACGAATCGCTTCTCCGGCGGCACTTCGAAGTCGGTCGTCATTCGGTGCTCAAGGTTGGCCGAACGCCCGGCGCGTTGGCAAGTCATGTTTGCGCCGCAGCGGTCCCCGCGGGCGCTCGGCACAGGGCCGCCACGCATTCGACGTGTTGAGTTTGGGGAAACATATCCAGCGGCGTCACCCGCTTCAGTTCAAAGACACCGCCCTCGCACAAAACGTTCAAGTCCCGCGCCATCGTGGCGGGGTGACAGGAGACGTAGATGATCTGCGCGGGCCGGAGTTCGCGCAGATGGGTCAAGTTCGCTTTCGCAATGCCCTTGCGCGGCGGATCCAGCAGGATGGCCGTGCCGTCGGGCGAGAGCTGGGACAGCAAATCGGGCAGCACCTCTTCCACCCGGCCACCGATGAATTGCCCGTTGGTCACCCCATGCAACGCCGCATTCTTCCGCGCCGCCCTGATGGCTTGAGCGTCGTATTCCACGCCCACGAAGGCCTCCACCGCCTTCGCCAGTTCGATCCCAAAGAAGCCCACGCCGCAATACAGGTCCACCAGATGCCGCGTGCCCGCCTCGCGCAGGGTTTCGTGGATGACCTCCACCAGCTTGGGCAGGAGGAAGAAGTTGTTCTGGAAGAACGAATCCGGCGGCACCTCCCAACCGTCCGGCGGGATGCGCAGCACCACCTTGAGCCCGCCTCGGGGAGGCGGATGCGTCCGGACATGACGGATCTGCTCGTTGAGCGCCGGCTCGGCGATCTTGCACTCGAAGACGTCCTCCACCAGCCCGCAATCCCAGCGCACGAAACCGATGTTCAGCCGTTGCTCCGGTTTGTTCCATTGGCTGCGGATCATGATCCGGTTGCGATAGCCATACGGGGCAGGGCAGGGGATCACCGGCGCCACAATCTCCGGCGAAAACCCGCCGATCCGCTCGAACAAATCCGCCACCTGCTTTCGCTTCACGCGAAGCTGCGCTTCGTAGGCGAGGTGTTGATACTGGCAGCCGCCGCACGCGCCGAAGTGTTTGCAGGCGGGTTCCACGCGCTCGGGCGAGGCTTCGACGACGCGGAGCAACTTCGCCCGCGCGAAATTCTTCTTCACCTCCGTCACCTCGACCTCGACCGTCTCGCCCACGATCACGAATGGCACGAACACGACGAAGTCCTCGACGCGCCCCACGCCTTCGCCGCCGAAGGCGATGTCGTCTATCCGTAATGTTGGTTTGTCGCCAGGTTTGACGGTCACAGTCGCAGGGTAGAGATGGGGCGCTGGCGGAGAAAGGCTTTTCCGTTCGTCCAGGTCTGTCGCTGGTTGACAGTGACCTCTGTCCTGATGCAGGGCTTCGTGGCAGCGATGCCGTGGGCGAGGAACAGTGAGCGGCGAGGCGTTTGGTCCCGGCAGAACTTTCGTTTGCCTCGGGTCCTCCCGGCCTTTAGCTTGTGGCCGTGAGCACGACGTTGACGATCTCCGAGGCGCGGGAGAAGCTTCCTCAGCTTCTTGAATTGGCGCATGCCGGTCACGAGGTGTTCATTCAGGATCCGCGGCAGGGCAAGACCCGCCTCGTGCCCGTGCCAGTTCCCGCGGCAGCCGGGCCACGTCACTTCGGGTTGCACGCGGGCGAAGTATGGATGAGCGACGATTTTAACGCGCCGCTGCCGGACGCCTTTTGGCTCAATGACCGGGCCAAATGAACCTGCTGCTCGATACGCAGGTGTTTCTCTGGCTGGACAGCGATCCGGCCAAACTTTCTCCTGCAGCCCGACACGCGTGCGCCGACACTGGCAACGTGCTTTGGTTGAGTGTGGCCAGCGCTTGGGAAATGCAGATCAAGATCGGCCTGGGCAAGTTGCGTTTGCGTCGCTCACTGGCGGAAACCATCGCCAGTCAATAGGCGGCCAACATGCTGCAAATCCTGCCGGTTCAACTGGCTCACACCATTGCGTTGGTGGACCTGCCGCCGTATCACAAAGACCCGTTTGATCGTCTTTTGATTGCGCAAACCCGACAAGAGGATTGGGAGATCGTGACTGCGGACCCTGAGTTTCGAGCGTATCCGGTGCGCATCATCTGGTAGCAAGTTGCCTCCTGCGTCCGCAGCGGGATCTGACAACGACGGTCGCGGGGCGTGTTCCCAGCACTTGGTTTTTCGTGTTCCTTCGCGTGCCGTTGTGGATACTCTTGCCGCGTGAAACTGCTTTTCATCGGCGACATTGTGGGCGAACCCGGACGCAGGGCGGTGAAGACCCTGTTGCCCCAGCTTCGCGAAACGCACGCGCTGGATTTCGTCATCGCCAACGGCGAGAACTCCGCAGGCGGCAGCGGCATTACCCCCAAAACGGCCGGCGAGATTTTTGCCGCCGGCGTGGATGTCATCACCAGTGGCGATCACGTCTGGGATCAGAAAGAGGTGATGGAGTTGTTGCTGTGCGAGCCGCGGGTGCTGCGTCCGCTGAATTATCCGCCCGGCACCGTAGGGCAGGGGAGCGGGGTCTTTGAAGTCCGCCATCCGCCGTCGGTTGTGCGGAGCCCCGTTTCCGTGGCGGTGCTCAACGCCCAGGGCCGCACCTTCATGCCGGCGATTGAGAACCCGTTCCTCGTCGCGCCGCCGGAGATCGAGCGCCTGCGCGAGCAGACGAAGATCATCTTCGTGGATTTCCATGCTGAAGCCACGTCCGAGAAGATCGCCTTTGCCCGGATGCTGGATGGCAAGGTCAGCGCCGTCATCGGCACGCACACCCACGTCCAGACCGCCGACGAGCAGATCTTCCCCGGCGGCACCGCGTATCTGAGCGACGCCGGTTTTACCGGGCCGCACGAAGGCGTGTTGGGCCGCGAGCTCGAACCCATCATCAAACGCTTCGTAACGAACCTGCCGCAGCGGTTTGAGGTCGCGCGCAATCGGATTCTGCTGCATGGTGCCATCGTGGAAGTGGACGAGGCCACGGGGCGGGCGGTCCGGATTCAGCGAGTCTCGGAAGCATTGGCGTAGCACCGTGGCGCGGCCGGCAAAATCTCAATGGGACTTCGGCGAATTGTTCTCCCCCGAGGAGACGCGGCGCGTGTTCTCGGTCAGCGAACTCACCACGCGGGTCAAGCGGTTGCTCGAACAGCAGGTGGGGCAGGTTTGGGTCAGTGGCGAGATCACGAATCTGCGGGCGCAAGCCTCCGGGCATATTTACTTCACGCTCAAAGATTCCGGGGCGCAACTCGGTTGCGTGTTGTTTCGCGGCAGTGGCGTGGCGGCGGGCGCGCGCGAGGCCCTGCAGGACGGCCAGAAGGTGATCCTGCATGGCGACGTGACGGTGTATGAGGCACGGGGTCAATACCAACTCATCGTGCGCGCCGTGGAAATGCAGGGCTTGGGCGCGCTCCAGATTGCCTTCGAGAAACTGAAACAGAGGCTCGCAGCGGAGGGGTTGTTCGCGCCGGAGCGGAAACGACCCCTGCCGCGTTTTCCCCGTTGCATCGGCGTCGTGACCTCGCCCACCGGCGCCGCGATTCGCGATGTGTTGCACGTGGTCCGGCGACGGAACCCGGCGCTGGAAATCGTTCTTGCTTCGTGTCGTGTGCAAGGCGAAGGGGCGGCGGCGGAAATCGCGGCGGCGATCCGGTTGCTGAATGCATTCAATGCTCGTAGCAGCGGACGTGAGTCCGCTCCATGTGAAGCTGCGAGGTTTGTCGGTGAGAGTGGGAGCGAAATTCGGAGCCGACGCACGTCGGCTGCTACGGAGATTGATTTGATTCTCGTCACCCGCGGCGGTGGCAGTCCGGAAGACCTCTGGGCCTTCAACGAGGAAATCGTGGCCCGCGCCATCTTCGAGTCCGCATTGCCGGTGGTTTCCGCTGTGGGCCATGAGATTGACTTCACCATCAGCGATTTCGTGGCGGACGTGCGCGCCGCGACGCCCAGTGCGGCGGCGGAGATCATCACGGAGGATGTCTTTGCCAGCCGCGAATTTGTGGCGGACGCGCCCGCACGGATGTCACAACGAGTCCGGCAGCGGCTCGAAAGCGAGTCGGAGGAGGTTCGAAGTCTGGTCGAGCGCTTGGGTCGTGCCCACCCGCGGCGCCGCCTGAACGAATGGGCGCAGCGGCTCGACGACCTACACGCCGGGCTGTTGCGCATCACGAAGCAGCGGGTGCGCGATGGCCGTGTCGCCTGCCAACACTTGCTGCAGCGGTTGGTCCAAGCGCGACCGGCACTCCATATCCGGCAGCAACGGGAGTTGTTGCGGCAACAGCGGCGGGCGTTGCGTGAGGCCGCGCGATTGGGCTTGCATGATGCGCGCAACCGGCTGGCCACGGTCGCGGCGCGTCTCCGCCTTCTCGGGCCGGAGCAAGTGCTGGGGCGCGGTTACTCGATCACGATGGATGCCGCCACTGGCGAGATTCTGCGACACGCCCGCGATGTGCGGCCCGGGCAGAAGCTCCGGACGCGGTTGCATCACGGGATCGTCGGCAGCCGCGCCGAGCCGGAGAACTGAAGCAGTTCGACGATGCTTCCGGGCCGCAGACCTTACGTTGCCGCTGGGGTTGGCCGCTTGGATCGCCGCTTCGTCTTGAAGAGTTCCATCTGCGGTTCGCGGAAGAAATCGTAGTTCTTCAGGATGCGGATCATCTGGAGCAGGTCGGACTTCTGGTAGTTGCGGTTCGCCTCGATCTTGTCCACGAGGTCCGCGAGCATCGTGCGAAAGGGCAGTACGGCATCCACGCCTTTGGAACGCAGGAAAGCGATGGTCTCGCTGCGCGTCTGCTCCATCTGTGGCAGCGCCGGCACGACCAGAATCTTCAGCGGCGTGCCGTCCTGCCCGAACGCCTTCACGGCCTGTAGGAAGACTTTGGGCTCGACGAAACGCAGAATCTCCGGCGCGTTCGCCAGCCGCGCCGGGCTGAACGTCTCCGTGTGGTAACCCTTGACCACCACGACGGCGCGCTGGATGAACTTCAGGTCCGGCGACGTCAACACGAACGGGCGCTCACCCGCGAGCGGTTGGGGCTGAGGATTCAGGACGAAGAAGTCAATGTCGTCATCCTCGCGTTTGGTGGGGGCGATGTATTTGCGGTGCTGCCGGATGAGAAACTCGTGCAGCTCGAAATACTCGCGCACAATGGTTTCGCTGACCGCGGCCATGAGATTATCAGATTTGAGATTCCTGGTTTGAAATCGAATCGAGGGCCTCACCGACCAGCGCGTCTGGCACGCGGCAGCCGAACTCGACTGTCCCAATCTTGCGGGCCAGCACGAACTTGATCTCGCCGCCGCTGACCTTCTTGTCGAGGCGCATGGCGGCGAACAAGCGGCGGCGCTGAAGCAAATTCAGGCGGACGGTCGTCGGGAGACCCGCGCGGGCAAACAGTGACGCGATGCGCCGAACCTCTGCGGCGGGCAAGCCGAGCACCTTCGCGGAAAGTTGCGCGGCGGCAACCTGCCCGATGGAGATCGCCTCGCCATGAAGGTATTTGCCGTAGCTGGAAATCGCTTCCAAGCCGTGCCCGAGGGTGTGGCCGAAGTTCAGGATCGCCCGCAAGCCGCTTTCCGTTTCGTCCTGCCCGACGACCTCCGCCTTAATCTCGCAGCAGCGGGCGATTACGCCCGCCAGCGTCTTCGCGTCGCGCTTCAGGAGCTTCGGCAGGTCGCGTTCCAGTCGCGCGAACAGCGCCGCGTCGTAGATGATGCCGTATTTAATGATCTCCGCGAGCCCGGCGCGAAACTCTCGGTCCGGGAGCGTGCGCAGCGTATCGAGGTCGCAGAGCACGAGCTTCGGTTGGTAGAACGCGCCGACGAGGTTCTTGCCCGCTTTGAGGTTGACGCCCACCTTCCCTCCAACGGAGCTGTCCACCTGCGCCAGCAATGTTGTCGGCACTTGCACGAACGGAATGCCGCGCAGGTAGGTGGCGGCGACAAAACCCGCGAGGTCGCCCACCACACCGCCGCCCAGGGCCACGATGAACGACTGGCGTTCCAACCGGTGCGCCGCGAGTTGGTCAAAGCAGGCGTGGACCGTCTTGAGGCTCTTGGTTTTCTCTCCCGCCGGCACGATGACGAGCACGGGAGTGAATCCGGCCCGCACCAGGGACTCATACGCCGGTTTCGCGAAGCGCCGGCCGACGTTGGTATCGGTGACGATGGCGCAACGCTGGCCGAGTTTGAGCCTGGCACACTTCAAGCCGAGTTGAGTGAGCAACCGGGAGGCGATCTGGATTTCGTAGCTCCGGTCGCCGAGTGGGACGTTGACGATGCGCACGGGGAGAGAATAGGGAACACGTCCGGTCTGTAAAGTCCCGCCGCAGTTTTGGCTTTTGGCGGGCGCCGCCCAAACTATGCTGCCTCCATGAATCAGACAGCGCTCATCACCGGCGCCTCGCGCGGTATTGGACGCGGCGTGGCGCTCGAACTGGCCAAGCTGGGTTACGCTCTCGTCATCAACTACGCCGGCAACAACGCCGCCGCCCAACAGACCGCCGCGGATTGCGTTGCCGCAGGCCATGCGGCGGGCAAGACCATCCGCGCGGAAACCTGCCAGGCGGACATCAGCCTGGCCGGGGATCGGGCAAAGCTCGTGGCTTTTGCGAAACAGGCGTTCGGTCGGATTGATCTCTTGGTCAACAACGCTGGCGTCGCGCCCAACGTGCGCGCGGATATCCTCGACGCCAGCGAGGAGAGTTTTGACCGCCTGATCGCAATCAATGTCAAGGGGCCGTACTTCCTGACCCAACTGGTTGCGAAGTGGATGTTGGAGCAAATCCGAAATCCGAAATCCGAAATCCGAAATCCGAAAATCGTCACGGTTTCTTCCATCTCCACTTACACGGCTTCGATCAACCGCGGTGACTACTGCGTGAGTAAGGCGGCGCTCTCCATGTTGACTCCGCTATTCGCCGCACGGCTGGCCGAACACGGCATCAATGTTTATGAAATCCGTCCCGGCGTGATCGCCACCGACATGACCGGGCCGGTGAAGGAGAAGTACGACCGACTCATTGCAGAGGGGTTGACGCCGATCAAGCGCTGGGGCACCCCGCAGGACATTGGCCGTGCTGTGGCTGCCATCGCGCAGGACTTGCTCCCGTTTAGCACCGGCGAGGTCATCAACGTGGATGGCGGGTTTCACCTCCGCCGGCTTTGAGCCGTGTCCAGACCGTAGGACAGGCTTCCAGCCTGTCTCCAACTTCAGCGGTTCAGCTCACTTGCTCGGGTACGATGGCCTGACCGCGTGCCATCAAGCTGAGATCCGTCAGGCAGAAAATGGAAACAAGCTGGAAGCCTGTCCTACGAAGCTGCTGGTCCGCTGGCTCCGAGTCTCTGCCGCATGGATACGGTTGACCCAAGATTGCGTTTTGTTGGCAGACGCGAGGGAACAACGAGACAACCTCTCCGCCAGCGACTCAGAGCCTGCTCATGGTGCAAATCTTCGTCGGGGCCGCAACTATCCGTTCAACGTCCACCCCGGCCGATAGGTGCGCTTGAGTAGTGCATCTGCTTCGGCGTTGTCCGGCACGCGGCCCGCCTGACCGTCGTAATTGATCTTCTTCCCGACGCGGTAGGCCACCAAGCCAAGCAGCATCATCTCGATCATCTTGCCGCCGTAGTCGAAGTCGCACGAGGTCTTGAGGCTGCCTTTGCAGGCGTTGATCCATTCCTTCTGGAAATTGCCGACGGGCGGGAGGAGAGTCGCCTGCGTGCGGGGTTTGTAATAGGTCATGTCGGCGCCCCGGCGGTTCGGCACCAGCAAGCGCGAGGTGAAGCCGGCAACCAATGTGCCCTTCGTGCCCTCGAACATCGCGCCGTGGTCAATTTTGTTGAGGTCCACTTCGCGCGTCGGCGATTCGGGCATCGCGCCGCCTTGATACCACGCGACCTTGATCGCGGGCCGCCACTCGTTCGCCGGAATGTCAAAGCGCATCTGCAGCTTCACGGGCGTTACTTCGGGATTGAACGGGTCGCCTTGGGCCTCCGCCGTGGTGGGCAGACCCGCGTCAATCGCGTCCCACGCCAGGTCCATCGTGTGACTGCCCATGTCGCCGACTTGGCCGCTGCCGAAGTCCCAATACATGTTCCACGACAGGCAATTCATCCCCGGACCGCCCGCGATGTAACCGGGATTGAACGGATGGAATGGCGACGGCCCGAGCCACAAATCCCAATGAAAACCCGCTGGCGGTTCGCCTGCGGCGGGCAGATAACCTGGGCGCGGAATCTGGCGGTTGCCCCAGGCGCACACCTCCTGCAACTCGCCGATCGCGCCATCGCGAACGAGCTCGCTCACGCGGTTGAAGTTTTCGTGCTCGTGCCGCTGCGTGCCGACCTGCGTAGCGAGCTTGCTCTTGTTCTTCAGATACGTCGCCCGGACCACGCGGGCTTCCTCCACGCTGTTGGCCAGCGGTTTCTCGCAATACACGTGCATCCCGCGGTTCATGGCCCAGTTGGCGATGAACGCGTGGGTGTGATCGGCGGTGCAGATCACCACGGCATTGATGTCTTTCTGCTCAAGACACTTTCGCCAGTCCACGTAGGTCTTCGCATTCGGGAAACGCTTCGCGCCGAAGGCGAGGTGGTCTTCGTTCACGTCGCAGAGCGCGACGATGTTCTCGCTCGACATTACCCCGAAGTGCGCGTCGGCGCGTCCCCACGTGCCGATGAAGGCGATGTTCAGTTTGTTGCTGGGGGCGTCCGCGCCGAAGACCTTCGTGCGCGGCAAGACAAGGGTAGTGGCTCCAAAGGCGGCAGCGGTCTTGAGGAATTGGCGTCGTTTCATGGCTTGGATGGTGGTTCGGTTGTTGCGCGTGTCGAACATTGGGCGATGTTTGCACGCGCGCGGCGCGCACGGCAATCCCGGAGTTGCGCCCGACCGCCGTCCCATCTTTGCTGTTGGCGTCGGCCCCGATTTCCGGCAATCATTCGCGGGCTACCGGAAGACACCATGGCCATCAAGATTGATACCAGTTTGACGCCTCAGAAGCTCGTGCCGAAGATCGAGCGCCTGTTCGAGCTTTCCGGCGGAAAGATTCTCAGCATCGAAAAGACTTGGAAGCCGGAGCAAGGCACGCCGGTGTTCACGGTCAAGGGACGCTACACCTCGCGCGGGTGGACGGAGTGGACGCAGGGTTTCCAATACGGCTCGGCATTGCTTCAGTTCGATGCCATGGGCGACGAGCGGTTTATGGAGATCGGCCGGCGCGGCACGGTCGAGCGCATGGTCACGCACGTCTCGCACACCGGCGTCCACGATCACGGCTTCAACAACATCTCCACCTACGGCAACCTGCTCCGCCTGATGCGCGAAGGGAAGATTCCGCACAACCAGTCGGAGAAGGACTTTTACGAACTGGCGCTGAAAGTGAGCGGTGCGGTGCAAGCAGCACGCTGGACGAAGCTCGCCGACGGCACGGGCTTCATTCACAGCTTCAACGGGCCGCATTCGCTCTTCGTGGACACGATCCGCTCGTGCCGCTCGCTGGCGGTGGCCCACCAACTCGGCCATGTGCTCATGGGCGAGCAGGACTCGAAGATTTCGCTCCTGCAACGGCTGGTCGAGCACGCGTTGAACACGGCACGCTACAGCATTTATTACGGAGAAGGGCGTGATGCATACGATGTGCGCGGGCGCACGGCTCACGAGGCCGTGTTTAACACCGCGAGCGGGCTGTTTCGTTGCCCGAACTCGCAGCAGGGCTACTCGCCGTTCAGCACCTGGACGCGTGGGTTGGCGTGGGCGATTTGCGGGTTTGCGGAGGAACTTGAGTACTTCAGCACGCTTCAGCTTCGCGAGATGGAGATGGCCACTGTTCCGAGTTGGTTTGACTCGGACATGGATGCGACAAAGGCGAGGCAATTGAAGAGCTTTCGAAGCTTCCGGGCGAGTGTGGTTGAAGAGCCAACCAAGGAACGGCTGGACATGATGCTGAAAGCTGCCTTCGCGACAGCCGACTTCTACCTCGCCAACTGCTGCGCCGACGGCATCCCGATGTGGGACACCGGCGCGCCAGATTTGCATCGCTTGCCGGCAAACTACCTCAGCAAGCCTTCTGATCCGTTCAATCACTGGGAACCAGTGGACAGTTCCGCTGCGGCCATCGCCGCGCAAGGCTTGATCCGCTTGGGCAATTACTTGCTTTCCGCGCTGCGACCCGACCCGACGCGAAATCGGCCATCGGCCATCGTCCATCACCAATTGGGCCGGCGCTATCGCCAAGCCGGCCTCACCATCGCCCGGACGCTTTTCTCCGAGCCCTACCTCAGTACTGACGCGAAGCATCAAGGGCTCATCCTGCACTCGGTTTACCATCGCCCGAACGGTTGGGATTACATCGCACCCGGCCAGAAAGTTCCGAACGGCGAAAGCTCCATGTGGGGCGATTACCACGCGCGCGAGCTGGCGTTGCTCATCCTTCGCGAGGCGCGCGGCGAAGTGTATCCCACTTTCTTTGGCTGCGTCGGCTGAAGGCAAACCGATTACAATACCGAAGCATGGCAACCTCTCCCTCGCTCTCCAAACTCCGCGCCGGTGTCATCGGCACCGGGTTCATCGGCCCGGTTCACATCGAAGCCCTGCGCCGGTTGGGCGTCCAGGTCGCCGCCTTGTGCGATGTGCCGGATCGCGTCCAGGCGGCTGCTCAGCGCCTGGCCATCCCGCAGGCATTTGGCAATTACCGGGAGCTGCTCCAGTCGCCAGACGTGGACGTTGTCCACATAACTGCGCCGAACCGTTTCCACGCCGAGATGTCGCTGGCGGCGCTGAAAGCCGGCAAGCACGTCATTTGCGAGAAGCCGCTGGCGATGAACACGCGCGAAACTTCGGCCATCGTCAGAGCGGCCCACAAGGCTGGCACGGTCTTCGCCGTAAACTACAACGTCCGTTTTTACCCCGCCGTCCTTCAACTGCGGCATGCGGTGGCGAACGGCGAACTCGGCGAGATCATCCACGTCAACGGGTCGTATTTCCAGGACTGGCTCTTCAAGGACACGGACTACAACTGGCGACTGCTTCCTGCCGAGGGCGGCAAACTCCGCGCTGTGGCCGACATTGGCACGCACTGGATGGACACCGTTTCCTTCATTCTCGGCGCGAAGATCACGTCCGTGTTTGCCGACCTCTGCACGTGGCACAAGACGCGCAAACGTCCGCTCGGCGAAGTGCAGACCTTCGCCAAGGCGGACGGCACGGTGAAATACGCCAGTTACAAGGTCGCCACCGAGGATTTCGCCAGCGTGTTGCTTCAGTTTAACAACGGCGCACGGGGCAACCTGGGCGTGTCGCAAGTTGCCGCCGGTCGCAAGAACTGCATCCGCCTCGAAATCTACGGCTCGAAGAAATCCGCGTGGTGGTGCTCGGAAGAACCGGAGATGCTGCACTTCGGCAACCGCGACAGCGCGAATGAAACGGTGATCCGCGCCACGCCCGCTTTCGGAGACGGGGCAACCGGCTCAATGGACTACCCGCCTGGCCACGTTGAAGGCTTTCCGGACACGTTCAAGATGCTTTTCCGGAACATCTATTCGGCGATCGCCTCCGGCGGCAAAGGCGAGTCTTTGTTCGCCACCGCTGCGGATGGTCACGCCGAGGTCGCGGTCTGCGAGGCGATCATGGAAAGCAACCGCTCCAAACAGTGGACGAAGGTATGAAGCCGCGCCCAGCCCCCTGTAGCAGCGGACGTCAAGGCCGCTCCATCGTTGCTGACTTTCGAGAGGACTCACGTCCGCTGCCACCGAAACCACTTTTCTTCCGCAACCAACAACTGACCACGAACAACTGACCACAATCTATGAAACTCGGATTCGTCTCCGCTATCCTGCCTGAACTCAATCTCGACCAGGTGCTCGCGTTCGCCGCCGCCGAGCGGTTCGCGTGCGTCGAAATCATGTGCTGGCCCGTCGGCAAGGCCGAGCGCCGATTTGCCGGCGTCACGCACATAGATGTGGCCGGCTTCACGAAGTCCCAAGCCGACGAAGTGAACGCGCTGTGCGCCAAGCACGGCGTCAGCATCAGCGGCCTCGGCTATTACCCGAACCCGCTGGATCCGGACGCCACCGTGGCGAAGGTGGCGGTGGATCAGCTCAAGCGCGTCATCAAAGCTGCGCCGCTGCTCGGCTTGAAGAATGTGAACACCTTCATCGGCCGCGATTGGACCAAGACCGTGGACGACAACTGGCCGCGCTTCCTCAAAACCTGGAAGCCGATCATTGCCCTGGCCGAAGACTGTGGCGTGAAGATCGGCATTGAGAACTGCCCGATGTCCTTCACCCGCGACGAGTGGCCCGGTGGCAAAAACCTCGCCGTGTCTCCAGTCATCTGGCGGCGCATGTTCAGCGACATTCCGTCGGCAAACTTCGGCCTCAATTACGACCCGTCCCACTTCGTTCTCCAGCGCATGGACCCGCTCAGCCCGCTGGCGGAGTTCAAGGACAAGCTGTTCCACTTGCACGCCAAAGACCTGACGGTGCATCCCGAGAAGCTCAACGAGGTCGGCATCTTCGCCTTCCCGAAGCAATGGCACACCCCCCGCATCCCCGGATTTGGCGAAGTGAACTGGGCGCAATTCATGGCCAAGCTCTACGAGATCGGCTACGACGGGCCGGTGTGCATCGAGGTCGAAGACCCGACGTTCGGCCAAACCTTGGAAGGCCGCAAGGCCGCGGTGAAAGTCGCCGGCAACGTCCTGAAACCTTTCTTTTCCTGAACCACAAACCCATCATCGAATCCCAAATGAGTAACCTGTTTGCCGGAGTAGATCTCGGAGGAACGAACTTCACCGCCGCCATCGCCGATGCCGAAGGCCGCATTGTGGCCCAGGCGAAAGAACCAACCCACTCCCACGAAGGCCCGCAAGGCGTGCTGGGGCGCATCGCGAACGCGATCAATGCGCTGGCCGCAAAGGCGGGGGCGCGTCCCGCCGCGTTGGGCATGGGCGTGCCGGGTTTGGTGGACCTCGACCACGGCGTCACCAAATTCCTGCCCAACCTACCAACGCAGTGGCGCGACGTGCCGGTGCGCGCGACGCTGGAACCAAAGATCGGTTGCCCCGTGCATCTGCTCAACGACGCCCGCATGGCCACGCTGGGCGAACTGGTGTTCGGCAGCGGCAGCAACTCGCGGACAATGATCCTCTACACCCTCGGCACCGGCGTGGGCGGCGGCGTGGTGGTGGATCGCCAATTGCGGCTCGGGCCGCTGGGGGCGGCGGGCGAACTGGGTCACATGACCGTGCTGCCCGATGGACCGCCCTGCGGCTGCGGTAGCCGAGGATGCCTTGAGACGCTGATCAGCGGTCCCGCGCTGACGGCTGAGGGCGTTCGTTTGTTCTCCAGCGGCAATGCGCCGAAGCTCTACGAGATTTGCGACGGGCAAATGGGCAAGGTCTCGCCCGCCACGATGGGCGCAGCGGCGCGGGCCGGGGATGCCAGCGTGGCCATTGCCATCCGGCGCGCGGCAGAGTGGCTGGGCATTGCCACGGCCAACCTGATGCTGGCACTGCACGCTGACACAGTCATTCTGGCCGGCGGAGTGGCCGAATTGGGCGACCTGCTCACCGTGCCCATGCGCGAAACCATCGCCAGCCGCGTGCGCATGATCCCGACGCAAGACCTGCGCATCGAGCGCTCGGTCTTGGGCGACAAGGCCGGCCTGATGGGTGGCATTGCGTTGGCCCAGCGGGGCGGGCTAAAGCCGGGTTGACCTCATCGGTCGGACGGCAATGCCCGTCTCGTCTGCCCAAAGTGTCCGGACCAAGCCAGATGATCTGATCGCGGCGTTGGGATAATCCCCAAGGCCATCGCTGAATTGACTTGCAGGCAGCGGTCGTCGGGAGAGATTTCTGTAAAAATCAGCCCGGACCTGCGATTGTTCTCTCGTAACGGTGAACTCCAGGTCCATCGCCAATCCGGATGAATTGCTGCCGACGCGCCGGTCGTTGATCGAACGCCTCCGCGACCTCGACGACCAGCCGAGCTGGCGCGAATTCTTCGACACCTACTGGAAGCTCATTTACGGCGCAGCCATCCGCGCCGGCTTGAGCGACCAGGAAGCCGAGGATGTGGTGCAGGAGACCGTCATCGGCGTGGCGCGCAAGATGCCGGATTTCAAATACGACCCCGGCGTGTGCTCGTTCAAAGGCTGGCTCATGCACGTGACCCGCTGTCGCATTGCCGACCGTTTCCGACGTCGCCGGCCACAGAATGTTCCCCTGGTCGCGCCATCAGCGGAAACCACGACCGAGACCTCTCTCAACCTGCCCGACCCCGCCGCCGACGTCCTCGAATCCATCTGGAACGAGGAATGGCAGAAGAACATTGTGGACGTGGCGATGGAACGCGTCCGCCGCCGGGCCGACCCGGAGCACTACCAGATTTTCCACCTGCACGCCGTCAAAGGCCTGGGCGTGCGCGACGTCGCCAAACTGACCGGCGCCAGCCTGCCGAAGGTTTATGTCACCTATCATCGCATTGCCAAACTGGTGAAAGCCGAAGTGCAACGGCTGGAACAAACCACTGCCCATGCGTAAGCCTTTTCAATTCAGTCCGAATTCAACGCAACGGCGCAAAGGCGCAAAGACGCAAAGTGGTTCTTGCGAGATCACCTCTCGATGGCTGGCCCGTTGGCGTTCAATAGCCGGTGAGTCCAATAAGCGCCCTTTCCAGTCCATCAAACATCTTGCGCCTTTGCGTCTTTGCATCTTTGCGTTAAGAAGGTACCGCACCGTTACGGCTGCGAACCCCGGCGCGGCACAACCCTACCGGCGGAGCTTCGCCCGGCTGCGAGAGCGCTGGCGGCGCTTTTGGTGCGCGGCCGCCCAAGCCGCTCCGCCCGGCCGCATCATCTACCGCAAATACCGCGTCGCCCCGCGCCTGGGAACGAGCACCGTCCGGCAAAGGCTCTTGGGTGTCCTCTACGCCCACGCACGATTGACGGCAACGGAAACCGGAATGGCATGAAACGATTCCCAAACCGTGGTGCAGTTGAAGCGAAGCTCTTGGTCTGCGGTGGCAAGCGAAGCGCGACACCGCTTTGGCTTGCTGAACGTCCGGCCGATGTAAGCTTCAAACCGGAACGATGCGGTCGGAATTCAACGCAAAGGCGCAAAGAGGCAAAGGCGCAAAGCCGGGGCCGCGAAACTTGCGGGATAACAGAAGCAACGCGCCGAGATCAAACAGTGACGCCCTGTTTGCCGGCCGCCCGGTTCGTTTTCCTTGCGTCGTTGCACCTTTGCGCCTTTGCGCTAAGAATCTCCTGCGTGCATCCAGCTAAAGCGCCGTCACCGCTGGGCTTTGCCGGCGCACTCCAAAACGGGAAGCTGCCCCTCGCCCATGAGCGCCCCGCGCGACAACATTGAAGCCAAGCTCGGCCTGTCCGGCCCGCCGCTACAAACGGTGCGCGATGCGCCGCCGCAGATTCCCGATCACGAACTCGTCCGCCGCATCGGTCAGGGCGCTTACGGCGAAGTCTGGCTGGCGCGCAATGCCCTCGGCACCTGGCGCGCCGTCAAGATCGTCTATCGCGACAACTTCAAGGACGCGCGCCCCTACGAACGCGAGTTCGCCGGCATCCGCCGCTTCGAACCGCTCTCCCGCAGCAACGAAGGCTTCGTGGACGTCCTCCAAGTCGGCCGCGACGACGCCGGCGGCTGGTTTTATTACGTGATGGAACTCGCCGACTGCGTCGGAAATTCGAAACCCGAAATTCGAAACCCGAACGGAATCCGAAGCCAGAAATCCGATGAAACCTCGGCGGGTGCGGAAGTTCGGCCTTCGACCTTTGGGCTTCCTTCGAATTTCGAGCTTCGGAATTCGGATTTGTATCAACCCCGCACCCTCGCCCGCGACCTCCACCAACACGGCCGCCTCCCGCTCGACGACTGCCTCCAACTCGGCCTCACCCTCACGCTCGCCCTCGGCCATCTGCACCGGCACGGCCTCATCCATCGCGACGTGAAGCCGTCGAACATCATCTACGTCGGCGGCGTGCCCAAGCTGGCCGACATCGGCCTCGTCACCGAAGCGCAGGGCGCGAACACCTTCGTGGGCACGGAAGGCTTCGTTCCGCCCGAAGGCCCGACTTCGCCCCAGGCCGATCTCTACGCGCTGGGCAAGGTCCTTTACGAAGCCGCGATGGGGAAGGACCGCCACGAATTCCCCGAGCCGTTCACCCAAATCGGCACCGACCGCGAGTCCATCGCCCTGATGGAACTCAACGCCGTGCTGCTCCGCGCCTGCGCGCCCGATGCCCGGAAGCGCTACGCCACCGCCGAGGAAATGCACGCCGACCTCGCGCTCTTGCACAGCGGCGGCTCGGTGCGCCGCCAGCGCAAACTCGCCGGGCAACTGCGCTTCGTGCAAAGGGCCGGGGCACTTGTCACCGCACTCGCGGCGGTTATTGCTGTCGGTTGGTGGTGGCAGGTGAAACAAACGCGGGCCGTGCGCGAGCTGGCAGCCGAGAAGTCACGACTCACGGAAGAGAAAAGCAGCTTGGCTGAGGAACAACGCGAACAACTTGTCCGCCTGCGGGTGGCAAACGGCGTGCGGCTGTTGGATCAGGACGATCATTCCGGAGCGTTACTCTGGTTTGCGAACGCGCTGTCCCTGGTGACGAATCGTCCTGCGGAAGAAGCCATTCACCGCATCCGGATCCAGCAGGTGCTGGAACAGATGCCACGTCAGTTGATGGTGATGCCGCATGAGGGCGCGGTGTTTTCCGGCGCTATGAGTCCTGATGGAGCCCTCGTGGCAACGGCCAGCCGGCGACCGACCGATTTGGGAGGTCAATGGGAGGTCCGCCTCTGGAACGCCCATGACGGATCCGCGCGTGGCGAAGCCATGAAGCTGGCCATTGGCGCAAGGCGACTTCGATTCTCCCGTGACGGGCTGCGATTACTAGTACGGTCATTCTCCGATGAGGCCTACCCAGCACCAAGCGCGCAGGGCCGAGGTGGTGCGGTGGTTTTGGACGTAGCAACCGGGCAGCCGGTTTATCCCGCCATCAGCAACGCGGTCACCGCCGTCTTCAGCCCCGATGACCAATGGCTGGCGGTCGCGCGAACGAACCATGTGGTGGAAGTCTATGAGGTCGGCACCGGACGGCGGGCGGCGACTTTGAAGGGGCATTCCAGCCAGATCAACATGCTGGCGTTTAGCATCGATGGCAGCCTGCTCGCCTCGGCGAGTCTTGACCGGACAGTTCGAACCTGGCGAATGCCCTCGGGCGAGTCCGCTGGTCCGCCGCTTCATCACAACCGGGGCGTCGAGCGGCTCGTTGTCAGTTCGAATGGTTTGCTCGTCGCCTCGTCTGAAGAGCCCGCCGGAGATTCCGAGGTGAGCGCGATTCGGACGTGGAGCGTAAGCGACGGACGCGAGCTCGGCCCGCCTATCGTCGTCTCAAATGCGCTCTGGACGCTGGCGCTCGGTCCTCAGAGAAGGGAGCGACTGATTGTAGGCGATCTCCTGAAATGTCTCTTCTTGGATCCCGAAACCCACGGGCAGGCCGTGTCCATTAAACGCCCGGCAGGAAGCCCGCGTAGCTGGGCTTTCAGCCCAGACGGGTTCAGCTTCGCCGGCGGCGACGATAGCGGCCGCGCGTTCATTTGGAATCTCGATACCGGTGAGCCCCAAACGCCGGCGCTCCCGAACAGCGGTTATGTGGAGTCTGTGAGTTATGATCGCGACGGAACCCGGCTGCTGACGACCAGCGAGGACGGTACCGCAAAACTGTGGTCACTCCATTGCCGGACAGAGTCGGCGCGCGTGGCTCTCGCCGCCAGTTTCATCACCAACCGCACCGGCTTTTGGGATCGGATCGCCGACGCCCGCTCTCCGGGCCCCATTTCGATTCCGCTTGCAGACCAGCGGGTGCATCTGGTGAATCCGGCCAGCTTGCGCGAAGAAGGGGTCTTGGGACCAGAGAGTCCGGGGGGCAAACTTTTCGGATGGACCGCCAATCACAATCGCCAGCTCTGGGCGATCGTTGAGGGGACCGGCCAACCCGAGTATCCATGTACGGTCGTTCTCTGGAACAAAGCCGCTGGGGAATCCAAACATTTTACCCTTGCCCATCCCAGCCACGTTTCAGCACTCGCCTTCGTCAGCGAGGGATCCCGGCTATTGACATTCTCCGAGGACCAAAACATCCGAGTCTGGAACACCAGTGATGGCTCACTGGAACAAACACTTGCCACGCCCGCGAATTACGCTCCTTGGGATCCTCTCGCAACTCAGGGCGATAGCTCGATCTTCCAACCCCGCACGGGCTCAATCCTGCTCATGGCAAACGATCGAGCACCAGCCGGAACCGTTGGCCCACCTCGTTCCCACCTCCAGCTTTTCGACCCGTTCAAAGGCGAATGGATTGGCCGCGCTTTTAACCCATTTCAGTGGGGAGCGGTCAACAAGATTGGCTTCTCGCCGGATGGAAGCCGGCTCGCCTTTGTCACGCAGGGACAGATCGGACGCGTCGTGGATTGGGAAGCGAAAGACGCGCCGGACCTTCACTTCAAACATGGGGCCGCCTTGCTGGATCTCGATTGGAGCCCGGACGGGAAACGGCTCCTCACAGCCGGTCTCTCTTTCGACGTCAAACTGTGGGATGCCGTCAGCGGCGGGATGCAGCTCGCCCCGATGCGAACCAGCGAGCGTTCGGCGCGCCTGGCACGCTGGAGCGCTGACGGCCGTTTCATCGCCACCCGCAGCGATGACGGAATCGCCCGTGTCTGGGATGCCGCCACCGCGGAGCAGGTCACGCCTTTGCTGCGGCACACCGGCGATGTCCGCTGGGTGTGCATCACGGCGGAAAGCCGGCTCATCACCGCCAGTGATCCGAACCTGCTGCGTGCTTGGGATTTGAAGCCGACGACACTTCCGGTGGATGTGATCGCGGACTACGCCAGGCTTCTCTCGGGACGGCGGTTGAGTCCAGGCGGTGCGCTCCTGCCCCTCCAGGCCCAGGAACTTGCGGACCTTGCGCACTCATTGCGCCAAAGGGCACCGGAATTGTTCGAGTAACGCGGGCGTTTTCGATCACCCCCGTTTGCTCAAACGGTAGTTCCTCCACAAATTCTTTTATCGGATTTTTGTAAAAACCCTCTGTACCTCCGCGATGAATTGCTCGTGATCATGGCTGATGTAGAACACGAACAACCAACAACCGAACCCAACCCGCCAGCGTTATGAAAGTCAACCCCCCTCAATTCCTCGCCCTCGGCGCCGTCCTTTTTATTGCGTCAATCACCTCCGCCTTCGCCCAGTCCACCTGGCAAACGGTGGATGGTTTCCAACTCGCCCCCGGCAAGGTCGCCGGCGTGAGCGGCATGGCCGCCGTGGACAACGGCGTCGTGTTCTCCTCCGGCGGGGCCGACGATGCTTCCGGTGTTCGCCACGGGTTCGTCCGCCGAAGCCTCGATGCCGGCCAGAGCTGGGTTACTGTCCTGGACGTATCGGGCATCGCGCAGTTCGCGGCCGTAACCATTGGTCCGTCAGGCCGCGTCCATGCCGCGGGTCCAGGTCTCGTCAGCTGTTGGGTCACCGCAGTTTCTGAAGATGGCGGAACCTCCTGGACGGTTGGGAACGCCTGGGCGGGAGGGGGAAGCCCGCTCGCCGTTGTCGAAGACGTCGCGGGCCGGGTGTTCTTGGGTGGATACATCATTGATACCAACAACCGGTGGCACTTCTCCATCCGGCGCAGTCTCGATGGCGGCGCTACTTGGGCCACAGTGCAGGATTTGGTTTCCCCATCTGGAGCCTCCAGTGTCTGGGCTATGGCCGCCACGCCCGCCGGAGTTTTCGCTGCGGGTCGGTACGGCAACACCTCCTGGATCGTGCGGCGCAGCACTGACGGCGGACAGACCTGGAACACGGTGGACACCTATTACTCCGGCAGCACCGGAAACTTTCCCTACGGCATGACTGCCGACGCCAACGGCAACCTCCTCGCGACCGGTGTCGCCATCATCTCGCCCGGCAAGAACAAGCCGGCGGTGGCGCACTGGATCACGCGCCGGAGCGTCAATGGCGGCCAGACCTGGACCGTCGTGGATGATTTCGCGCCGGGCAGTTTCAACACGGGGCGAGCCGTCACCGTGGATGCCTACGGGCGCGTGTTTGCCACTGGGTATGTCTCCGTGAACGGAGTCTCACGCTGGATCACCCGCGTCAGCCTCAATGGCGGCACAACTTGGGTCACGAGCGACGACGTGCCTCTCCTGTCCAGCGCCGGCACTCCCCGCGCCGCGGCGGCTGACGCCATCGGCAACCTGTTCATCGGTGGTCAGGCGCCGGCCACAGATGGCGTGAATCACGGCGTGGTGCGCATCCTGCCTGCACCTTGATCAAAGTCGCCTTTCATTCCAACCCTCGGATTCCCCCGGTTACGCATGAAGCCTTTCCTACTTGTCCCGCGTCGAATTGCGCCTTCAACGTTTGTGCTCGCGCTGACTTTGGCCACCCATAGCACCCAAGCCGCAGTGACGGAGGCGTGGGTGCAACATTGGAACACCGGCACGCCCTACGGAATTGAACAGCCCAGGATCGTGTGTGACGCGCTTGGCAACGTCATTCTGGCCACTTCGGCTCGATACAGTGCGGCGGGCTGCGACATGCAGGTGGTGAAATACTCACGAACCAACGGGGCGGTGCTGTGGCAGCGCTACTACAACGGCCCGGGACCGGCCGGGAACAGTTGGGACGTTCCCGCAGGCCTGGCGGTGGATGCCAACGGCGATATCGTCGTGACGGGCAAGTCGTATAACGCGATCTACAGTTACGATTATGACTATTACACCGCCAAGTACTCCGGAACCAATGGCGCGATCCTCTGGGAGCGGCGGTTCAATGGCGGCACGGTCGTGGGTGCATCGTCCGACACTCCTGTCGCGGTGGCCTTGGATGGCAGCGGCAATGTCATTGTGAGTGGAACCTCCGTTGGCGATTTCTACACGACTAAATACGCCTCAACCACTGGCGAGCAGATTTGGGAACAGCGCTACAATGGTCCGGCAGGGTCGGGCTTGGATGGAGCGACTGGATTGTGGTTGGATTTCTTCGGAAATGCGGTCGTGACTGGCCAATCCTTTACGCCGTCGTCGTCGCTCGACTACTACACCGCGAAATACTCTGGCACCGACGGCAGTGTTCTATGGGAGCAGAGCTACGATGGGCCATCCAGCAGAATTGATTATGCCAGCGCGGTGTCCGGAGACCGCTTCGGAAATGTTTTGGTGACCGGGTATTCCCACAACGGCACCAACTACGACTACTACACCGCCAAGTATGCCTCAACTAACGGGGAGCTTTTGTGGGAACGCCGTTACGACGGCCCAATCAACGGCAATGGTTCCAGGCGCGGCGAGGATCAGGCCATGGGTATCGGGGTGGATCATCGGGACAACGTCGTAGTTGTCGGCGGGACGGATGACGGCAACCACCGGGACATGTACACCGTGAGTTACGCGGGCACGGACGGCAGTCTGATCTGGGAGCGGCGATACAATGGCCCTGGCAACAGCAATGATCGGGCGGAGGTTGTCGCCATTGATGCTGACGGCAACGTCGTGATTGCTGGTTTGTCTTCCAAAAGCGATGGAACTGCGGAGTGTTACACGGCCAAGTATGCGGCGGAGACTGGTGCGATCCTCTGGGAGAAGCGCTACGCTGGGGCGATGGAGGGGGGCGGGGCACCTTATCCTAAGAGCTCGGTCAGCCTTGCGCTGGGCGTGGACGGCCTGGTTGTGGTTGCCTTCCCGACTTCCGGTTCCCCGAATACGCGCGTCACCACGGTCGCATACCGCGAAATCCCGCCGCTCATCTCGACAATTCAGGCCGGTTCGAGATTGAGCCTCGTGTGGTCCACCAGCGCCACCGCTTTCGTCCTCCAATCCGCCACCACGCTGGCCAACGGGGGTGACTGGCAGGATTCCAACCTGACGCCCACGGAGATCAACGGCCAGAACGTGATTACGGTGGACGCAACCAACGCCGCTGGTTTCTTCCGCCTCCGCCAGCCGTGAGCCGTAAAGCCGGTTTTCCAACCAGCCGGTCGGGAAGACGGATCAAGCCGACAGAAATGTCGGTGTTACGCAACTCCACAAAGCAGGCCTTCCTTCCCTGCGTCTTGGCGTCTTGGCGTTACCTCGGTTCGCCGTCTCCACCCAAGTCCTCGTGTCACTGCGCTGGCGCTTGTTCGTTTTCCGGCAACCTCCGCCCACGTCGAAAGGGCTTGTGCAACGGCCCGGTCAACACGACCGTAACGGCGATTTTATGAGCATCCTCAAGCCTCGCCGCCTGCAGAACCCGCTGCGTGCTGTTCTGACTTCCATGTGCCTCTTCGGGCTCGTGAGTGGCAGTCCGGGGGCAGCCGTAATCACAAATGACGTAAACGCCGCAGCCATTCTCCAGGCCCAAGATCTTCACCGTTACGATGGGCTGCAAGCCGCCACGCTGCTGGCGTTCGTTTCACGCGAGGATGACCGGCCGTGGTATGTGGATGATGCCCTGCTGGTTTTGCAGCTTCGCAAGGGGCGCTGGGTGCTGGTCCATGCCGTCCGGAATCCGAAATATCCGCCGGGACACAAGGGCGGCTCCAAGGAGTGGGTACTCTACGATGTAATGGATGCGCCGCATGTGGGAGATCGTTACTTTGGCCATCGCCCCACGCGCCAGCAAGTGGACCAGTTTCTGAAGGACAACCAATGGCCGCTCACCAGCGATCAAGCTTGGCGCATCGTAAGGCGCATGGTGGATGCGGATGCTTGGCAGAGGGTGCTGGGATACAGGCCGGCGTGGACGGGTTCGTCGTGAGAGGCTGGCGGGATTGACCCCGGGGGAAACGATTTCACGGATTCGCCATCAAATTGCTCGGGGCTTGCCCACTTCGAGGGCGCAGTTTGTTTCCCCACAATGCAGAACGGGACTCCAACAGCATCCGAGGGATATGCTCCAAACGAGCGACGCACATTCTTCCGCCTGCGCCAGCCGTGAGCCGTAACGCCGGTTCCCCCAACTGGTGCAAACGCCAACTCGCCGACAGCAATTTCGGCGCTACGCGTTTAGCCAATGGCCAATCAAGGTTGCGCGCGACCGTTGACCTCCATACCCTTACAGGCGGTTGAATCGTAAAACCCAGCACCATGAAATACAGCTACGAACAACTCGCCAAGATGATTGACCACTCGCTCCTGCATCCGACGATGACGGATCAAGAGTTGGAGAACGGTTGCCGGCTCGCCGCGAAATACGGCGTGGCGTCGGTCTGCATCAAGCCCTACGAGGTGAAACGGGCGGTCGAGTTGCTCAAGGGCACGGGCGTGCTCGTCGGCGCGGTCATCGGATTTCCGCACGGCAATAGCACGACGGAGGCAAAGCGATACGAAACCGAGCTGGCCTGTCGCGATGGCGCAGCTGAGATTGACATGGTGATCAACATCGGCAAGGCCCTGAGCGGCGACTGGGATTACGTGGAGCGCGACATCAAAGCGGTGTGCGACGAAGCCCACAGGCACGGGGCGAAGGTGAAGGTCATCTTCGAGAACGATTACCTGACCCAGGGCGGCGCCGGCCTGAGCAGCGACGATTTCAAACGAAGGCTCTGCCAGATCAGCGAGCGCGCCGGCGCCGATTGGGTGAAAACTTCGTCGGGGTATGGATTCGTGAAGCAACCCAACGGCAGCTACAACTACAAGGGCGCCACCGAGCACGATCTGGCGCTGATGCGCGCGAGTTGTTCGCCCAAGGTGCAGGTCAAAGCCGCTGGCGGTGTGCGCGATCTGGATGGCTTGATCAAAGTGCGCGATCTTGGCGGCTCGCGCTGTGGCGCGACGGCAACGGCTGCGATGCTGGACGAATACCGGCGGCGCGAGGCGGCCGAGAAAGCCGGCCAAGTTGCCGGAACATGCGACGCCCAATTGGGCAAAGGAGGTTACTGAGCCGCCTCGACCTGACTTAACCGCTGCAAGTGACTCGGTCCACACCATGACTATTTCCGACCTCAGCAAGATTGAAGGCCGCCGGTATCCGGCGCGGCGGCGCACCCAAAACCTCGTGGGCGGCGTTGCTCCCATCCAGTGCAAGAACTTCTGCATCGGCAATGTCACGCTCGAACCGAAGGGTGGCCAGGTACCGTGGCACAACCAGGAGCAGGAGGAAGTTTATTTCGTCATCGAAGGCACAGGCGAAATGTGCTTGGGCGACGAGCGTCAGACGGTCACGAGCGGCCAGTGTGTTTACATTCCGCCCGGCGTCTTTCACCAGCTCACCAACATCGGCGACGCGCCGTTACGAATGCTGTATTGCTACGGGCCGGCCGGTGACGTGGCCCATTGGCGGCAGGAACTCAGCGGCACGTTGCCCAAGGCGGGCGTGGACGCGCCACCCTTGCCGCCCGGCGCACACCCGCAATGTACAGACAAGCCCGCATGAGATGTTGAAATGTGGACTGCCTGAATCGTTGAATCGGCTATCGCGTGGTCCGTAAATCGTAATTCGTAAATCGTAGATCATGAAGACGCACACCCCCGGCATCATCCTCAACGGCGTCACCGGACGCATGGGGACCAACCAGCACTACATCCGTTCGTTGCTCGCC
Organism: uncultured Verrucomicrobiota bacterium; assembly: GCA_964548925.1. Taxonomy (GTDB): domain Bacteria; phylum Verrucomicrobiota; class Verrucomicrobiia; order Limisphaerales; family MWDV01; genus MWDV01. Next base: position 40,812 of record CAZJTM010000004.1, on the reverse strand, counting down.
ATCATCAAGCAGGGCGGTGTCCGCATCAGCGACGGCGAAACCATCGTGCCCAAGCTTACGCTGGTCGGTCGCAACGAAGCCAAGCTCCAGAAGCTCGCCGCGATGGGCGAAGGCGTTCGGTGGACGACGGACCTGAGCGCCACCCTTGCTGATCCGGCCAACACGATTTACTTCGACGCCCAAACCACAGGCCGCCGGGCCGCCGCCGTGAAGCAGGCCATCGCGGCGGGCAAACACGTCTATTGCGAGAAACCCACGGCCACCGACACAGCCACGGCGTATGAGCTTTACGAGATTGCCAAGAAGGCCGGCGTGAAGCACGGCGTCGTGCAGGACAAGCTTTGGCTGCCGGGCCTGCTCAAGCTCCAGATGCTCATCAAGTCCGGTTTCTTCGGCGAATTGCTCTCTGTGCGCGGCGAGTTCGGCTACTGGGTCTTCGAGGGCGACATCGTGCCGTGCCAGCGGCCATCGTGGAACTATCGCAAGGAAGACGACGGCGGCATCATTGTGGACATGCTCTGCCACTGGCGTTACGTGCTCGACAACATCTTCGGCAAGGTGAAGGCGGTGTCGTGCCTCGGCGCCACGCACGTCAAACAGCGCTGGGACGAAGCGGGCAAACCTTATAAATGCACGGCGGATGATGCCGCGTATGCGACATTCGAGTTGGAGAACGGCGTGATCGCGCACTTCAACTCTTCGTGGTGCGTGCGTGTCCGGCGCGACGATCTGCTCACGCTCCAAGTGGACGGCACGAAAGGCTCGGCGGTTGCGGGCTTGCGCGATTGCGTGGTGCAACACGCCAGCGCCACACCGCGGCCGGTTTGGAATCCAGACATCCCGAACCCGATCAATTTTTACGACGCTTGGGAACGCGTGCCGGATTACCAAACATTCGACAACGCCTTCAAAGTCCAGTGGGAACTCTTCCTGCGCCACGTCGTGATTGGCGAGCCGTTCCGCTGGGGGCTGCTGGAAGGCGCGAAGGGCGTGCAACTCGCCGAGAAGGGCCTGGAGTCTTGGGCCAAGCGGGCGTGGGTGGAGGTGCCGGAACTGAAGCCGTAAGCAACCGGCACGGCGGCAGAATCAATTCACCGCCCCGACTCGTGGGCGACTTGCCGCGTGATCCGGCGGTCGCCGGGTCACTGAGCCGGCACGGCTTTGACCTCTTTGCTGGTCGCGTCAATCACCCACTTCATGCCCTCGGGGGGGCGGGGAACACTGTCCAATCGGGCGCGCGCCAACTCGGTGAAGCTTTCCGGCGTCCGTCCTTTCTCCCGAATGAAGAGCCGGAGTTGCTCGGTGAGAAAGGGGTTAACCACGCCGGACACATTCTCGGCCGGCTTGTTCTCAGCGGTCGCGGCGACGTAATTCGGCGGTGGAGTTGCAGGCTGCTCAGTCCCGGTCTTGCCTGATGGAGTTGCCCCATTGGTTGGCGAAGTCGGTTTGCCGCAACCCAGAAGGCTCAGGGCAGCAAGAGCAATGATCGTGGCGCGCTTCATAAACTTGGTGGCAAATGGCGGAGGGAGAGTGGCGCGAAGTCAGGGACGGGTGGGGTCCAGGTTGTTGAGGTCATCACCGAGTTGCCACTTGACGGTCTGCGCGTGGCCGTCGGCGAACCCGGAGTTCGCCCGCTTGTTATGGCGGCTGGTCAACACGTCGCTGCCGCCCGGAACGAAACGGCCGTCGTTGAGGATGTTGCGGTTGGGGTCGGAACATTCCGGCCCGCGGATGACGGTCTGCTCTTCCGCCAGCATGAATTTCTTCGCCGGATTGCGGATGGCCGATTGCTTGAAGGGGTACCAGCGACGGGAGGTGTCGCGGATTGAGGTGATGCCGCCACTTTGGTTGTTGACCACCCCGATGCTGGTCATGCTGTAACTGAACATGTAAGGACCGGGGTCGCTGCCCGGCTGGCCCGTCTCAATGATCCGCTGGCGATCGTCCCGGTCGAGCGGGCAGCGGAACAAGTTGCTGCTGGCGCTGCCGATTTGCGCCACGATCAGACTGTCTTTGACCGCGTAGCCAGGCCGGTTCAAGCGCCAGTAGATCCAATCCTCGACTTGAAAGTCATACGTGCTGCGGGAGGCGCATGCGGGGAACACGCCGTTGTACGTGTCAAGGTACATCATCATGCCAAGTGTGAGCTGCTTGAGGTTGTTGAAACACGCCGACTGTCCGGCCTTGGCTTTGGCCTTGCCGAGCGCCGGCAAGAGCATCGCCGCCAGAATGGCGATGATGGCGATGACCACCAATAGTTCGATCAAGGTGAAACCGACACCGCGTCTCACATGCCGCCGGACACCGGAGCGGTCCGTAGAAAGAAGAACTGCATTTCTCATGGCCTGTCAGGCTGACTGGTTTGTGCGTTGCCCAATTCAGGCCCTTCCAACTTGGGATTGGCAAGCGCAAAATTCCACCACCGCCGACTTTGTTCTGACCGCCACGCCTGCCCCGAATCCCTGCCAACCCCACCTTGGCACAGGCCAGGACCTCAAGGCGCAAGATGTTTGCGGGGAGAGATTCCCCCCAATGAAGTTGTGCGCTCTGAACCCGCGAACTGTAGCGGCGTCTCGGTAAAGCGCCGCCATCTTCCTCCTCAAAAACACTGCGGCGCTCAGCCGAGACGCCGCCCCCGCCCAAGGTTCACGGGGAGGGTGAGGGCCTGCCCTCAACTTGAGGCGTAGGACAATGGATTTCCATTTTCTCCGCGGGCGTTGTTCCGCTAGAGTTGCGCACCGTTATGTTGCTGGTCATAGACAATTACGACTCGTTCACCTACAACCTCGTGCAGTACCTCGGGGAGATGCGGGTGGAGTTGGAGGTGCGTCGCAACGACCAGATCACCGTGGAGCAGGTGCGGGCGCTCGCGCCGGAGCGGATCCTGGTGTCACCCGGGCCGCGCTCGCCGCGCGATGCCGGACTCTCTTGCGACATCCTCCGCACGTTCGGGCCGACGATTCCAACCCTGGGGGTATGCCTGGGACACCAGTGCGTCGGGCACGTCTTCGGCGGGAATGTGATCGTGAACTACCGCATGATGCACGGGAAGACGTCGTTGATTCAGCACAACGGAAAGGACTTGTTCGCCGGGATGCCGAATCCGTTTGCCGCCACCCGCTATCACTCGCTGGTGATCGAGCGCGCGTCCGTGCCGGATTGCCTGGAGATCACGGCGGAGACACAGGAGGGCGAGATCATGGGCGTGCGGCACAAGCGACACCCGATTTGGGGCGTGCAATTCCACCCGGAGAGCATCCTCACAGAGAACGGTCGGCAGATTCTGGAGAACTTTTTGAAGCTGGGCTGACGCGCCCCGGCGATCTCATTCGCTTCGTCGCGGCCCGCCCGTGAGTTCGTCGAGGTTTCCTTGCTCGATGGCTTCCATCCGTTTGCGCTTGGCCAGGTAACGCTCGTATTTCGCCAGCTCTGCGTTGCTCCAGGCGTGGGCTTCGAAGTAGTCGCCGCAATACGGCACGAACAAGTCAATCCAGCAGGCCAGTTTGTCGAGTTCTTCGCGGGAGAGCGTGACCCCATGGTGGCCCCCCGCCAGCAGCGGTAAAAATTCACTGCGACAGGCCCCCGCGCTGTAAGGCGGCAGGAGCGTTGGAATGGACTGCGACCCGATCCAATTCACCATCCGGCCGTCGAACGCCCCGCCGTATGAGCCCACCGATTCATCCCCGTTCGCCGGGGACGCCAGCGTGAGGTTCAGGTAGGCGTCGCTCCAAGAGCGTTTCGCGGTGGGGTCGGTCCGGGTTGTGCCCAGCAGGCTGAACGCGGGCCGGTTCGTCGAACCGGCTTCTGGCGGCGAAACAGCGTGGTCAGCGGCGAAGGGCCAAACGCCGGTGTTCCCGAGGCGCGCGACGGGCAGGTCCACGCGCCAGACCGGATCACTCTCTCGCGTGACTGGTTTGTCCAGCCGCTTGGCCTCCATCCGCCGCGTCCGGTCGTGGTGGCAGCGGACACAGTGGCGATCGAAGATCGGCTGGATTTCCCTCGGAAAACTGAACCCGCGCGCCGGGCCGTAGAAGGGGGCGAGCGTTTGCGGCCCGGCCCTCAAGGCGAGCGAATTGCCGTACTGGGTGACGGGTGGGGCGTGGTTCTTGGATTCGTGGCAGCCGACGCAGGACTGGGTTTCGCCCGGCTGCAGCGTGCTCCAGCTTCGCATGGTTTGCACGGCATGGTTATGCTCGTCGAGCGCCTGGAAATAAACCGGCGTGCGCGCCGGTACCGTGAAGTGGGCCGAGCCATCCGCATGCACGGTCGCATCGCCCAAGACCATCTTCACGTCCCACGAACCATTGCCGATGGCGATGGGTGTGGAAACCAGCGCTCCGCCGCCCGGCCCGTCACTGCCGTTGTGGCCAACGCCCGCCGCGCGGAATTCGAGCGCGATTACCCGTAGCTTTTTCACCGTGCCGCGCGGGACTCCGGCGAGCGCCGCCCCAGCGTAAACGTCCTGCATGTAGTAGGTGCCGGTGGTTTTCCGATAGTCCACCGCGCTGGGACGAGCGGGTGGCGGCGTGCGCGCGATCAGGGGCACGGGCTGTTGACAAGCCAAGGAAGCGTCCGTGGCCAGCAACTCGCGCCGGCCATCCACGTGCATCCAGTAGATGCCAAAGTCCGCGCCGCCTTTCGCCGCGTGCGCCTCGGTCCAGCCGAGCGGCGCGTAGCCGACGAGGCACTCTGTTGCCGTGAGCGGGTAGGGGTATTGAAATAGATCGCCAGCCTGGCCATAGGCGTCAACGCGCTCGGCCGGAGTTTGCCGCACCGGCGCGACCAGTTGGGCGCCGGTATTCTCCTGCCGTCCCTTGGCTGGATCCAGAATGCCGAGTTTACCGGCCTGCGCCGAGTGATGCCCCATCAAGACCGCCAGCACCTTCTCCGTGCCGGGAATGCCGCGCGCGTGGCCGATGGTGGTGGGAAACCAGGAGTTGTTCCCGTAAAACTCCGCCTGGCCGGTGCCGTCGGCGTTCATTTGGAAGAGCGCCTGCGGAAAAATTTGGCCGCGGTCGTTGTAGTCCCAGCGGGTGTAAATCACGCGCCCATCATCCAAAACCTGCGGATAAACCGTATGCACCTGGTCAAAGCCGAGCCGCCGCAGGAAACGGCCGTCGGCGTCGCACGTGTAGAGGTTGCTGACCTCCGTCCACCAGCAATCCACCGTCTGCACGCAGCGCGTCGAGGCGAAGACGATGTGGCCGTTCGGCAGGTAGGCGGGCTCGGTGTCGGCAAAGCCCAGGCCGCCGGTGATCTGCCGAATCTGGCCGGACGCCGCGTTCAGCTCGTAGAGGTGATAATCGTCCTCGTCCAGGGACTTCTTCCACGCAAACAGCACCCGTCGCCCGTCCCAAGAAGCCGCCGGATCGCGAATCACGCCGCCCGCGTCCGCCAGCAGCGTGCGCATCTGGCCAAACGCCCCCTTGACTTTGACCGGCGCGTCGAAGCCGCTTCCGAGCGGATCGGTTTCGAGCAGGCAAAGCGCGGCGTTGGGATCGAAATGCCGCTCATGCTGGGCATCGGACTGACCCTCCGTGTAAGCGAAGAACGAAGGGCGGGTCGTCCGGCGTTTGGTGAAGACGATGCGGGGCGCGTGGCTGGCCAACCGCGCGAGCCGCGTGGCGCGGCGCTGCGTCCCAGCGCGAAGGTAGAGACTCCACCAGCGCGGATCTTGCGCTCCCGCCTGGGTTTGGCAGAGCGCTTCAAATTCCTCGCGCAAGGACATTTCGCTCGCGGGCAACTCGCCGAGCGCCCGGGTGATGAGCCGGCGTTCCCAATCGGTGCCGGCTTCGGCATCGAACCACTCGGCGATGCGCCCGTCGCTGTCTTGGAGCGCCCAGTCCCACGGGACGGGGAAATCCGCTTTGAGGGCTTCGCCCAAGGCGAACCGCAGCTTCGCCCGATCCGTTTCGGGCTGGGTCGCCGCCTGCCACGCGCGGCGGGATGCCAGCATCGTCTCCGCCCAGGTTGGTTTCGGCTGATAGACTCCTTGGGCTGGCTCACGCGCGCCCGCCGTGGCGGTGGGACACTGCGGGCCGGTTGAAACTAGCGCCACACCCGCGGTAATCAACATCGCCAAGCTCCTGCTCAACCTGCGCTTCATCGGCGTGACTTTACCCGAGTGGCGCGCGAGATGGCCATGCAATTGCGCCTTACTTCCGCGCCCGCTTGATTACGTCCTTGATCTTCACCGGCGCGCCGCCCAGGCGCTTGCTCTCGTCCGCGGCTTCCATGAACGCCATGATCTCAATGGTTTCCTCCGGCTGGACCGGGGCCACGCCGGTCTTGAAGAACTGCACGATTTCCCGGACGAGCGGCACGTAACCATCCCACGAGCCGGCCGGAGCTTCGCCCTTCTCGCCGATCGCCTTGCCGTGGAAATTCGCGTCTTCGCGGAAGACGCCCTTGCGCCCACCCTTCCAAAGGCCGACGACTTCGATCTTGCCGCGCGCATCGGTTCCGCGAGTGACGGTCTGGCAGCCCTTTCCGAGGACCGTGTAGAGCGCCTCCACCCCGTGAATGCCATACCAGAACAGGTCGGGATGGTGGGGTTCAATTTCGCACGGGCCGTAGGTTTCACAGTAAGTGACCTTGCCAATCAGGCCGTTGCGGAGGGCCAGGTTGTTGCTGGCAAATCGCAACGAGGAGGAGCTGAAGATCGGCACCTTGGCTGCCTTGGCCAGCTTGAAGATCTCAATCGTGTCGCGCAATGACCCGGCGGCGGGCTTGTCCACGAACACCGGCTTGCGCGCGGCAAGCACGGGCCGGATTTGCTCCAGGTGCGGGCGTCCGTCCACGCTTTCCAGCAGCACGCAATCCACGTCCTGGCAGAGGGCTGCGATGGAATCATAGACCCGCACGCCAAAGTCCTCCTGCAATTTCTTGGCGTTGGGTTCGATGCGCGACCAGCTCGACTGAATGTCGGGGCTGCCTCCCTTGAAGAGCGCCACGACCTTCACTCCCTCAACGTGGCCCTGCGCCTTGGGGTCATTCATCACCTGCGTGAAGGCCACCGCGTGCGAGGTGTCGCACCCGATGATCCCGATGCGGAGATCGGCGGCCATCGCTCCGGCGGCGAACGCCAGTGCGCCGATGATTCCCAGTTCGAGTTTGGTTGAACCTTTCCGTCTGCGGCTTGTAAGCATGCGGGCGACAGTAGCAAGTTGCTGCAGGCGCATAAAAGAGAATCTGCGCGAGCTAACCAGAAAGCTGTCTTGGGGCATCCAGTGGGTTGAGCAATCTGGGCGCGGCGACATTCGGCAAGCCATCGCGTGGTCGAAGCCTGCGGAGGGCGGGTCTTGCCGATCACAGAGTCGGAGAGGGTTTCGACTGTCGAGGGCGGCGTCGCCGCCGTCGCGTGGAGCGATCGCGGGACTAACACCCAGGCCGGGATCTGGTAGGATCGCGGGGTGGACAAGAGAGTCGCCGCGCCGGAACTCGTCCACTGGCTCAGCCCGAGCAGTTGATCCCGAGCAACCAAACCGCAGTCTTGATCCACTACGCCTCGTTGCGGCTGCCCCGCGCGAGCGGCCGACGCAGAAGAGGCAGGGACATTTCTTCGGAGCCGCCGAAAGGAGCCGTAACGCGACGAGGTTGAGAAAACCCGTCTCTGCCGTGCGGTAATTTTTTCAACCTGTTTTGCCGAAAATCGAGATGGATTGCCGTGGGCACTGTGTTATCAAGGGCAGAAGCCAAAACTAACAATGATGAATTGACCACGGTAGCTTGGTCGCAGCCTTCGTCCCTGTAGGTGAAGCACCATCCGACACAGAGTTCAGCAAGCGCCCATTCGCAGCGCCCCGCGCCGAGGTCGTTCATGACCCAACAATGATCCAGCCATGAAGATACCAAGAACTCGAATCCCGCGAACCCTCGCAATCCTGCTCGGAGCCTCTGTCCTGTTGTTTGCCCCGGCCACTTCTCGGGCCGCTGACGGTTACTGGAATGTGGACGCGGACGGCGACTGGAGCGCCACAGCCAACTGGCTCGGCAACGTCTTTGCCGACGGCGCCGGCAGCACCGCGTATTTCACCAACGACGTAACTGCCTTGCGTGCGGTGACGCTGGACGCGCCGCGCACTCTCGGAAACCTGGTCTTTGGCGACGCGGATAGCCTCGGCTCGCCGGAAGCGGGCTGGATTCTGAAGGGCAGCGCGTTGACCCTGACCAACGGTGCGACAACTCCAGTAATCACGGTGGCCAATCTGCAGAACACCGATCCGCTCAATGACACCGTGATCAGCGCGGCGATCAGCAGCGAACAGGGCTTCGTCAAGAGGGGGGCCAACACCCTGAATCTGACGGCGGCCAACACTTTCGGCGCGCCGGTCCAATTGGAGGAAGGAGCGGTCGCTGTGGGCAACGCGGCGGCGCTGGGCGGGGGCAACCGTGAGGTTATTTTCAACGGCGGTGGTGTGCGCATGGTGGCCGGGATCACCTACGCCAACACCAATCACGTGCAAACCTCGGCCACGGTTTACGGGGCGAGCGCGAACTATGACGCGCACAATGGCTACTGGAGAGGCAACGGCACCGTTTACATCAACAACACGAGTTCGCGCCTCACCATCGGGGGAGGCAATGCCGGCGCGTTCGCGAACTTCACCGGAACCATCTCTTGGGCCAACAGCCTCGGCGGCTTGACGCGGTTCAATCTGGGCAGCGGCTCGGTCTATGACCTGAGCGGCATCACCCTCGACATGGGCACGAACGCGGGACGTTTTGCGCCGCGGATGACCGCGGCCAACGGTGTCGTGCGGATCGGTGCGTTGAAAGGGGAGGGAACCACGCCGTCGCTTCAGTCCAGTGAGCAGAGCACGGGCATTCCGATTTACTGGGAGATTGGCGCGTTGAACACCGACACCACGTTTGCGGGCCGGCTCATGCATTACAACAATACCGCCGCCCGAATTGCCGGCTTGATCAAGGTGGGGACCGGCAAATTGACCCTGACCGGCTCCAGCCATGCCTACACGGGTACGACGACGATCAGCAACGGTTGCCTGGCTCTGACGGGCACGGCCGCTCTCACCACCACGCCGCTCATTACCGTGGTGAGCCCGGGCCGTTTCGACGTGGCCGGGTTGGATTCCCCCTGGTCCACGGCTGCTGGCCAGACGCTGGCGGGCAACGGGGTGGTCACGGGCAACGTCGCGATTGTTCAAGGCATGGTGAGCCCCGGCCTCACGGTGATCGGCACATTGAGCTTTTCCAACAACCTGTCGCTGGCGGGTTCATTCGCGACGACCAACCTGTTCAGAGTCGGGGCGGCCGCCAACGACAAGATTCTCGTCGCCGGCGACCTGACCGTGAGCGAGATGGTCGTGGTGCGGGTGGTGCCCACGGGCGCCGTCATTCCCAACGGCACTTACACGTTGATGAAGTGTGGTGGCACACTCTCGGCGGACCTGAGCAACCTGATGCTGGATTACCCGGCCCAGACCGGCTCGCTGACCTTGGGGGTGAATCCAGTTGCCAAGGAAATTTATCTGACGGTCAGTGGCGTGTCTTCCGCCGCCAACCTGACCTGGCGGGGGAACGTGGACGGCCAGTGGGACTTCACCACGGCCAACTGGCTGAACGGCGCGCTCGCGAGCCTCTTTACCACCGGAGACAACGTCACCTTTGACGACACCAGCACCCGCACCACCGTTGATCTGACCATCGAGGCCTCCGCCGGATCCGTCATGGTGAATGCCACCAAGAACTACGTCTTCGACACCACCGCCGGCACGGGCAAGATCACGGGCACGGCCAGCCTGCTCAAGACCAACACCGGAACCCTGACCTTGGTGACGGACAACGATTACACCGGTCTCACAACCATCTTGGGCGGCAATGTGGTCATTGGCGATGGCACGAACGGTCGCGGCAAATTGGGAACGGGCGCGATCACCAACAACGGTACCGTCACCTACAACCGTCCTGATGACGTGACGACTACTGATCGGTTCTACGGCTCAGGAAACCTGGTCAAGATCGGCTGGAACACACTCACGATGAGCGGTCCCAACTACCATACGGGTTCGACCATTCTGAGCAACGGGGTCGTCATCATCCCCAATGCGAACAGCTATCAGGCGCTGGGCTCCGGCCCCGTGGTGATGGCCGGCGGCAAGCTGACGGTCTGGCCGGCGGGCGGCGCCGAATCCGGCCTGCCCAACGCCATCAACGTGGTTGACGATTCAACGCTGGAGTTCACTTCCAGCGGGACTTACGCCTGCGTTCTAACGGGACCGCTGAGCGGCACCCCCGGCAAAACGCTGAACCTCAGTCCGACGTCCTCCAGCACCAGCCGCGTCCGGCTCTATCGCCCGTTTACCTATGACGGGAACCTTGATCTGGGCGCGAGCACGCTGTTCTTGGCGCCTTACCACTCCAGCGGCGTTCAAGTGTACAACGGGGTGATCTCGGGAATCGGAACGGTCCTCGTCCGCTGCGCTGGCGGGCAAGCCATTCTCAACAATCCCGGCAACACTTACTCCGGGGGCACGATGCTCAGCCAAGGCAGTATCGGGGTGGGTGCTGACTCCGTGGTATCCGGGGGATCCATCGTTTCCGGCCCGCTCGGCACCGGCCCGATTGTCTCGACGACTGAAAGCGGCACGGTCGGTTCCTGCACCCTGTTTGCCAGCGGCGGCGCGCGGACCATTGCCAATCCGATCACCTACGATGTCGGCGCGAACCTGACCACCATCATCCTGGGCGGCAGCAACAACCTGACGCTCACCGGTGACATGAGCCTGAATGGGAACGATGGCGGGGTCAACGAGCGCCCGATCAATGTCAACAACACCGCCCTGAGCACGCTCGCCGGCGTGATCAGCGACGGCGGCCTGGCCGTCCCACTGACGAAGACAGGCAACGGCGTCCTCGTTCTCTCCGGCCTGAATACCTACACCGGTCCCACCCATGTCGGAGGCGGAACGCTGCTGGTCAATGGGCAGATCAGCACCGGCGGCGTCATCGCGACGAACGGCAATTTGGGCGGCGCCGGCACCATTCTTGGCCCGGTGACAGTGGGCGCGGACGCCAACCTGGTGCCCGGCAACTCTGCCATCGGCACGCTGACGATCAACAATAGCCTGACGCTGGCGGGCGACGTCATGATCGAAGTCAACAAAGCGCTCGCGCAAACCAGCGATCTGGTTGCCGTCAACGGCGCGTTGAACAACACCGGCACGGGCACGGTGGTGGTGACCAATCTCGGCGCCACCGCCTTGGTTGCGGGCGACCGGTTCCAAGTGTTCAACAAGGCCCTCACCGGCGGCGCGGCGATGGCGATCACCGGCGCGGGAATGGTTTGGTCGAACCGGCTGGCCTTGGATGGCTCGATTGTGGTTTTGAGTGCCGTCCCGACGATTCCAACGGCCCCGACCAATGTGGTCTGTTCCGTGAGCGACGGGAAGCTCACGCTCTCCTGGCCGTCCGGCTACGTTGGTTGGGAGTTGCAGAGCAACTCGGTGAGTGTGGCCGACACCACCATGTGGTACACCGTGCCGGGGTCGGCAGCCACGAACCAGATGATCCTGCCGTTGGATGCGACCCAGCCGCAGGTGTTCTATCGCATGCGCTATCCAACGCCGTGACGGCAGGCGTTTCACGATTCGGTGCCTCCGGGCTCAGATGGGCTCGGAGGCGCCACACGCTTGCAGGGAAGATAGTTGCGGATGGGCGGATGAGAATGATGGCGGGCAGGACAAGCAGGTTTATGAAGACGTTGAAGCAGGGCCGGACAAAGGCCGTCGCGCCGTGCGGCGGGTTCACGCTGATCGAACTCCTGGTGGTGATTGCCATCATCGCCATTCTGGCGGCGATGCTGTTGCCCGCGCTGGGCAAAGCCAAGGAACGCGCGCTTCGGATCGCGTGTTCCAGCAATCTCAAGCAAATCGGCCTCGGCATCTTCATGTATGCCAGCGAGCACGACGACCGTCTGCCCATCTGCAAGTTCCGCAACGAGAACTCCTGGTACCCTTACGAACTGGCGCGGGTGACGCCGGGCACCGGCGTTATTTCCGAAGGCCCGCACAACCTGGGCTTGCTCTGGTCCACCAAGTCCGTGCCCGACCCGCAAGTCTTCTACTGTGCCAGCGGCAAGAAGTACGGCGGCGTCTATACCTACGATTACTATGTCAAGAATGGCCGCTGGCCGAACCCGCCGGCCGTGCAGCCCGACGGCGCGACGGCCGAAGACAAGGTCCGCGGCGGCTACAGTTACTTCCCGCAGTCGCGCGTGCTGGAGGACGCCGGTCGCGGGGTGCTGTTGCCGCAGATCAAAGAGACGGGCAAGAACAGCTACCTCGTCCCGCTCAAGCAACCGGTGGTGGACCCAGGCCGGAGCATGGCCACCGATCTGGTTCACAACCTCGACAGCCCGGGCGCGGCGCCGCATCGTGACCGGGGCATCGCGGGCATCAATGCGCTGTTTGGCGATGGCCACGTGGTCTTCCAGACCGCCAAGCGGCTGCCGCATGCCTTTGATCCGGCGCTCTGGTCAGGCATTGGGAACGACGGCTATAAGTACCGGCTCGCCATGTCCTACTGGCGGCCCTGACTCGGTCTGCCCAGCTCACTGGGCCCGCTGCATTGGCGCGCGGCGGCCTGCCGGCGCCGCCGATGTCGGCGGACGCCTGCAGTCGAAATCCGCTTCTACCGAACGCTTACCGTTTTCGTCCGCTGTCGTCCCGGGGTCGCCACACCTGTGGTGCTCCGCAAAGCGGCAGCAATTCTCATTTTGGCCCAGATAGGCCGCCGGGTGAGGGCACCCGGGCTACAATGGGGCGGGTTTATGCGGATGTAGGCCGGGTGCCCTCACCCGGCGGAGTTTGACTCCGTCAACGTGAGAATTGCTGGCAAAGCGGTGGCTGCGGTTGCCAGTGTGGAGGGAGACTCCGTACTCTTCCGGTCTTATCACCGGAACGACAGTATTGACCGGTTTGCTCTCTTGAGGTCTAATCGCCTTCGGATAGAAACCAAATCGCAGGGAAAACTTCAGACTGGTTGCCCATGAACACTTCACGTCCAACGCGCTGCCCGGCCTTGCTTGCTGTCCCGATTCTACGACTTCCGTGTCGGAGCGCTGCCTCACCCTCTGACGGTTACCCAAGCTTCAGCCCAAACTTCCATCCCATGAAACCGCACCCATCGTCTTCTTGTCGCCGCGTGACCGCCTTTGGCCAAAATGTTGGCGGGGGCTTCTGGTTGTCCTGCCGAGCAGCCCGCCGCCTTGGCATGTTCGCGCTCCGGCTCAAGCGAATCGCGGTCGCCGCAGGGTTGCTCTGCGCGCTGGGGACGGGCACGGCCCGGGCCGGCTTGCAAGTGGTCGGTTACCCGGCCTCCCAGTGGGGTGCGGGCGATGCCGCCCTCGGGCTTGCGGGATACGCCATCGAGGACTTCGAGGACGCCGCGCTCGTGCCGAACCTGCTGGTGGGCTGTGAATCTCCCGCCGGCAATCTAACCCCGACCAGCACGTTGCCCAACGTGTTCAATCCGACCAACGACGCTTACGGCACGGCCTTCCGGGCGGGCGTGTGGGATGGCTCGCGGTGTCTGGTGAACACCCGCGACAACCAGTCGCATTCTTACGCCGAGAGCCAGCATTGGGGCACGATGATCCTGGAGTTTCCGACGCCCGTGCGATGCGTCGGGTTCAGTGTGCAGCAGTTGGACCAAGACGTGCGCCTGTTCATCAACGGCACCGAACTGGGCGGGCTGGCGGCTTTGAGCGGGCTGCCGGTGAACGGCCAGCGCCAGGGATACGTGCGCATTGACGCCACAGGCACGAATACGATCGCGGCCATCCGCCTGAAGAGTGCGGGCAGTTACGATGGCTGGGTGATTGACCACTTGGCGTTCAGCACGAATCCGCCGCCGTTTCAGTTGACGGGGTTCGCTCCGAACTTTTGGGCGACGAACGATTGGGCGCTCGGAGTCGCCGGTTGGTTCATCGAAGATTTCGAGGACACCAACCTCGCGCCGCACTTGTTGATCGGATGCGAAACCGCGGCGGGGAACCGGGCGGTGACCGACACGCTCCCCAATCTGTTCAATCCAACGAATGACACGTACGGCACAGCCTTCCGGGGAGCGCCGTGGACCGGCTCGAACGGGTTGCTGAACACGCGGGACAACCAATCGCACGCCTACAGCACCACCGCCGAGTGGGGCGACATCTTCCTGCAATTCACCGTCCCCTTGCGTGCCGTGGCGTTCAGCGTGCAGCAGATGGAAACCGACGCGCGGCTCTGGATCAACGGGGTGGATTACGGCGGGCTGCTCCGACTGGCCGGTCTCACGGTCGGGACCGGACGGCAAGGTTATGTGCGGATTGACGCCACGGGTACGAACGCGATCACTTCGATCAAGATAGACAACGCCCCGGGTGACGGCTTTGTATTGGATCACCTGGCGTGCCTCCCCGTTGTGATGCCAGCGCCCCCCGGTCTCTTCGCTTGGTGGACGGGCGACGACACCGCCGAGGACTGCGTCGGCTTCTTCCACGGGCAGCTACGGAACGGGGCGAGCTTCGCGCCGGGCAAGGTGGGCAAGGCGTTCCGGCTGGATGGTGTGGATGACTTCGTGGAGATGCCCAACGTGGTGAAATCAAACGGCGCGTTCTCCTTCGCGTTTTGGATGAAGGCCGATGCTTTCACGCACGATCGCTACATGGGGCCGTTCTGCCAGGAGAACGGAAGCACGGTGCGATCCGAATACAAGGGCTGGTTTTACTACACCGGCAACAGCTCCAGCTTCCACAGCCTGGGCATGCAGGGAACGTGGACCGACGAGACGACGTTGGACGGGCGAGTGGTCCAAGCCCTTCAGCCCGGCGTCTGGTATCACGTCGTGACCACGTACGATGGCGTCAAGCTGCGCCAATACCTGAACGGCGCGTTGCGCAACGAGGCCAGCTACGCCGGCAAGGCGCTCGGCAATCCGTGGCCGTTGCGGGTGGGCAAACTCACCGCGTTTCCCACCTCGGGGCACGTGACCGCATACTTCCACGGCTTGCTCGACGAAATCATGTTCTTCAACCGGTCCCTCTCTGCGGACGAAGTTGCAGCGGTTTACGCGGCTGACTCCGCGGGCGTGGCGCGGCCAGGCATCCTGCCACCGGCCGGTCTGGCCGCGTGGTGGCCGGGCGACGGCAACGCGGACGACGTGGTCGGATGGAACGACGGCTGGCTGGTGGGTGGAACGGGCTTCACGAACGGCCTGGTGGATCAGGCATTTGTGTTCGACAGCGACGACGACCACGTGCTGATCCCGCACCACGAGACACTCAACGTGTCCTCGAACGGCTTCACGTGCGAGTTCTGGATGAAGGCGGACAAGAACCAGCCGGGCACGCACAGCGCCCTGTTGGACAAGTCGCACGGATTTGTGGACTCGACGGGCTGGGCGTTTCACGGATTCCGCGCCGATGGGAAACTCACCTTCATCATCGGCCGGGGAGGTGCGGGCGCGGGGGACTTTGCCTCCGTTTCCACGCTGGGCGATGTTTTGGACAACCAGTTCCACCACATCGCCGGGATTTGGGATCGAACAAACCTGCTGCTCTACGTGGATGGGACGCTTCAGGAAACAGCCGCGTTGACCATGCCCGCGAACAACAGCCGGCATCTTTTCTTCGGCCGGGTCTGGGGGAACGATACCCCGCAGCGGTTCTATCGCGGCCTGCTGGACGAAGTGGCCCTGTATCCACGCGCGTTGTCGGCCTCGGAAGTCGCCGCCATCGTCGCCGCTGGCGGCAGCGGGCGGCAGAAGCCGGCGTGTGTCGCGCCGCCCTGTGATTTGGTCGCCTGGTTGCCCGGAGAAGGCAACGCGAACGATCGCGCCTCCGGCTTGAACGGCACGACGGGCGGCAACGTGGCTTTTGTGGACGGGCGGGTGGGGCGTGCGTTCCGCTTCGTGGATTCGCCGGACAGCTACGTGACCCTGCCCAATTCACCCGCCTGGCTGCCCGCCAACAACCAGTTGACCATTGCCGCCTGGGTCAAACCCGACTTCACCGTCACCGGCGACAAGGCGGATACGATTCTCTCCAAACGCGATGGCTGCGGTACGTTCTCCTACCACTTCGGAGTGATGAAAGGCCATCGAGGGATGACGGGGCCGCTTTACTTCGGGATGAGCGGCGGCGTGTTGGGAGACAGTCCGGTGACTTCGACACCCGTGCCAAACGACGGCCAGTTTCATCACGTGGCGGTCACCTTCGACGGAAATGCGGCCAGCGACAACGTGCGCTTCTACATTGATGGCCAGTTCGCCGGTTCAGCCAACGGACAACAGACCATTCCGGCTACGGCGACGTCGCCCGTCATGGGCAAGCACGCGGAGTGCGGCTATTACAGCAGCGCGGACATGGACGAGATCGCCTTCTTCCAACGCGCGCTGTCGGCGCAGGAAATCGCCGCCCTTTACACCGCCGGCAGCGAAGGCATCTGCCATGCGGACGCACCGTTGCCACCGCCGACCGGCCAAGTGGCTTGGTGGCGCGCGGAAGGCGACGCCCGCGACACCTTGGGGAATCACCACGGCGCGCTGCAGAACGGTATCAGCTTCACCAGCGGCGTGGCGGGTAACGGCTTCGCGCTCGATGGGACGAATGACTGCGTCATCGTTCCGCATGCCGAGGCGCTGAACATCGCCTCGAACGGCTTCACCGTGGAATTCTGGATGCGGGGCGACAAGACCCAGCCGGGGCAGGCCAACAATGAGCTTTGTCTCATCGAGAAATCGCACGGTTGGGTAACGCCGTACGCTGGCTGGGCGGTCCAAGTGCTTACCGATGGGCGCGTTGGTTGGGGTGTCGCTGCGGGCGGGACGAGCTTTCCTGGCGTGCGCTCGCCGGTGGATGTTCTCGATAGCCAGTTTCATCACATCGCGGGCACCTACGACGGGGCCAACATCACGCTGTACGTTGATGGCCAGTGGCAGGGCAGCACCAACTTCGCCGGGCCGGCGGTGAACAACACGTTGCCGGTGAACATCGGTTTTACCTGGGGCGGCGGTACGCCGAAGCGGTTCTTCCGCGGCACGATTGACGAAGTGAGCATCTATCAACGCGCCCTCTCCGCCGGCGAAATCCGCGCGATCCTCCAAGCGGGTGCGCTGGGCAAGCAACCGCCGGTTTCCGTGCTGCCACCGGGGGGACAGTTGGCTTGGTGGCGAGCGGAAGGCAACAGTGAAGATTCGGTTGGCGCGAATCATGGCAGCCTTAACGGCAGCGCCGGATTCACCAACGGGATGGCGGGGCAGTGCTTCCGGTTCAACGGCGGCACGGATGCCGTCATGCTGGCTCCGAACGCTTTGAATCAGGCATTCGCTTCGGTGACCTTTGAGGCTTGGGTCTATCCCACGCAAAATGGGCACAACTCCGGGAATGACTACGGGTTGACCATCTTCTCCACGACCGATGATCACGGCTTGGCGCTCCGCGTGAAGGATGGCTACCTCCAGCCGGATTTGCGTCTGACGGGAGGCGATCTGAAACCCGTCTTTACGCAGCGGCCGGTGCCCCTGAACCAATGGTCGCACGTGGCGTTCACCTACGATGGATCGCAGGTGCGCGGATATCTCAACGGCCAGTTGCTGGGCAGTCAGGCGGCGTCCGGCACGGTCAAGACCAGTGCGAATGCCGGGGTGCGAACCTGCATCGGAAACGAGCCGGATGGTGCGGCCATCCAAAGCGGCGGCTACGGCTGGCGCGGCTGGATTGATGAACCGGCGCTCTACGGTCGCGCGTTGCGCGGAGAGGAACTGGCGGCCATTTACGCCTCTGGCAGCGCGGGGAAACGCCCTCCGGAGTACCTGACACCGCCCGACGGTCTCGTGGCTTGGTGGCGAGCTGAGAACGACGGTCGGGACACGGCGGGCGGTCACCACGCGGTACCCCAGAATGGCCTGTCGTTCACCAACGGCTTCGTTGGACAAGCGTTCACGTTGAACGCCGCCGCCACCATGCATTTGCGCGTCACCAACCGCCCGGCGCTCAATCCCACCAACATCACGCTGGCCGCGTGGGTCAAACCGTTCAGCTATCCCACCGTGGGCTGTGCCATCCTGCGCAAGGAGGCGGGTGCGACAGATCAGTACCTTCTCCAACTGGGCGATGGAACCACGGCGGGGGTCCCGCATTTCAATAGCGGAATCCCTGGCGGATGGTCCACTGGAACAACGCCGCTGCCGCTAAACCACTGGTCCCATATCGTGGGGACTTACAACGGGCGGACAGCCTGCGTTTACCTCAATGGCCTCCTCGTGGATTCCCGAACCGTGACGGGACCGATGCCCGTGACCACCCACGACTTGTTTATCGGGCGGATGGAAGGCGATACCCAGCGCAATTTCGACGGCCTGATAGACGAGGCGGCGATCTGGAATCGGGGGCTGTCTTCCGACGAGGTTGCCGCGCTTTACGCCGCCGGGAGTCTCGGGTTGCGCGTGCCGCAATGCGCGCCGCCGCCGGATGCCATGACTCACTGGTTCAAAGCCGAGAACCGGGCGGACGATGCCGTGGCAGGGTTGGTTGGCGCGCTGGAAGGCGGGGCCGCGTTTACTGCGGGCCGCGTTGGGCAGGCTTTCAGCTTCGACGGCGTGAATGATCTTGTGACCTACACGAACTTCCCGAATCTCGGCACGAACAGTTTCTCCGTCTCGCTTTGGTATCGGGCCGACACGACCAGCGCTTCTGCCGGCAACATGAAGCTGGTCAACAAGGGCATGACCATCGCAGGCACGCCGAATAACGCCGGCTTCCAGGTGCGCTTGGAAAGCAGCAAGCTCGCGTTCACGCTGAGCGATTCCACAAGTTGGATACCCGTCACCTGTGCGGAGCCTGGCGTTGGTGTCTGGCATCACGTCGCCGCCATCGCCGACCGCACCAACAAGCTCTTCCGGCTATATGTGGACGGCTCGCTTGCCGCGCAGACCAACTACACGACCCTGGGCAGCATTGACACGAACATCCGCTTTGCGATTGGCGCGCTGGATCGCCGGCCCGGCAGTACCGCACTGGCGGAGTTCTTCAACGGCCTCATTGACGAAGTCCTGTTCTTCGACCGCCCGCTGACCGCGTCCGAGGTCGCTTCGCTTCACGCTGCCGGCAGCGCGGGGATGTGTCCGACGGTGAGTTTCGATGTCACCTCTGCCTTCGGCATTGCGAATGGGAATCCGAACGGTGTTTGGTCGTACGGCTGGATGCCCACCGACTTCAGCGCGTTCAATCTCTATACCCACACCGGGGCGGCTTCGTGCGGCGGCGGCCCATTCTGGAATCGCGATCAAAACGACGCGCCTCCCATTGTCTGGAAGAACATCGGCAGCGGCTCGGCTTGGGGCGTGCCTCCCGGCTGGCTGTCGCTGCATCCGGGCGGTGGCACCGAACCCAGCGTCATTCGCTGGACGGCGCCCGCCACGGGCGTGGCGCATGTGGTTGGCCGTTTCCTCCCGGGCGATGGAGCGCAACTGCAGGTCGCGGTGCGCCTGAACAACCAACCGTGGTGGAACGCCACCGATGCCGGCAGCTTTGATCTGATCACCAACGTCACGGCGGGCGCAACGGTGGATTTCGCCGCCTACGGTGGTTACGCTTACGGCAACACGCCCGTTGAAGCCACAGTCACCCTGGCCCTGAGCGAGGCCTACCCGCCGACGATTCTCGTGCAGCCGACCAACCAGGTCGTCACCGCCACGCGGGACGTGACATTGGCGGTCAGCGCCTTTGGCAGCGAGCCGCTAAGCTACCAGTGGTTCTTTACCAACGCGCCGCTGGCCGGAGCGACCAACGCTGTCCTGAGCTTCCCGCTCATCACCACTAATCGCTCGGGCACCTACTTCGTCGCGGTCAGCAACTTCGTCGGCGCCGTGACCAGCCAGTGGGCCGTGCTCACGGTGTTGCCGGACACGGTCGGTCCGGCAGTGACGAACTTCGTCCCTTTGGGCGCGGTAAATACCAACGTCGGTCGGTTATTGGTCCAGTTCAATGAGCGGATCAATGTGGACAGTCTCACCACGGCCGACGTTAGCGTTGTGACCCCGCGCGGCGCGTTGGACTCCTCCGCGTTCACCATCCAGCCCGTGGCGCCGGGGGACGGCACTGCTTTTGAGGTGTTGATTCCAAGCCAATCCCTGGAGGGGGACTACGCTGTGCGGATCGGCCCGTTTATCACCGACCTGGCGGGCAATCTCATGGTGGGCGGAAGCCTTTTCGAGAGTCAGGCGTTCACCAGCCAACCGGGGCATTGGAGGCTGCTCGGCCAAGCGGCTTGGAACAGTGGAGGCTTCGTGCGGCTGACTCCAGCCACAGTTCAGCAGAAAGGATCCCTGGTTCTTACGCAGGCTCTGCCCGCGGGGCCATTTGTTCTGAGCTTTGATTTCCGCATGTCCAACGGCGGCGGCGTGGGCGATGAAGACGGCCCCGGCGCGGACGGCATCGCGTTGAACTTCCTGCCGCACGTGCCCGGCACACCCTTCTTCTATGGTGAAGGCAGCAACGCTCCGGCATTTCACCTCTTTCTGGACAGCTATGGGCACCCGGTGGAAAACCCTGGGGATACCAATGGCGACCATATCGCCATCGGCTGGACTGCGACCAACGCCAGCGTGAACAAGGCGATCCAGGTCAAGGTGCCGCAGCGGTTCATTGACACGGGCTTGTGGCATGCAGAAGTGGAATTCGACGGCGCCGGCTTGTTGACCGCCCACATCATTTCACCCACTGGCGCGGTGACGCATGTCTCACAGAGCATTCCGGCAGCAGCGATTCCGCCCCAGTTCTACTTCGGCTTCGGAGCCTACACCGGCGGCGGCTATGCGGACCAGGACGTGGATAACGTCCTGATCCGCCAGTTGACCGCAGATGGCGAGTATCGCGCGACCTTCACGATTGATAAGACCGGCCCAAGCATCACCAGCGTCAGCCCATCCGGCATCGTCTCAAATACGATGACCTCCTTCGAGGTGAACTTCGATTCGGTTTACGCCGCCAGCAGCCTTTCGGCGGCGGACGTGACGCTCAGCGGTCCGAACGCGCCAGCGGTGCAAAGCGTGAGCAGCCTCAGCGCAACGAGCTTCCGTGTGACGCTGGCCGGGCCATTGCCACAGGGCGACTTCACCATCACGATCGGGCCGGAGATCACCGACCTGGCCGGCAATCCGATGGCCGCGCCGTTCACCGCGAACCTCACCGTGTTCCTGCCGGACCTGGCGGTGCAGAACATCGCCGCGCCGGCAACGGCGCTGGCCGGGCAGCCGCTTAACTTGACTTGGATAGTGACCAACCGTGGTCCGGGCAACGTCACCACCGCGTGGAAGTCCCGCGTGCAGTTGGCCACCAACGCCGCCGGCGCCGGCGCGATCACCCTCGGGACATTCACCGCGACGAACCTGCTCGCCGCCACCATGTCGTGCTCGCCCACCGGCAACATCATCCTGCCCGCCACCGCCGCCGGCAACCGCTGGCTGGTCGTCACAGCGGACGCGGACGACAACGTCTTCGAGAACACCGAGACGAACAACACGCTCATCGCCGCCACGCCGATCACGCTGCTTACGCCGGACTTGGCGTTGGTCGGTCTCGGAGCGCCGGCGTCCGCGCAATTCGGCCAGACGATCAGTGTGAATTGGGCCGTGACCAACGTCGGCACCGCGCCCGCGCCGGCCTCGTGGTCTGATCGCATTTATCTGAGCGCCACCAGCAACTCGATCTCTGGCACGACACCCCTGGCCACCGTAGCAGCGGACGCGAGTCCGCTCCAATCCAGCGCCGGTTACACGCGCTCCACGAGCGTCACGCTCCCCTTCACCGCGCAATCCGCGCCCGGCACGTTCTGGCTCGTAGCTTTCGCGGACTACGCCGACGTCCAAGCGGAGGCCGCCGAGGCCAACAACCTCCGCAGCATTCCCATTTCGCTCGTGTTGCCGCCGATGCCGGACCTCGCCGTCGTCAGCGTGACCGCGCCCACGAACGTCTTGCCCAACCAGGCGTTTGACGTGAGTTGGACGGTGACCAATCTCGGCTCAGCCCCGGCTGCCGGCGTTTGGAGCGAGACGTTGATGGTGAGCAATACCGTCACCCGCGGGTCGGCACAGGCCATGTTCACCTTCACCAACGACCTGGCCACGGGGGCGTTCGTGAGCCGCACGCAAGCCGTCACGTTGCCTTTCAGTGGGCCTGCGGGCGACTTGGTCGTGCTCGTCCAGCTCGACAGCCGCAACGACGTCATTGAGAGCGTGGAAGGCAACAATGTCGGCACGGCCACCAACCGGCTGACCGTGCCGCTGGTGCTCTCGCTGCAACTGGCCACCAGCTCGGGTGCAGAAGGCACGTCCGGCCTCAAGGCCACGGTGACCCGCAACGGCGCGGCGGGCAGTGGCGCGCTCACGGTCACGATCACCAACAGCGACGACACGGAACTCAGCACCCCTGCCAACGTCATCATTCCACCGGAAGCGACCACGGCGAACTTCAGCTTCAAAGCGTTGAACGACGACTTGCTGGACGGGCCGCAGACCGTGACGATCGGGGTGTCCGCCACCGGCTATCAACCCAGCCAGGCCGTGTTTACCGTACTCGACACGAACGTGCCGAGCCTCAGCCTCGTCCTGGACACGAACGTCGTCCGCGAAGGGCAGGTCATCAACGCGACGGTCACACGCGATCTCGTCACCGGCAGCCCGCTGTTCGTGTCGCTGGTGAGTTCGTCACCCAGCCAGTTGGGCGTCCAGAGCAGCGTCACCATCCCGGCGGGCGAGGCGAGCGCGTCGTTCCTTGTGTTCGCCACGGATGACAGTCTGGTGGAGGCGTCGCAAACCTATGAATTCGCGGCCTCCGCGCCCGGCTTCAACAGCGCGCTGGCCGACGTCCTCATTCACGACAACGACGCGCCCCGGATCACCCTCATGCTGGCGGCGAATGTGGTCAGCGAAAACGCCGGCCCGCAGGCCGTCCTGGCCACCGTCACCCGCAGCCCGGCCAGCGCGCAACCGCTGACGCTGCAACTCGAAAGCACGAACACCGGCGCGGCGCGCGTGCCCGCCTCGGTCATGTTCGGCGCTTACCAGACGAACGCCAGCTTCGCCATCGCCGCCGTGAACGACGCGTTGCTCGATGGCACGCAGACCACGGAGATTCGCGCCTGGATCACGGATTCGATCACGGGCGAGGTGCTCGCGCTCGGCGCCGCCGCGCTGCTTGACGTGACCGACGACGATGGGCCGGCGCTGACAGTGGCGATCAGCCCGAAGCTCGTGAAAGAGGGCCTGGCCAACGCCGCGAACGTGACCCTCTCGCGCAACACGCCAGCCACGAACGCGCTCACGGTCCACCTCAGTTCCAGCGACGTGAGTGAAGCCACCGTGCCCGCCACGGCGGTCATCCCGCTGAACCAGGTTGCGACGACCGTACCGCTGACGTCCGTGGCTGACGGCATCAACGACGGCAACCAGACCGTGGTCATCACGGCGAGTGCGCCGGATTACGCGCCGGGCGCCGCGACCGTGACCGTATCGGACAGCGACCTGCCGGACTTGTTTGTCGCGTCCATCTCAGTACCCGCCGCCGGCGAGACGGAAACCTACGTGAACGCGACCTACCGCGTGGCCAACCAGGGCTTTGTGCCGAGCACTGGCAGCTTTGTGACGCGCCTCTATCTCTCGCGCGACGCCCAAGTGGGCGATGACACGCTCATGGGGCAGTATCGTTTCACCGGCTCGCTCGCGCCCGGCCAGTACTTCGAGCAAATCCTCCCGGTGCGCCTGCCGCAGACGGCGGGCGATTACTGGGTGGTGGTGCAGACTGACGCCGAGGGCGCATTGGCGGAAACGCTCGAGGACAACAATCTCATGATCAGCGCGACCGCCATCCATGCCGCCGCGTCGTACTCGGCGTATGTGCAGACGACCGTGACAACGGCACTCGCAGGCACGCCGGTGCCGCTCAAGGGCCGGGCGACGAACGAATTCGGCGTCGGCGTTGCCTACAAGCTGGTGAACATTCATGTGCAAGTGCGCGGCACGGAACGCGTCATCGCGGCGTTGACCGACGCGGACGGCAACTTCAGCACCACCTTCCAACCGTTGCCGAACGAGGCGGGCAGCTATCAAATCTTCGCCACGCATCCGGGCGTTTCGTCCGTGCCCGCGCAAGACACCTTCAGCCTGCTGGGTATGAAAGCCAGCTCGCCGGGCTCGGTGCGGCTGGCCGAGGCCAGCAGCGTCACGGGCACGATCGTGCTGGAGAACCTGAGTGACGTGCCGTTGACCGGACTTGCGGTGGCCGTCACCGGCAAACCGTCGAACGTGGAGGTGACCACGTCGCTCGCAAATGGCACGACTCTCGGTGGGCGCGCAACGAAGCAACTTGGCTTCGCCATAACGGCGGTGGATGCCACTTACACGTGGGGCTCGATCGTCTTCGAAGTGACGAGCGCAGAGGGCGCAGTGCTATGGATCGAACTGGGCGTGACGATCGAGCCAATGCGGCCGCGGCTGGTGACGTATCCCACCGAATTGGTCGCCGGCATGGTGCGCGGGCGGCAGACGACCGTGGGCTTTGACGTGGTGAACGTGGGCGGACGCGCGAGCGGGCCGATCCAGGTGGTTGTGCCGGTGACGACGTGGCTGCAAGTCGTTTCCACGAATCTGCTGCCGTCGCTGGAGCCGGGCCAGACAAATCACGTTTCGCTCCTGCTCTCGCCGCCGTCCAATCTGCCGCTGGCGCCCTACACCGGCAGCCTGGCGCTCAACATGACCAACGGCGGCCTCAGCGTGCCGTTCTCGTTCCGGGCGATTTCTGACGCGAAGGGCGACCTGCTCGTGACAGCGGTGGATGAATACACCTACTACGCCGAGGGCGCGCCGCGGGTCACCAATGCCATCGTGACCGTCAGCGATCCCGTGACGCACAACCCCATCACGAACGGCCTGACCGACGCCCACGGCGAGTTCTACCTGCCCGAAATCGCGGAAGGCTACTACGAAATCTCGGTTTCGGCGGACAAGCACCAGGGCTACCGGCGCACAACCTTCGTGGCGGCGGGACTCACCAATGCGGTGGAGGCCTTCCTCGCCCGCGAAGCGGTGCGCTACATCTGGACGGTCGTGCCGACGCAAATCGAGGACCGAACTCGGATTGTCATCGAAACGGTGTTTGAAACCGTCGTGCCCATGCCGGTGGTGACGGTCTCGCCCACGGTGATTGACCTGGCGGACATCCAAGCGGACGAGACCCAGATCGAACTGCATGTTTCGAACCACGGGCTGATTGCGGCGAACAACTTCCGCCTCTACTTCGATTCGCATCCGCTCTGGAAGATCGAGCCGTTGATCAGCGACCTCGGTTCGCTCCCGGCCAATAGCACGTTGACCATTCCGGTGATGATCCGCCGGCTGACGCAGGGACGCGACCCGACGCCTTCGGCGGCGTGCAGCTTTGGCGGTGGAGCGACGTGGGACCTGGTTTGCGGCAAGACGAACAAGTACACCGCGCCGGTGGCGGTGGTGGGCGCCGCGTCGGGCTGCGGCGGCGTCGCGGCGGCGGCGTTCCACGCTTCTGGGAACGGCGGTCGGCCCTCCGGTGGCGGTGGTGGTGGTGGCGGTGGTGGTGGCGGCAGCAGCAGTGGTTCGTATGTGACCACGGTCAGCTTCGTGCCGCCGACAATTTGCGATTGCGATGGGTTCAAGGAATTCTGCCTGGGCGGGGATGTGGCCTTCGAATTTGGGGAGATCGGCGAGAAGATCTCTGACATCATTGCCAAGGCCTGCCCGCCCACGATCAAAGTGCAGGGCGTGGACGTGGAGATAAACATCAGTGGTGAGATTTGCACCTGCTGCAAGGACGGAAATATCTCATTGCGGGGTCAGGCCGAGGGCAGCGCCTCCATCACGGTCACGCTGCGCGGCGGCTTGAGCGTGTCGGGTGACCTGGAATTCGAGGCGCCCGGGTTTACCGGGATCAAGGCCGAAGCAGACGCCATGATTGGCATTGAACTGGTCGTCAAGGGCACGGTTTCACTGATCTTTGAGCAGGAATGCTTGGGCAAGCGCCGCCTCTGCGTGGGCGGGTCGCTCTCGCTCACGCCGTTTGCGGGGACGAAGGCCATGGTGGATGTCCAAGCCAGCTCGGAGTATGACGCGTTGTCCTGGGGCGGCCGGTGCGAGATGAACGTGGGGGTCGTGGGCAATATCGAGGCTGGCATCTTTGGCTGTAGTGACACGGGCTTCCGCGCCTACGGCTGCGGCGAACTCGGCTCGCTGTGCAACATGAGTTGCGCCTTGACGGCGGTGGATGCGTTCGGAAATACACTGACCAACGGCTTCAACGGCAACGCCGACTATCCTTGGATCAACCGCAGTTGCTCCACCAGCGGTCCGCCCCCGGTGGTCGTTTCCGGACCGGTCCGCGGCCCGCGTGGTCCACGCGACCCGCTGCCCGATCTCGGCACGGTGTTCGAAGATTTGCCGGGCGACATCTTCTTCAAGCCCGAGGCCGAGGTCATGCGCAAGCTCGGCTGGAACGAAGCGGCGATGAGCGGCGTTTGCGCCCAGGTCAAACTGCGCATTGACCAGGAGGCCGTCATTTCGCGCGACGCCTTCAAGGCCACCCTCGAAGTGGTGAACGATTCCGGCTCGCTGTTGAACAACGTGTCCGTGGACGTCGTGGTGCAGGACGCGAACGGCGCGAACCAGACGGCGCTCTTCGGCCTGCGCCCGCCGGTGCTCACCGGCATTTCGGCCGTCAATGGCAGCGGTGTCATCGGGCCAAACAGCACCGGCAAGGCCGAGTGGATCATTGTGCCAACCTCCGACGCCGCGCCGAATGAACCGTTGGCTTACTGGGTCAGCGGCACGTTGCGTTACGTGCAGGACGGCTTGGAAATCAGCGTCCCGCTCGCGCCCGCGCCCATCACTGTCTATCCGAACCCGCGCCTCTTCGTGAAATATTTCCACGAGCGCAACGTGTATTCGGACGATCCGTTCACGGACGTCGTCGAGCCGAGCATCCCGTATAACCTCGCCGTGATGATCGAAAACCGCGGCAAGGGCGACGCCCGGAACGTGCGCATCACGTCCGCCCAGCCGGAGATCGTCGACAACGAGCGGGGCCTGTTGATTGCCTTCGCGATCATTGCCACGGAAGTGGCCGGCCAGAACATGACGCCGTCGTTGACGGCCAACTTCGGCACGATCACCAACGGTCAGATCGCGATTGGCCGCTGGCTGTTGACCTCCACGCTCCAAGGCTTGTTCACTGACTACAAAGCCAGCTTCGAGCACCTCGACAGCCTCGGGAACACCAGGCTCTCGCTCATCGAGGAGGTCACCATCCACGAGATGATTCACCTCGTCCGGGCGCAGGGCGCCTTGGACGACGGCAAGTTCGACTTCCTCGTCAACGCCGTGCCCGACGCAGAGGATTTGCCGGACAGGATCTTCCTGAGCGACGGTACGACGAATGACGTCGAGGTTGTGCAGCAGGCAAACGTGGCCGCCCCGCCCTCGGCGCAGAACTTGGCCGTCCAACTCACCGCGCCGATGCCGCCGGGCTGGGTTTATCTGCGCGTGCCCGATCCGGGCGCCGGCCAGTTCATCCTCAAACGCGTCGTGCGCTCGGATGGCCGCGAGATTTTCTTCAACACGAACGCGTGGACGACCGACCGCACGTTCATCGGTTTTGGCCGCCGGCCCGTGTATGAGCACCTGTTCCACCTGCTTGATCACGACAGCACGGGCGTTTACACCCTGCATTACGAGCTGCCGCCCGCGCCGGACTCGACGCCGCCGGTCAGCTCGGTTGCCGCGTTGCCGACCGACAGCCGGGAAACCTTCCAGGTGCAATGGAGCGGCAGCGACGACACGGGCGACGTGGCCGGCTATGATGTGTTTGTCTCGGCCAACGGCGGGCCGTTCCTGCCGTGGCTGACGCGGACCAAGTTGACCACCGCGTCGTTCCAAGGCGTGTTCGGCACGCAATACGCCTTCTACAGCGTGGCCGTGGACGCCGCCGGCAACCGCGAAGCCGCGCCGATCACGCCAGACGCCGTCACCACCGTCACGCTCATCAATCACCCGCCGGTAATCACCCCCGTCGGCATGCGCACCGTGGACGAGGGCGGCGAGTTTGTGCTCACGCCCGTCGTCACGGATGCAAATCTGCCGGATGACTTGCTCGTCTTCAGCCTCGTCAGCGGCCCGCCGGGGCTGACGCTCAATCCCACGACCGGGGAAATGCGTTGGCTCACGAGCGAGGCCCACGGCCCGAGCACCAACACGATCACCTGGCGCGTGCGTGACAGCGGCGTGCCGCAGAAGAGCGCCACGGACACTTTCACGCTCATCGTGAATGAGGTGAACACCGCGCCGACGATGGGCAGGCTCACGAACGTCACCGTGATGGAAGGGCGGTGGCTGAATGTGACAAACACCGCCTTGGACACGGACCTGCCGCCGCAGAAGCTCACATGGAGTCTTGGGGCGGGCGCGCCGGCCGGCGTGGCCATCAACGCCGCCAGCGGCTTGCTCACCTGGAAACCCACCGAGTTCCAGGGCGGCACCACCAATCCCATCACCGTCATTGTCCGCGACAACGGCTCGGGCAGTCTCGCCGCCACGCAGACGTTCCTCGTCACCGTGCTCGACACGATGAGCGACTTCTTCGTCGGGTTTGGCACGACCAACGTGTTGAGCGGAGGGGCGGGCGCACTGCCGTTGCGCGTGATCGCCGGCGTGCCGTTGACCAACCTGTCGTTCACGCTGACCGCCGACGAGGCCCGGCTCACCAATCTGGTGTGGCAGCCGCTGCGTCCGGAGCTGACCTCGCTGGCGTTGTTGCGCACGGCCACAAACACCTTTGCGGCGACGCTGGAAGCCGCCGGCGGCAACCCGCTGTTCGGCGCGGTGAACCTTGCGGAACTGCGCTTTGGCACCGTGCCGCATCCGCATTCCGCCGTGGGCACGATCGCGTTGGACAACGTCCTCGGCATCGCCGCGTCCGGCACGCCGATGAGCAATGCCGAGGGCGAAGCCGGGCGCATCTTCATCATTGGCGAGGAACCCATCGCCAGCGATCTGACCCGCGCGAACCAACTCTGTGCATTGACGCTGTACGGCCGGCCTGGGGTGACCTACTGGGTCCAGAGCGCGACAAACGTGGTCGGTGCCCCGTGGCAGACCGTGCGCACGGTGACGTTGAACGGCACGTGGGAACGCGTCGTGGCGCTGCCCGCAGCCGACACGCAAACCTTCTACCGCTTGGTGGAGGCTCCGACCACGCCGAACGCCGGCCCGCTGACCCTCCGCGCCGAGGCTGGGAAGCACGTCATCGAGTGGGTGCCGACGCGTCCCAACTGCGCGCTGGAAGAAGCCACGGCCCTCGGCCCGACCATGAACTGGACGCCGGCGCAAGGCGTGACGGTTGTCCTGACCAACGGCGTCGCCCGCGTCACGCTCAGCCCGGCTGGCGGCACGAAGTTCTACCGGCTGCGCTGCGACTAGCGTTTGCGCCGCGCCGGAGTCCAGGAATTCCAAGACGCCTTGTCAACCCGGCCAAGTTCTCTCGGCCATCGGTCGAGACGGCGGTTCCTCGAATTGACGCGAACCGTCGTCCGAAGGCTGCCGCGAACCCGCAGCGCGATTGGAAGGCCAAGGAACTGGCCTCCGTGGGAAAGGTCAGTGGCTCGGGGCTGCGCGCCTTGTTCCGAAAGGCGGGGCAGGGGATGATGCGTGTTCGATTTGTGAGCGCCCGCACTATCGGCGGCTTAACGCGCCATCCAAGGTGACTGACGCGCCGCGCGGCACCTGCAGCTCCACCGTCGCGCGCCCGCAACGCACCTCACAGGCCGTACCGTTCAGACTGCGGAGGGTGGCGGACGCGAGCCTGCCCTCGCTCCACGACAAGTCCACTTCAAAGCCGCCGCGGGCGCGCAACCCCGTCACGCTACCGTTGGGCCAGGCGGCGGGCAGAGCCGGCAGCAAATGCAGGACGCGCACCCCGCCGCCCGGACTTCGGGGTTCAACCACGTGGCTTTGGAGCAGCATCTCGGCGATGCCCGCCGTGGCGCCAAAGTTGCCGTCAATTTGAAACGGCGGATGGGCGTCGAACAGGTTTGGATACAGCCCGCCCTTGCCCTCGGAGAGCGGGGCGAGGAGGTTGCGCAGGATCAAGTAGGCGTGGTCGCCATCGAGGAAGTGCGCCCAGAGATTCACCTTCCAGCCCATGCTCCAGCCGGTGGCCGCGTCGCCGCGGAACAGCAGCGACTGCCGGGCGGCGTGGAGGAAGTTGGGGGTTTGCCAGGTGATGTCGTGGCCGGGGTACACGCCCCACAGATGCGAGACGTGGCGGTGCGGGTTCTTTGGATCGTCCAAATCCTTCAGCCACTCCTGCAACTGGCCGTGCCGGCCGATTTGATTGGGCGCGAGGCGGGCGCGCAGAGCGTCAAGCTCCGCCGCGAACGCGGCGTCCGTTTTCAACAACCACGCGGCCTCGGCGGTGGCGCCGAAGAGCGAACGGATGATCTGATGATCCATCGTCGGCCCCATCACCAGCCCCCCTTGCTCGGGAGAATTCGACGGGCCGCTGATGAGCCATTTCGTTTTCGGGTCTTCGACCAGAAAATCGGTGAAGAACCGCGCGGCCTCCTTCAGCACCGGGTAGGCGCGTTGGCGCAGGAACGCCTCGTCCTGCGAAAAGAGGAAGCTCTCCCACAGATGCAGGCTCAGCCACGCGCCGCCGGTGACCCAGATGCCGTGGTTGCTGTGGTTGATCGGCGCCGTGCCACGCCAGAGATCGAAGTTGTGATGCAGCACCCAGCCCCGTGCGGCGTAGTGATTCCGCGCCGTCTTCCGGCCGGAAATGACCAGATCGTCCAGCGCGTCAAAGAGGGGGATGTGGCACTCGGCCAAGTTACAAACCTCGGCCGGCCAGTAGTTCATCTCGGTGTTGATGTTGCAGGTGTACTTGCTGTCCCAAGGCGGGTTGAGACTCTCATTCCAGATGCCCTGAAGGTTCGCAGGCTGACCGCCGGGCCGGCTGGAGGCGATGAGCAGGTAGCGGCCGTATTGGAAGACGAGCGCAGCCAGACCCGCGTCCTCGGTCTGCGTATTCCGCATCAATCGTTCATCCGTCGGCAGTGACGTGCCGGTGCTAGGGCCGAGGTCCAACGCAACGCGGTGGAACAACCGCTGATGATCGGCGACGTGCGCTTGACGGAGCTTGTCGAACGGCTTTCCCGCTGCCCGCTTCAGCGTATCCTTGCACGCCGTCGTCGGATTTCCCGAAACGTCTTGGAAGTTTCTGAAGCTCGTCGCTGCCGCCAGCAGCAACGTGGCTGTGGTCGCATCTTTCACTTCGATTCCCTGATCGCTGACCTTCACCGAGCCGCCTCCCGATTGGGCTTCGAGTTGCGCCTCGAACCGGAGCGGATTCGCGAACTTCACCTGGTTGCGGTCATCGTTGTCTTTCAGACGTCCACGGAGGGCGAGGCGGGTTGCGCTGACGGCGGAGAGGGTTGCATTCGAGTGGGGACACGTAAACGTGGCGCGGAGGTTCAACGCGCCCGGTTGACTGGCGGTGAGGCGGATGACGAGCACTTGCCCGGGCGCGCTGGCGAAGACTTCACGCTGGAACGTCACGCCGCCAGTTTCGTAGCTGACCCGGACGACGGCCTCATCCAGGCTCAACTCACGGCGGTAGTTCGTGACTGGTTCGTGGCCGGGGAAGGTGAGGCGCACATCCGCAAACGGTTGATAGGGCATTTGGCGCAACGGCACGCTCATGAATTCCCGCATCGCAAGGTCTTCCGCCTCCTTCTGTTTCCCCGCGAACAGCAGCCGGCGGAGTTCCGGGAGATGCCGGGCCGCGCCGGGCCGCGAGTAATCGTGTGGCTCACCGATCCAGAGCGTGGACTCGTTGAACTGAACCCGCTCCTCGACCGTGCGGCCAAACACCATCGCGCCGAGCCGTCCATTTCCGACGGGCAGCGCCTCGGTCCAGACCGTGGCCGGGCGGCGATACCAGAGGCTCAGCGGAGCCGCGGGTGGGGGCGCCTCGCTGAAGAACTGGTCGGCAACGGCCTCATCCGGTGACGCGGCGACCGGCGCGATCCGGAGGAACAGGACGCAACTGGCAAACAGGCGGGAGGAGGTTGTCAGTTTCATGGCGACAGATTCGAGAATGGCGTGGGCGATGGCGAGTCTGAATCACGGCGGAGTGGCGCAAGAGTCGCAAGTTTGCGACCGGCGCCGAATTCCTCGATCTCTGCGACGAGTTGGGGCTTTACGTCCGCGACGAGCTTGGCGGATGGCAGAAATTCTACGACACCGACATCGGCACGAGGCTGGTCGAGGAAACCGTCACCCGCGACGTGAACCATCCCTCGATTCTGTTCTGGGACAATGGCAACGAAGGCGGCTTCAACACCAACTTGGATCAGGTCTTCCTGGAGTTTGACCCACAAAAACGCCGCGTGTTGCATCCGTGGGCGCCGTTCAACGGCGACATGAAGGAAATCGTTTGGCGCCTGCGCCGTGAGGGTTGGTTGCGATGCGAGTTCAATTACGCCGCAACCGGTCCGCGGAATTTCATTGGCGTCGTGTTCGATTACCCGGAGAACCTGGTCAAGCGCAAACGCTGGCTGGGGGACGGCCCGTTTCGCGTGTGGAAGAATCGCCTGCGGGGTGTTTCCCTCGGGCTTTGGGAAAACGATTACAACAACACCATCACCGGCCATCGAGATTGGGTTTACCCGGAATTCAAGGGCTGTTTCGCGAACGTCCGCTGGCTGGAGCTGGAGACGGGCGAGGGCTGGATCACGGTCGTGCCGGAAGGTGTGCCCTTCGTCCAAGTGCTCACCCCCGAGCAACCGCCGGACGATCTTGTGGCCAACACCAAGTTCAACCTGCCGGCATGCGGGCTGGGCTTCCTGCACGCGATCCCGCCGATTGACACGAAGTTCAAGCCCGCCGCCCAAGGTGGTCCGCAAGGCGAGCCCAACGTGGGGCAGGGGGAGTATGCCGGCGCGGTGAGTTTTTATTTTGGCAGGTTGCCGTAGCGCGGATGTGGCAAACCGTGGGTTGCCATCCACGGTGATTCGTGCGGGAATCCTGCGGAGCACGGCAGGCATGCAGCCAAGTTGCGGGAGACTGCAATGCGCCTTGTGACCAGTTCGTTGCATTTGCTGGGTTGACGGAGCCCGCTTATGGGCGTAATGAGAACACGTCTTTGGGAACCGAAGCCCGACATGGCAATCCGGGGAGTGGCTGCTGACGGGCTGAAGTCCCAGGGTCAGGTGACAACAACAAACTCAAGTAACAACAACACCGCACACTCCATGCAGACCCAATCCTCCTTGAAACACATCGCCGCTGTGGCGGGGCTGGCCTTGCTGGCTTGCGCCACCACGCGCGCCGACTACGCATCCGCCGTCCTGAGTGATGGCCCAAAGGCCTACTATCGTCTGAACGACGACACCACCCGTTCCCTCATCAACCGCAACAGCGGCAGCTTGGGCGCGGCCGGGGACGCCACCAACGATCTGGCCACGCTCACTGGCGGCGCGCTCCATTCCATTCCGGGCGCAATCGTGGGCGACAGCGACCGCGCGGCGTTCTTTGATTTCACCACGCGGACTGAAATTCCGTTCAACCCGGCGTTGAACACGCCGAACACCCAGCCGTTCACGGTCGAATTCTGGGTACTGCCGGTAAATGATCAGGTCGGCACCGGCATGGCGGTGGTGGCCAATCGCTTCGTGCGCGTCGGCGGGAGCGACAACCGGCAGGGCTGGGTCATTTACCAGCGCGCGGCGAACGGCAACCATCCCAACACCGGCCCCGGCGTGGGCTGGCATTTCGTGATGTATGATGACCTTTCGACGAGTTCCCGACTCCAGGTCCGCAGCGAAGTTCCGTTTCAGTTTGGGAAGTGGCAGCACGTGGCGGTGGTTTACGACCCGGTGCTGGTCAGTAACGCCACCCTGACCATTTACATTGACGGGGTGCAGGCCAACCAGGCCGTTTGGAACGGGGGGAGCACGGGAACGAATCCCGGCTATGGACCTTGCACGGGCAACCACGACGCCGAAAACGCCCCGAACGGACAGCCCGCGATGGCGCTCGGCGGATACAACAACGCCAACCCGGGCGGCGTTTATGGAAATGCCAATCCGTGGGTCGGCGGGCTGGACGAGTACGCGTGGTATCCGGCGAAACTCACGGCGGGGGAGATTCTGGCACACTACCAAAACGGGACGAATGCCAATCGCACCCAATCCTACAGCTCGCTCATTCTGTCGCGGAATCCGACCGTGTACCTGCGGCTCAACGAGATTGCTCCGGCGCCGGACCTCGCGGTCAACCTGGGCGCGCTGAAATCCAGCGGACTGGGAACCCATAGCGCTGCGGTCCGGCATCCGGCCCCCGGCGCCGTCCGGTCGGACCAGTCCTCCGGCGCGGCCGCCTACCAAAACCGAAACGGCTATGCCGTGACGACCCTGCCGTACAACTCAAAGAACAACGGCGACATCACCGGCTCGGGCACCGGCAGCGCCGGCACGCCATTCACGTTTGAGGCCTGGCTCCGCCCCATGCGCGATCGGCAGGGCGGGCAGTGCCCCGTCAACAATCGCTGGCCCAAACTCGGCCATCGCACCGGCTGGGTGATCTTCCAACGCTTCCCGAACGCCTCTTACGCCAACGTGCCCGGCATCAACAACGAAGGGCACGGCTGGTGTTTTCGGATGTTCGACGGCGCGACCGGGAGCGGGCATGACGTGCTGACCGGCACCGACTACGAAATCGGCAAGTGGCAGCATTTGGTGGTGACCTGGGAGCCGGAGCAGGATTTCGGCGACCCCGGCGGCACGGGCAACAACCAGTGGCAGGGCGTGTTGACCGCTTACGTGGACGGCGTCCCCGTCGCCTCGAATACCGCCGCGCTATACGCCGCGAACGCCAATCCCCCGGAGGACGGCGGCGAACCGGCGGACCTGGCCATCGGCGCCTATAACGCCGCTTCAACGCTCGGCAACAACCCGTTCGAGGGCGACGTGGCCGAACTGGCGATCTACAACAACTGCATCCTGACTCCCGACCAGATTCAGGCGCACTATCAAGCCGGCATCAATTCAACCTTCGGCACAAATTACGCCACGTTGGTCATGACCGCCCCCGCCGAGCGGCAACTCGAAACCTTCGGCGCGCCGATCCCGGAAGGCACCATTCCCGCCACGTACCTCCGCTTGAATGACACGGCTTACAGCCCCGCGGCCAACAGCGGCTCCCTCGGCGCCTCCGCCGCCGCCAACCTGTGCATGACCACCAATGTCGTGGCCGGCCCCCGACCCCCGGCGTATGCCGGATTTGAGACGGCCAACACGGGCCTGCCATTGGATGGATCGAAACAGTGGGCCAGCTTGAACAATCCCGCCGGCTTGAACCTCACCGGCCAGATCACGCTGGAAGCCTGGGTGAAACCCGGCGCGGCTCAAGCCGATCCCGCCCGCATTCTGTCGCACGGGCCGCCGACCCTGACGGACTATCCCGTGGCTCCGCCCGATGGCGCGCTCACCAACAGTTCCGAGGTGTTCCTGATGATTGATGGCGCGGGCGCGAATTACGTGGTCGGCTCGACGAAGACGATCTACACGAACAACGTCGAGTTCGAAACCACGACCTACGCGGCCAGCTTCCCCGTCCCCGCCGGCGATCTGGGAGGCGACGATTGGATTCACCTCGTCGGCGCCTATGATGGCGCGAACTGGAAGCTCTACCGAAACGGCGTGCGCGTGGCGACCTCGGCCGCCGCCGTGGGCGCGCTGTCGGTCACCGATGGCGACTGGGCAATCGGCGCAGCGGGCAACGGCTGGGCGGGCAACTTCGCCGGCGAGGTTGACGAAGTGGCCATCTACGACCAGGCGCTCTCCGATGCAAGCATCGCCACGCATTACCTCATGGGCAAGGCCGGCACGGCGGCCCTCAGCGTTGTCAAGTCCGGGGTCAACGTGACGATCACCTGGCCGGCGGGCACCACGCTTCAGCATTGTTCCACGGTGAACGGCATCTACGAAGATGTGCCGGGCTCTCCCGTTTCGCCACTCACCCTCCCGGCGAGCGGGACGAAGTTCTACCGCTGGCGACTGTGATGGATGGTTGAACCGCACCGGCCGCGGACCGCTTGGTTCGCGGCCTTTTGCTTGGACTGGGCAATGGCGTCGGCTGGATTCCCGAGCAACCGCCAAGACGCGACAGACGTGGGATCGCTGGCACGGGAACCTTGGCCGAGAGGCCCGCTGCCGGTTGCGGTTTTCCAGCGACGCAGTGCCTCAGACCGAGACACGAGTCTCAGGCATGAACCCAACGCGACGAAGCCGTAACCACAGAAAGGCCGACCGAACGCAGAGACGCAGAGAACGCGGAGAAGACCCGGCTCTGCGAGATTCTACGTCCTCGGACCTCTGCGCTTCCTTTTCGGAATTACAAACATTTGCGTGGCTGCAGTACGAAAGGCACCGCGGTTCGTGCCAGTTCGAGGGATTCGCGTCTCGACTGTCGGCCGCAGGAGCGTGACCTGTTCACAACACGTCTTGTGACTCAAGGTCACCAAGCGGCCTTGGTCGCCCAGGCATCTGGTCCTCCTGGCGTCCATCGTGTCTCTCCAGTTGACTCTTACGGTGTGACTGGTTCATCCCCCAACAACTCGGCGAGCTTTGGCTCCATGGCCTCCGCCCACACTTGGTAGCCCAGCGCTGACGGGTGCAGGAAGTCGCGCATCAGTTCCTTTGGAATCCTGCCGTCGGTCCCGATGAAGAGGTGGCCAAGGTCGAGGAAATGAATCCACTTGCCGTCGTCCAGCTTGTGGAGCGCCTGGTTCACTTGGAGCACCTTCGCGCGCTGCGGGTTGAAATCCTCGCGCAACGGAAAGATGCCCAGCAGCAAGACCTTCGTCTCCGGCAGCTTCTCGCGCAACTTCTGCACGACCGCCGTTACTCCCTCGAGGATCATCCGCGGCGTGTTGTTTTCGTCCGGCACGTTGTTCACGCCGATGAGCACGACCGCGACCTTTGGATGTAGCCCGTCGAGATTCCCGTGGTCGAGCCGCCAGAGGACATGCTGGGTGTGGTCGCTGCCGATGCCGAGGTTCAGCGCATGGCGATGCGCGTAGTATTTCGCCCAAACCTGCTTGCCGTTGCCTTCCCAACCCTGCGTGATGGAATCGCCCACGAAGAGGAGTTGCGCTTGGCCGGCGTTTTCCCTCACGCGCTGGTTCAGTTCCTGAAATCGGTTCGTGCCTTGGGCATCGGTGCGGGGCACGGGGTTGACGCAACGGTTGATCGCGGGCGGTTCATTGGTCTGGGAATGAACGAACGCAGTGGCCAGGAGCAAGCTGGCGAAGCCCAGTGTGAACAGGTTGATCTGGCGCATGGCGGAGCGAAGGTGAGACGGGAGCGATCTGGGAAGCGACTGCCGAACCTTGGTGGCATTTACACACCAAGACCAAGCACGAACCGGATGCCGGATTGAACTCATTTTGCCAACGAATCCCGACGCCCATAACTTGCCTCTACCGACGCTGCTCCCGCAAGCCCGGATCACCTTGGCCGTATGCAGCAACGGGAACGCCGGCGGCAGTGGACCGTCAAGTTTCTGCGACCAGTTTCCAGCCAGGCTCCATCTTCTGCTTGGCCGAGGCCATGCGTTGATACTCCCTTGGCTTGCGTCCAGGAATGAGGTCGGAGAAAGTGATGTCCGAACACCTGAGATGTTGAAGTCGCCATCTGAATTGCCGGTGGGCACGATGAGTCCACAGGTCGCGCCACCTCAGCCTGCGAAGGCCGGGGAGTTGGCCTGTTTCCATTGCGGCACGCCGTGTGGCGAAGTGGTGGTGCGGCGCGAGGAGAAGGCGTTTTGCTGCCAGGGCTGCCTCACGGTGTTTGAGCTGCTCGCCGAAAGCGGACTGGGTCACTTCTATGATCTCGGCAAGCAGGCGGGCATTCGGGTGAAGGCCGCGGCGCGTGAGGATCAGTTCAAGCATTTGGATGATCCAGCGGTGGGCGAACGGCTGCTGGACTTCTCGGATGGCAAGGCCAGCCGCGTGACGTTCCGTGTGCCGGCGATTCATTGCGTGGCCTGCGTGTGGCTACTCGAAAACCTGTTCCGCCTGAACCCGGCCATCGGCGAATCGCGTGTGAACTTTCCCAAGCGCGAGGTCGCCATCACGTTTGATTCCGCGAAGCTCAAGCTCAGCGGCTTGGTGGCGCTGCTCAGTTCGCTGGGTTACGAACCGGTGTTCAACTTGGCGGACCTTGGCGAACGGACGGCGTCGCCGGTGCCGCGCGGCTTGTGGCTGCAAATCGGCATCGCGGGTTTCGCCTTCGGGAACGTGATGATGTTGAGCTTCCCGTCCTATCTCGGCCTGGAGGGCGGGAGCAGCCGGGGGATGCAACTGTTCTTCGGCGTGGTGTCGCTGGCGTTGTCGCTGCCGGTGGCGACGTATTGCGCGTCGCACTACTGGCGCGCGGCGTGGTTGTGCGTGCGGCAGCGGATGCTGACCATCGAGCTGCCGATTGCCGCCGGGTTGGTGGCGCTGTTCACCCAGAGCGCGTGGGAAATCTTCACCGGCACTGGGCCGGGTTACTGCGATTCGCTGTGCGGGCTGATCTTCTTCCTGCTGTGCGGGCGGCTGTTTCAGCAGAAGACCTACGACCGGCTGTCGTTTGATCGCGATTACACCTCGTTCTTTCCGCTGTCAGTGGTGCGGCTGCGGACGCCATCGAGTGGAACTGGATCGGCTGGCACGTGGGGGACGAGGACGAGGGACGAGGACGAATCGGTCGAAGAAACCGTGGCCCTGGCGAGATTGCGGGTCGGCGACCGGTTGTTGCTGCGGCACGGTGAACTCATTCCGGCGGATGCGCGGCTCGTGTCGGGCGAGGGGATCGTGGATTACAGCTTTGTGACCGGCGAATCCGAACCGGTGGTGCGCAAGCCGGGCGATTACCTTTACGCGGGCGGACAACAGACCGGCGCGGCCATTGAGGTCGAGATCGTGAAGCCGGTGTCGCAGAGCTATCTGACGTCGCTGTGGAGCCACGCGGCGTTTGCGAAGGAGCGGACCGAGTCGTTAAATACGATCACGAACCGGCAGGGGCGGCGGTTCACCATCGCGGTGGCCCTCGTGGCGGTGGCGACGGCGGCGTATTGGTCGCTGCACGACCCGGCGCTGACGTGGAAAACGTTTACGGCGGTGCTGATCGTGGCGTGCCCGTGCGCGCTGGCGTTGGCGTCGCCGTTCGCGCTGGGCACGGGACAACGCTGGCTGGCGCGGCGGAACATCTTCCTGAAGAACCCGCAAGTCCTCGAAACGCTGGCCCGCGTGGACACGATCGTGTTCGACAAAACGGGGACGCTGACGGAGGCGCGGGCGGGCGGCGTAAGTTTCGTGGGCGAACCGCTGAGTGCGGAGGAGGCGGCGCAGGTGTGGGCATTGGCGCGGCATTCCACCCATCCGCTGGCGCGGCGGATTGGGGATTTCGTAGGACAGGCTTCCAGCCTGTCTCTGACTGCCTCGGAACAAAGCCCGGTGGTGTCTGAGCAACAACCGCGCCGGGGCCGCACAGGTGGCCCGAATGGGAAGGAAGATGCAGACAGGCTGGAAGCCTGTCCTACGGGAGTTGCCGCATCCTTACCGCGCGCCATCCTGGAATTGTTCCACTTCAGAGAGCACGCGGGCCGGGGCATCGAGGGACGGGTGCTGGGCAAGGCGCTTTGTCTGGGGTCGGCGGCGTGGTTGAAGTCGCGCGGGGTGAACGTGCCGGAGGCGGCGGGCGGGAGTTCGGTGGTGCATCTGGCCGTGGGTGGCGTGCATCGCGGCCACTTCAAGGTGGGCAGCGCGTTGCGACCGCAGACGGAGGATTTGATTGGCGAGCTTTCGGCGCGGTACGAATTGGCGTTGCTGAGCGGCGACAACGAGCGCGAGCGCGAGACGGTTCGCGAGTTGTTCGGCCAGCAGGCCAAGCTGCGCTTCAACGAAAGCCCGCTGGGCAAGCTGGATTTCATTCGCAACCTTCAACGCGCGCCGGTGGCAGCGGACGTGGGTCCGCTCGAATCTCGGAAAGAACCGGGCGGACTCGCGTCCGCTGCCACCCGTGCCAAGACCGTGATGATGGTGGGGGATGGCTTGAATGACGCGGGTGCATTGCGGCAGAGCGACGTGGGCGTGGCGGTGGTGGAGCAGGTGGGCGCGTTTTCGCCGGCGAGCGATGTGATTCTGGAGGCGAGCATGGTGCCGCAGTTGCCGGCGTTGTTGCGGTTCGCGCGGCTGTGCGTGGGCGTGGTGTATGCCAGCTTCGGGCTTTCGATTGCCTACAACGTCGTCGGCATCACTCTGGCGGCGCGCGGGCTCTTCTCGCCGCTGGTGAGCGCAATCCTCATGCCGCTGAGTTCGGTGACGGTGGTGGCCTTCGCTTGCGGGGCGACGACTTGGGCGGCGAAGCGGAATCGGTTGCTCAACGGACGAATGATCGAGGAGGTTCGGTAGGACGTGGCCGTTGAAAAAGACACTTTGAGGCGGGGCGTCTTTTACGAACACGCCCCGCCAAGGGGAGAATCTGCCGAGCCGTTGAACCCACTGCTCTTACGGGGTGTCATTGTCCCAGATGTACAGCGGCAGCTCCCTCGCATTAGGGTTAACCACGTAGCTGGGAACATACGGGATCCGGGGTGCCACCGTTTCGGTGGATTCGACGAGACTGTCGTCCACCAGTAAGCGGTGTTGGGGCGACCCTCTATTCTGACGCGCCGAGCGTGATAGGATGA